>QZJS01000086.1 GCA_003597945.1 Desulfobacteraceae bacterium | reverse complement strand
GCTTGCGCAATATCGAAGAATGCAGCGTACTTAGCGTACGTGAAATTCTGAGAGATTGCGCGTAACGCAGATATTGGACTTTTTACAAGGCCGTCAATAATCATCAGGCGTTGCCGAAATAAACAAGCGCCAGCCCGGCCACCATAAGCCCGAACCCTAATTTGCGTAAAGAATCATCGGGCATCTCCAGGACGACTCTCATCATGGCCTTCATCCGGTCCGGAAATCCGAAATACGGCAGCCCCTCGATAATCATCACCATGCCGATAACACACAGAAAAAATTTCATTCTCAATGCACTCCTTGCCTTCTTTTAAGGCATACACATATAGTTGTCGCCCGGCTTTTGTCAAAAGAAAACGGCGCGCCCGGCCATTCGTTCAGGTGTTGATAAAACAGACCCGCGCCCGGCAAAAACAAACAAATAAGGCTTGACGATGCCCTTAAAACAATAGCATAAAATCCCAGACAAATCATAAAAGGTCAGAAGGATATCCACATGGAATTCGAACCGGTCATCGGCCTGGAAGTGCATGCCCAGCTCAAAACCCGCACCAAGATTTTCTGCGGCTGCGACACCGCCTTTGGCGCGCCGCCCAACACCCATGTCTGTCCGGTCTGTCTCGGCATGCCGGGCGTGCTGCCGGTGCTCAATCGCATAGTGGTGGAATACGCCATAAAAATGGCCCTGGCGACAAATTGCGATATCGCCCCCAAAAGCCGCTTCGCCCGTAAGAATTACTTTTATCCGGATCTGCCCAAGGGATACCAGATCTCCCAGTATGAGCTTCCCATTGCCGAGGGGGGATATGTGGAGGTCGATGCCGACGGCGGCAACAGCCGGAAAATCGGCCTGACGCGCATCCACATGGAGGAAGACGCCGGAAAGCTGATCCATGACCCGGACCGGCCCCACAGTCGGGTCGATTTAAACCGCACCGGCGTTCCGCTCATCGAAATCGTTTCCGAACCCGACATCCGGTCCCCCCGGGAAGCCGGGGCCTATCTCCGCCAGTTGCGGGCCATTCTCCGGTATCTTGACATCAGTGACGGCAACATGGAGGAAGGAAGTTTCCGTTGCGACGCCAATGTGTCGGTGCGCCCCGCTGGAAGCGACCCCCTCGGCACCCGCACGGAAGTCAAAAACATCAATTCATTCAAGTTCGTGGAAAGCGCCTTGGCCTATGAGATCAAGCGGCAGATCGCGGTTTTGGAAGACGGCGGGGTCATTATCCAGGAAACCCGTCTCTGGGACAGCGGCCGGCAGCGCACCGTTTCCATGCGGGGAAAGGAAGAGGCCCATGATTACCGGTATTTCTCCGATCCCGACCTGGTGCCGCTGGTGATCGACGACGCATGGATCGAAACCATACGAAAAACCCTTCCCGAACTGCCCCGGGCCCGCAAGGCCCGGTTTGTCGATAATTTCGGGCTGCCCGAACATGACGCGGACATCCTGACCTCATCTAAGGAACTGGCTGATTATTTCGAGGCGTGCGTCCGACAAATCAACGCTCCCAAGTTGGTCAGCAACTGGGTTATGGGTCCCCTTCTGGCCCTGCTCAACGCGGAAGGAAGAACCATTGCGGACACGCCGGTAAGCCCCGAGCGCATGGCGGAATTGCTGGCCCTGGTCGAGAACGGAACCATCAGTGGAAAGATCGCCAAAACGATCTTCGACGAAATGGTCCAGACCGGCGAAAGCCCTGAAGCAGTCGTATCCCGGAAGGAACTGGTCCAGGTGACCGATGAAGCGGCCCTTGAAGCGATCGTGGACCGGGTCCTGGCGGCCAATCCGTCGGAAGTGGAAAGCTACCGGGGCGGAAAGACCAAATTGATGGGGTTTTTCGTGGGCCAGATCATGAAGGAAACCAGGGGCAAGGCCAACCCGCAGATCGTCAACACGCTGCTGAAAAACAAACTGGGCTGAAAGAAGATGGTCCGGCAATAAGTCAAATCGCTCACTTCGAGAGTCTTTCGGGGCGCGATTTTCATGGATGCTGAATGGCAAAAACTCGTCGCGGGCTCCTCAAACAGTTTGCAATTCCCAACGCATCCATGAAAATCGCTTTTTTCCCCGAAATCCTCGATCTCGTTCGCCATCCGACTTATTGCCGGACCATCAACTATGGATTCAAGGAACAAGCGGCTGCCCGGCGTTGTAAATTAATCCGCCGCCGGCCGCGTAATCTTTCAGCACGGATACGGCTTCCGACCGTAGAACATCCCGCGTGACCTCAATCCCGCGATCCGTTAGGGCCCTGACCCAGTCAGCCGGTTTCGGACCTTCGTCAAACCCTACGGCTTCGGCGTCTTCGGCCCTGGCCCCGCAGACCAGCCGGCGAACGCCGGACCACGGGATGGCCCCGAAACACATGGCGCAGGGTTCCGATGAGGATACCAGTTCGAAATTCATTCTGCCGCCGTCGCTGATATCGTATCGTCCGAGGATTTTCTGGGCCATGACCATAGCCGTGATTTCCGCGTGAAGGACCGAGCAGTTGGCGGTTATTACGAGATTGACGCCGGGCGTTATCAGTGTACCGGACGCGTCGAATACCGCCGCCCCGAAAGGTCCGCCGCTCTCATTGGCGATATTTTTGCGGGCAAGGTCCACTACCAGCCGCATCCGGTCTTCGATGGTTGAATATACAGCGGGTTGATGGTTTAAAAAAACATCCACCCAGGCGGGCAGGCGGAAGGTGAAGGCGGGAAGGTTCATTCTGTCGGTATCCGCGCGGCTGTGTCGTCAGAACTGGCATTCGCCGCCGCTTTCGCGCCGGCGTTCCACAAAGGCCGAATGCGACAGGTAGGTTTGATCGTCGGCGTAGATGTAAAGGCAACTGCCTTCCTTGATGGCGTCGATGATCAGTCCGGTGGTATCCTCGGGCAGGGCCGGACATCCCCAGCTGGTGCCGAGATACCCGTATTTGGCGATATTGGCGGGGTTTGCGTAAGGCGCGCCGTGAATAACGATATCGCGTTTTCTCGCCAGGTCGTTGATCCCCGGTTCCAAGCCATCCAGCCGCAGAGAATACCCGTATCTCCCGAAATAGGTTTCCGCGGTTTTGAAGAAACCCAGGCTGCTCTGTTTTGAGCCCAGTTCGTTGGAAAAATTTCTGGCATGAATGAAGCCGGAATTCAGACCGTGGGTTACATGGGTGTGATATAGGATTCTCGGGGTTTTCAAGTCGATGACAAAAAGCCGTTTTTCCGCTGAGGGCCGCGTATAATCGACGATCGTGATGATGTCCGTCCGTTTAAAACCGATGCGTCCGTGACCGATCATGGCTTTTCGAAAAATATCATACCGCAGCTTTCCGGAAAGCCGGAGGGCGCGATATAAACTTCTGATCTCATCAATTTGCGTTTCAACTGACGGCTGGATCGGTGTTGACGGTGACACGATACGGGATTCCGGGAATAAAGACGGCGGCGGTGTTTTTTTGACGGGAACGTGCGTATCACATTGGGCCAGGAAGAGGGCGCAACATAAGGCCGTCATGAGATATATCAACCGTTGCACGTCAGGACGGATATTTGTAATCTTAGCACGAACGGCCATTTGCATCCTTTGTCTTGTTCCTGTCGATATTTTTAATCAGTATTAGACGTTGTTCTGTATTTTTTAACGGTTTTGCGGTCTTGGTGCAAGAAAAAAGGAAACGATGCCTTAAAATATCGGTTTACAGTGGATATCGTAAAAGGAATATACTTAACAAGCGTAAAAGCATCATGGTGGTTTGTTTGAAAAATGTTGCAATACATAGCTTATGGGTGTATGGGTTCCAATCAAATAAAAAGCGTGACCCTTTTTCTGCATGGTGTTTTGCTGGGGTGACGGATATCAGACGGCGGCGGGCCGCATATGCACGGGCTGATCGGACCGTTAATGCAATTTAAAAAGATAATTATTTAGGAGGGGAAAATGAAAAGAAAAGGATTGGCAGTAATTGTTTCCGCACTGTTTTTAATGATGGCGTCCACCGGCTTTGCCATGGAGCTCGGGATCAAGGGCGGGATTCATATGCCCACGGGTGATTATGGAGACGTTGTTGACGAGGGGTACACATTCGGGGCCCAGTTGAAGGCGCCCGCCACCGATATCCTATCCTGGGGTGTGCATTTGGCCTATACCACTGCCATGGCTGATCAACAATTAATGGGAGCAAAAGCAGATATCGACGCCGCCATGATTGAAGTCTATCCCTTTTTGGATTTTTATCCGGTCAAAACCGATCAGTTCGATCTTTTTCTGCGAGGCGGGTTGGGGTTTAACATGTGGGAGATCGAGGTGGAATCCAAGATTCCCGGCTATGGAACTGTAAAGAATAAAGATGATGGAACGGATTTGATGATCGCCGCGGGTGGCGGAATTAATTTTCTCCGGAATTTTGAACTGCTGGCTCTTTACAACAGGGTTTTTGCGGATGATGACGCCGATTATTTTACCTTTACCATCGGCTATAATTTTGATCTGCAGCGATAAGGCGGCAGGCGCATAATTTTTCCATCCGCAGTTTTGTTAAACGGTGCTTTCCTTTCTTTCCCCGTACCCGGAGAGAAAGGAAAGCCTTCAAATTTAATCTTATAATAAGATTAATTTCTCGCGTTCAGCGTTCCCCTCTTTTTGATCCCCTGCCTTGACTCTTTGTGTTTCTTTACCGTGTATAAAATTGTTCATGCCCGTGCATTACGATCAGTCATCACACCTGAAATGGGAGTTTTCACAACGGGTTTCCTGTTGATAAAAAAAGACATTGCATATAAAGTGTAAGCCGTGCCGGATAACACCAGCCAGGATTTTACCGTAAACGGGGATATTGCTTATGGATCATGCTGATGACGCGTACCGAAGTGAACTGGAACGGTTGCGCACCGAAATTGATGCCATCGACCTGAAGGTTGTGGACTTGCTGGCAAAGCGCCAGGAGCAGGTGAAACAGGTCATGGCGCTGAAGCAGGCTCATCAACTGCCGGTTTATCACCCGGCCCGGGAAGAGGACCTGCTTTATGCGCGCCGGCGGCAGGCCAGAGACGCCGGCGTGGATCCGGATTACATTGAAGAGCTTTACCGGATCATCCTGCGGCAGTCGCGGGTGGCCCAGAGCGGGCATATGGCCCGGACCGGCATCCGGACAGGCGCTAAAGTGCTCATCGTGGGCGGATATGGCGAGATGGGCCGGTATTTTGAAAAATGGTTTGCCGGCGCCGGATACGAGGTGCGGCTCATGGGACGCAACGACTGGCAGGATGCCGGTGCGCTGTGCAATGGGATCGATCTGGCCATTGTTACCGTACCCATTGCGGCCACGGATGATATTATCCGCCGGATTGCTCCCCATCTGCCGCCTTCAGCCGTGCTGACCGATCTTACCAGCATCAAGAAGACCCCTGTGGACGCCATGCTGGCGGCACACCAGGGGCCCGTCCTGGGGCTGCATCCCCTGTTCGGGCCCACCACATCCACCTTGGACAAGCAGATTATCGTGGCCACCCCCGGCCGTGATCCCGGTTCATGCCAGTGGGTGATCGACCAGCTTTCCGCCTGGGGCGCGGTCATCGTAACATCCGATCCACAGGAGCATGACGAGGTGATGGCCATTGTCCAGTCCCTGCGCCATTTCGCCACGTTTGCCTTTGGCCGGTTTCTGGCCCGGAAAAATATTCCCCTTGCCCGGACCCTTGAATTTTCAAGTCCCATTTATCGTCTTGAATTAGGAATGGTGGGCCGTCTGTTCGCCCAGGACCCGTCTTTGTATGCCGAAATTATTTTTGCATCCCCTGAGCGGCGCACCCTGCTCAAGGAATATATCGGCATGTTAAACGACAGTATCGATATGCTTGATACCGGAGATAAATCCGCGTTTATCGCGGAATTTGAAAAAATATCCCAATGGTTCGGCCCATTCGGCGAACAGGCCATGCGGGAAAGTTCGTTTCTCATCGATAAGCTGATTGAGCGGTTTTAATCATATACGGAGGAAACAATATGAGCGTTTTTGGAAACAAAATCATGGCGTTGCGGAACGACCGGAATATGGATACAAAAGCAGTGGCCCAGGCCGTGGGCATACCCCAGTCACGGTACAGTGAACTGGAACGGGGGGTCCGTGTGCCCGCGGATACCCAGATCGAACGGCTGGAAAAGTTTTTCGGACTGGGCGACGGGGAACTTGCAGGATTAATGGATAACAACGGTTAACCGGGACGGTCAAGCGACCGGCGTTCGACAGGGAGGTAATAATGGATCTGAAAGACTATTTTGAAAATAAAAAAGGCGTCGGTGTACTGGCAACTGCCGACAACAACGGTAAAGTGGATGCAGCCGTTTATGCCCGGCCGCATATCATGGATGACGGCACCGTAGCCATGATCATGCGGGAACGCTTGACCCATGCCAATCTGCAGTTAAATCCCCACGCAGCATTTCTGTTTATGGAAAACGGCCCCGGATTTAAGGGAAAACGGTTCTTTCTGACCCGGATCCGGGAGGAAGGGGACGGCGAACTGCTCCAGTCATTGAAGCGCAGATGTGTCTCTCCGGAAGATGATGCGGACAAAGGCGCAAAATTTCTGGTGGTTTTTAAAATCGACAAGGAACTGCCTTTGGTAGGATCCGAGTAATGACCTCGTTTTGACCGTTTTTCTGAGGCATTCATGAAATATCAGAAACTGCTTTATTTTCTTCAAAATGTCGGGAAGGACCCGTCCGCCCTGATGTTTGAGGACTATCTGACGGGCCTGAACAATCGACGGTTCCTGCTGCATTATCTCAAGCACAACATTGACTGGAGCGTGCTTGAACAGCAGCCGGTTTCCCTGGTGATGATCGATATTGATTTTTTTAAACGGATCAATACGCAGTATGGCAGCACCATCGGCGACCAGGCACTGGCGCATGTGGCTGGTATCCTTAAAGACGTCTCCCTGGAAAAGGGTCTTCCCATCCTGTATGCCGGGGATGAGTTCATGCTGCTGCTGCCCGGAAAAAATAAACAGGCGGCCTTGAGCCTCGTCGCGGAACTGTTTTATCAAATCAATAATAATGTATTTTTTTCACCTGATGCGGGCGCGGAAATCCCGCTGACCGTAAGCGTTGGCATCGCTTCGGCTCCGGATGATGCCGCTTCCGGCGAGGATCTTGTCCATCAGGTTAAAAATGCCCTCCACCATGCCAAGGAAGGGGGCCGAAACCGCTACGCCGATGCAGGCATGGTGAGCCGACAGGCGGTTCACTATCTTCAAACCGCCGGGATCGTCGGCAGGAAATCCCAATTTGATCAGATCGGCCTGGCGTTAAAAAAGTTCGGTGAAGGCGCCGGCCAGGTCGTCATCATCGACGGCGCGCCGGGGATGGGTAAAACCAGCTTTATCGATACGGTTCATCGAAACCTGGAAAAAACCAAATACAATATTATCCGGGTTTCCGGCGTTATTTCAGAATCATATCGGCCTTATTATCTGATTGCTTATGTGGTCATGGCCCTGATGAACCAGCGGGAAGACAGGGGGGTCGAGGTTCTGGAGTCCATGACGAAAAAAGAGGTGGATGCCTTAAGCCAGATCATTCCCCAGATGGTCGCCGGCGCATCGCAGATACCCGACATCGCCCAGCATCAGCGTGAAGAAATTTTCAGGACATTCGCCCGTTTTTTCTCAGCCCTTGCCGGTAAACTTCCCTTGGTGATCCTCGTGGATGACCTCCACTATGCCGACCCCGCATCCCTTCAACTGATCCGGGTGATTATCCGTACCAACATAATGCGATTGTTTGTCTGCGGGACCGCGGTTGAAGAAAAACAGACACAGCCGGAAGCCGTGCCACTGTCGCTGTTTAGATCCGCATATGGCATGGAACTGGCCGTGCAAAGCATCATGCTTACGCCGCTGGCCGTTGATCATGTCGAAAAATTCATCAACATGACCTTCCCCGGTATCGGGATGCCGCATAATCTGATTCAGGAACTGGTGGGCATGACCCAGGGAAACCCGTTGTTTATGGTCGAAATGCTCCGCAAGATGATCACGGACCAGAGAATCCAGCTCAAGGGCCGTGACTGGAAGATGGCGCGACTTGAAAAACGATATTTCCCAAAGACCCTGGAAGAAATTATCCAGCAGAAAATAAACACGCTCGATGAGGAGAGTAAACGGTTTTTAGAATGTGCTTCGGCATTCGGGGAATCCATATCGCTGAGCATGCTGACCGGCAGTTACAGTGAGAAATCTTCGCGGATCCATGATTTTCTTAATAAGGGTCTGGCTCACGGGATCGTCAAATCGCAATTTAAGGAAAATGACGAAAACATCCGGTTTTCGAGTCGCAGCGTCCGGGAAATCATTTACGGCGGGATCCGGCCGGACCAGAAGCGCCATTTCCATGAAGAGATCGGCACCTATCATGAAAAACTCTACAATGAGGATCTACTGCCGTCGGCCGCCCCCCTTGCCTATCATTTTAAGCATTCCGGGAACGTGGTAAAAGAGGGGCTATATACCCGTCTCCAGGCGGATCAAAATCAGCGGGTTTTTGGATTGGGAGAAATTCCGGAAACACTTGAAGACGACATTCCGGAAACCGATGACGTTGAAAAACCAGCAGAAAAAGCAGGGGCCGAAGAACTCGGCGATACGCCTCTGAGCGAGGCCGGTTTTGCCGCCATACCCAAAGTGCTTCGTGCATTGATCATCGCCGTGCGCAATATCAGCTTGTATCCTGTCGAAAGTAAATCCGTGACATCGGCAATGGACCATCTTGACAAGATGGTTTCCAGAGTCACGGATGATGTGGAACGATTTAGCATTATTGCGGAAAAGCAGGAAATTCTGATCAACAGCCGCCGGCTGGAAACAAAGGACGCTGCGGCGGCAAAGATTATTGATTTGTGGGAGCATCTCCAGCTAAAGAGTCTGACCTTCAGAAAAGGTTTTGACCAGAATGAGCTTCTTGGGGTGATGGAAGCCATGAGCCGGACGAATCGGAAAGCCGTCACCCCGGGATTCTGGAAGAGGTTTTCCGTAGATAATCGTCTTACCCATATTCTGCCGCGTCAGGTCACTTATACCAGGCTTGAAACGGAAACGGACAACGCAATACCGGAATCAAACGACCGGACATCGGATTTCGTCGATAAGAATGCCTATGTACCTGACGGCTCGGCCCGTCAAATCGCTCCGGCGGAATTAAAAATTATTGCAAAGATTTTCAGCGCCATTCTTGGCGCCTACAGCAAGTTGAAACTCTATCCCGGCAAAAATCCGGTGGCCTTGGAAGCCGTCAACCGCCTGCACGCCAAGCTGCGGTCCTATTTTCCCATGCAATCCGCGCTGACCATTTCCCGGGTCCACAAAACGCTGCTGGTCAATGGTGTCAAGGTGGATATCACCGGATTTGAAACCGTGGCCGGAAGTTTATTGAAATTTTTAAACGTGGTCCGGCTAAACAGTATCACTTTTGCCTCCCGGGTCACTTTTGATGAGCTGATGACGTTTATTTCGGCTTCGGTGCAATCATCGGGCACTAACGATGCGGGCCCGGGGTTCTGGCGTGATATCGCGGTCAGAAACCGGATTGCGGGCATCTTGTTCGACCGTCAGGTTTATGATATATCCCAGGCAAAAGCCGGCGGACATGAAACCGGCAAACAAGAGCCTGATGAACAAAAAGCAAATGAACAGGATTCCGGCAAAGAAGCGTTCGACGTTCAAAGCGCCGATATAGGCGATAGCGTTGATGAAGGAAAATCTGATGTTGCGCATCCTGAAACAGCTGGTCAGTCGGAAATCCCGCAGCCTGATGTTACATTTGACGACGACCTCGACCAGGTGCCCGAACGCATCCGGGAACGATATCTCACCGGAGATATGACGGGCGCTGAAGCCATACTCCAAAAACTTTGCGATGTATACCGCACAGCCGATGATGAAAATCGGAAAGCTGTCATGGACGTGGTGGAAACGGTTTTAAATCCTTCAGACTGGCGCCCTACCGCCATTTATCTTCGTTTCGCGCTGATTCCTCTGCTGCCGCTGCTCCAGGCCGAAAAAAATGACGCATACATCCCGCGGGTCGTCGCTCTGCTGAATCAATGCGGGGTTGCCCTGATTCTGTTCGGTGAATATGCACTGGCGACCTGGGTGTTTGCCGGTGTGGAACAGATTCAGAAAAATATCCATCCCATGACCGGCCTCCTTTCACCGCCGGTGGTATATGCCCTGTCGGCGGATTTGAAATCCGAAGATTCGTCCCGGGGCCAGGATGCCTATCAGCTCGTGAGTTCCATG
>QZJS01000121.1 GCA_003597945.1 Desulfobacteraceae bacterium | reverse complement strand
CATGGGCCTCAAGGGTTTCACGAACGATATCCTGTATACGGGAATGAAACCCCGGCAGAAAATCGATGCTGATCATATCCACCTCAAGATTACGCGCCGAAAACGCCTCCGCCATTTCCATACCGATATAACCCATGCCGATGATGACCACCCGGGAAACGGATTGATCCGCCATTTGCTGTTTGATCATCCGGCCGTCTTTAAGGCTTTTAAGCGTCATGACCCCGGGCAGATCAAGTCCGGGAAGCTCCGGCCGGATGGGGGATGCGCCGGTGGCGATCAGCAGCTTGTCATAAGGATATTGAAACATCCTGCCGTCCGCCGACTGCCCGCCCACCATCTTGTTGGCACGATCGATAAAATCCGCGCGATGGCCGGTCAGAAGATTGATGTTCTGCTTCTGTCTGAAAACCGACGCACGGCGCACCACCAGATCATCAATTTTTCTTACCGGGTCCGCGATGTTATAAGGCATACCGCATGCGCTGTAAGACACGTCACTGGTCTGTTCCAGAACCGTTATCTGCATGTCCGGCTGGTTCCGACGGGCACGGCTCGCCGCGCTCATGCCGGCAGCATCCCCGCCGATAATCACAAAATTCATGGCATCTCCCTTAAATCGTCATAAATTTATAGAATAAATCATGATACGCTTCATCAAAAAAATTACCCCGCCTGTTCCCGCTTTTATTGGGAGAAGAAACTCCGGGGAAATCTCTCTGAAGTCTTATATTCTCATATCTTATTATCATAATATTTGATTCGGACAAACCTTTAAACATAACTAAAACAAGTATAAAACGAAACTTGACTGAAAATGCACGGCATGCGATAAAAATATATTTTCAGGCTCATGCCTGCAACCTCTTTCCCGAATCAATATCTATCGCCTACAATTTCATTTTATCAGCAGGGAGCATCATGCATCTGACGCACTCGCCGGCGCCCGGGCTGCACAGGGTGATGTTTAAGGGAGACAGCATTACCTTTACATTAACCCTTTCCGAAGACCGCCCGGGCCAGGCATGGCTTCGGACCAATCTGGCGCATGGCAACATCATACGCCGCGAAATTATCCGGGCCGTCGCAAAGCGTGAACCGGTTCTTGCCCGGGACTGGTATGATCTGCCCATGATCCGTGTCCGCCCCGGCTTCCATCAGTTGACCCTGGGGCTTTCCGAAGTCGGTCATTTCGAAGCCAAATGCTATTTTCTGGAATCGGATGAGACCACGCCCGCCTGGCCGCCCGGGGACAATGTCTGCCTTAATGTCGAGCCGGCCGATACCTGTTGCGCCAATATCATTTACAATGCCTTTGTGCGGCAGTTCGGACCCAATAAATCCGGAGCTTTCAAGGCGGCCCATGATCACGCCGAAATGGTCAAACGTCTTGATGAAAGCGGTTACACAGTGATTCCGCCGTCCGGAACGTTTCGGGATCTCATCGCCCATCTCGATTTCATCATCGGTCACCTGGGATGCCGGATACTGCATCTGCTGCCGGTGAATCCGACGCCCACCACCTACGGCCGGATGGGACGCTTCGGCAGTCCCTATGCGGCCTTGAATTTCACGGCCATTGATCCGGCACTGGCTGTGTTTGATCCCACGGCAACCCCTCTGGAACAGTTTATCGAGCTCGTAGATGCCGTTCACGCCCGGCAAGCGAAAATCATCATCGATATTGCCCCCAATCATACGGGATGGGCCGCCGGCCTTCATGAAACCCATCCGGAATGGCTGGTGCGCGACAAAGACGGCAGAATCGAAGCTCCCGGGGCCTGGGGAGTGGTCTGGGAGGATCTCACCCGGCTCGACTATGGACACAGGGAACTATGGCAGTACATGGCCGATGTTTTTCTGACCTGGTGTCGCCGCGGGGTGGACGGATTCCGTTGCGATGCCGGGTATATGATCCCCGCCCCCGCCTGGCGCTACATCATCGCGTCCGTGCGGGAAGCGTTTCCGGACACGATCTTTTTTCTGGAAGGGCTTGGGGGCAAAATTTCCGTCACCCGCGATCTCTTGAACATCGCGGGCTTCAACTGGGCCTATTCCGAGCTGTTCCAGAATTACGACCGGCGCCAGATCGCGGATTACCTGCCCGGCGCCCTTGGAATCTCCGAAGAAGACGGGGTCATGATCCATTTTGCCGAAACCCACGACAACAACCGCATGGCTTCGGTATCGCCCGTTTACTCCGCCATGCGCACGGCCCTTTGCGCCTTCTGCTCGGTCCAGGGAGGCTTCGGGTTCGCCAACGGCGTGGAGTGGTTCGCCACGGAAAAAATCAATGTTCATGACGCATCTTCCCTCAACTGGGGATCCCCCCATAACCAGGTGGAACCCATCCGGCGCATCAATCTCCTGTTGCGGTCCCATCCTGCTTTTTTTGATCAGACGGATATCCGGCTGATCCAGAAAGATTCGGAAAATACGCTTGTTCTGCTTCGGCATCACCGGCCGGGCAACAAACGGCTTATCATCGCCGTCAACCTGGATTGCGAACATCCGGCTGTGGCCTCCTGGAACGCTGACGAAGCCGGCATTCAGGATGTTTCTTTCCACGATCTCTTAAACGACCAGAACGTCGGCGTTGATGCCGTCGGCGATACGCGGCGCATCAATCTTATGCCCGGTCAGGTGTGCTGTCTGACGGCGGACCCGACTGACCGCGGACTGCTCACCATTGATCCTTCATCTGTGTTTTCCATTCCGGATCGTACGCGACGCCAGTGCCTTCGCGCCCTGGCCTTAGACATTCGGCGATTCCATCACGGCATGTCGGATCTTTCCGACTTTGATCCCGATACGGCCGCTGCGGCCCTGGCCGCTGATCCAATGGCATTCTGCCGCGACATGAACCCGTATTCCTCAGAACCCCGCGTGACACTATGGCAATGGCCCGAAGACAGCCGACGGCAGGTCATGATTCCGCCGGATCATTTCCTGATGCTCAAAGCCCCCAGTCCTTTCCGGGCGGCCCTCATGGAAACGCAAAACGCTCAGCAGGTTACAGTGGGTGTTGCAAACAGCACCCAGTCCGATGACGGCTCACACTTTACCTTATTCCCGCCACGACCCGCCCGGCAGCGACATATCCGGGCAATGCTCAAATTTTCCCTGTTCGGTGGGGACCGGCACACCCATGTCGACGCTCACCTTCTGTTTCTGACCCATGCGGAAAACATCCGGGTGCGGCGGCAATTCGACCGCGGACGCCTGCTTGCATCCCCCCTTTGTTTCATCGACACCAACGGCCGGGGCGGTATGATGCGGGCACATGCGGCATGGGGGGTTCTGCAAAGCAAATACGACGCCCTGCTGGGAGCCAACCCTCACCCCCATTTCCCGGTGGATCGCCGAATGATGCTGATCCGTTGCCGGGCCTGGCTGGTATTTCAGGGATATTCCCATGAAATCTCCATTGACGCCCTTTCCAGGTTCACCGGTGACTATGAGAACGGGTGCGGGTGGGATTTCTGCATGCCCTCCGGCCAGGGCCAGCATGTGATGCTCAACGTGCTGGCAAAAATGGTTCCGGACCGCAACCAGGTCAACCTGTTTTTTTCCCGCCGCATTGCTGAAGACGGCAATGATCAGCTCCCGGCCGATAAACCCGTGACCATCATTATCCGCCCCGATATCGATGACCGCAGTTTTCATGAAATCACCAAAGCCTATCTCGGCGCCGAACATGCCTGGCCGTCAAAATGCCGGCACCGGTCAAACGGGTTTTTGTTTCAGCCGGCGCCGGATCGGAAACTTGACATGCAGGCGTCATCGGGAACGTTTGTATGGGAACCCGAATGGCATTACATGATCCATCTTCCCATGGAAGCCGAACGCGGCATGGATGCCCATACCGACCTGTTCAGCCCGGGGTATTTCAAACTGATTCTCAAGGGCGATGAAACCGTCCTGGTATCCGCATCAACCGATATTGATAATCCTGAAGCCGGCAAGGCCATTGGCCAGGCGCCGCCGGCATCGTCAATCATTGCCTCGCCGGCCATGAAACCGGGTGAGGCCATGACCGCGGCCCTGAAACATTACGTGGTCCGGCGGGAAAATCTCAAAACCGTCATCGCCGGATATCCCTGGTTTCTCGACTGGGGCCGGGATACCCTGATTGCGGCCCGGGGCCTGATCGCGGCTGAAATGTTTGCTGAAACCGGACCCATTTTAAAACAGTTTGCCCGGTTTGAAAAAGACGGGACCCTGCCCAATATGATCCGGGGAGATAATGCGGAAAACCGGGATACATCCGATGCGCCCCTCTGGTTTTTCGTGGCCTGCGATGAATTCATCACCGCCTCCGGAGATTTCGGTTTTCCGGATGCCCCATGCGGCAACCGGACCATCCGGGAAGTCCTGATCTCCATCGCCGAATCCTATATGGCCGGCACACCCAACGGTATCCGCATGGATCCGGATTCCGGCCTGATCTTCAGCCCCTCTCATTTCACCTGGATGGACACCAACTTCCCGGCGGCCACCCCGCGCATGGGATACCCCGTGGAAATACAGGCCCTCTGGCATTATGCCTTGCGATTCCTCTCCCGTATTGATATACATAAAAAAAGGGCCCACTGGACCGAACTGGCCGGCAGGGTGGAGAAGGCCATACGAGACCTTTTCTACCGAAAAACAGAAGGTTATCTTTCCGACTGCCTTCATGCCGACCCGGGCGTTTGTGCCGCGGCAGCGGCCCAAGACGACGCCCTGCGGCCGAACCAGCTATATGCCGTGACATTGGGAGCCGTCGTTGACATTGATATGATCCGGCGGATTGTTCATAACTGCGAAACACTGATCGTGCCGGGCGCGATTCGAAGCCTCGCGGACCGGCCCGTCACCCATCCGCTGCCGGTCGTCTATAACGGCCGGCCCTGCAATGATCCGCACCGACCATATCAGGGCGTCTACACGGGCAATGAGGATGCCCGGCGCAAGCCCGCATATCATAACGGCACGGCATGGACATGGGTATTTCCGGCCTTTTGTGAAGCCTGGCACATGGCCTACGGCCCAGCCGGCAAAAAAACCGCCCTTTCCCTGCTGGGCAGCAGCAGCCTGCTTATAAACAGCGGCAGCGCCGGCCAGATACCTGAAATCGTCGACGGGAATTATCCCCATACCCAGCGGGGATGCGACGCCCAGGCGTGGGGTGTCAGCGAATGGCTCCGGGTTTGGAATATTTTACATAAAAAATAATGAGAGATCATCATAAACAGGGCGCAAGCGAACCCTTTAAAACAACATTAAATATAGGAGGTCGTATGAGCCTTAAAAAACAGTACCTGAAAACAAAACCGGTCTGCAAGGTGACCTTTCGCCTGTCGCCGGACGAAGTCCCCGAAGCCGCCCACGTCCATATCGTGGGAGAATTCAACAACTGGAGCACCCGGCAGACGCCCATGAAAAAGCTCAAAGACGGCGCCTTCACCCTGACGATAGATCTTGAAACCGGCAGGGATTATGAGTTCCGCTACCTGGTGGACGACCAGACATGGATCAATGACGCGGCCGCGGACAACTATGTCCCCAGCGGTTTTTCCGGAAGCGATAACGCTGTTGTCAGCATTTAGCCATAGAAAGGGTAACATATGAGTTATATCCAGACCTACCAGATCTATCCCAAAGTACCGGAATCACTGTCTTTTGCCGAAAAAATTGTGCTCAATCTCTGGTGGACGTGGAACCTCGACGCCATTGAGCTGCTGCGACGCATCGACGCCAAAATATGGAGCCGGTCCGGCCGGAATCCCATCAATTTCTTCACCATGATCCCCCAGAAACAACTGGAAGCCATCTCCCATGATGAAAGTTTCATGGCCCATTTTCAGCGGGTGCAGGAAGCCTTTGAAAACCAGGTGCAAAAACCGGCTAAACGCGTGGAAACCGATCCGCGGGTCAAGGGAACCGTCGCCTATTTTTCCATGGAATACGGTATTCATGAAAGCCTGCCCCTTTATGCCGGGGGGCTCGGCATGCTGGCCGGCGATCATCTCAAGGCCGCCTCCGACCGGGGCGAACCCTTAGTTGCCGTCGGTCTTTTATATCGCAAAGGTTATTTCCACCAGTACATGGACAACAACGGCTGGCAGCAGGAAGATTATCCGGAAACCGATCTGTTCCAGCTTCCCATTGACCGGGCCAGAGACATTGATGGCAACGACCTCTATATCACCATCGCCGGACCGGAAGGTTATATATACGTCCAGGTGTTTAAGATCATGGTGGGTCGGATTCCCCTGTATCTGCTCGACACCAATGTTCGTGAAAACCCGCCGGAAAAACGAAATATCACATCGCGATTGTATGCCGCGGACGCCAAAATCCGCCTGGCCCAGGAAGTCATCCTCGGCATCGGCGGCATGCGCGCGCTTGAGGCCATGGGTATTCACCCCGAAGTGTGCCATCTCAACGAAGGCCACTGTTCTTTTGTGGGAGTGGAACGACTGGCCCAGGTAATTCGGAAATACGGCATCGATCTGGATACGGCCCAGGAAGTCATCCCACGGGCCACGGTCTTTACCACGCACACGCCGGTGGCCGCTGGTCACGATGAATTTCCCATGGACATGGTGCTTCCCTATCTCAAACCCTATGAAAAAGAATTCGGAATAAACATCAACGACATCCTGAGCTGGGGCCGGATCGGCATAAACGGCAATCAGACGCATTTTTCCATGTTTGGGCTTGGTCTGCGCATGGCGCGGTACTTAAACGGCGTCAGCGAACTGCACGGCAAAGTAGCCCGCAAAATGTGGAACAGCGTGTGGCCGGCTCTGCCCGAAAATGAAGTGCCCATCGGCCATATCACCAACGGCGTCCATGTGCCTTCCTGGATCTCCATAGAAAACGCCATGCTTTTCGATCGGTATCTCGGCCCCAACTGGAATCTCAAAACCTGGCGTAAACCGGAAATGATCGATCGTATAGACGACATCTATGACGAGGAACTGTGGCGATCCCATGAGATGAGCCGGGCCCGGCTCATCCGCACCTGCCGGAACCTGATGGTCACACAATACGGCCGCCGGAACGCGCCCAAATCCATCATGGAAGGCGCGGCGGCCGTTCTGGATCATGACGCGCTTACCATCGGCTTTGCCAGACGATTCGCCACATATAAACGCGCCTACCTGCTCATGCGGGACCCCGAGCGTTTCGAAGCCATGCTCTCGTCCCGGGAACACCCGGTACAGATCATCATGGCCGGCAAAGCCCACCCCAAAGACAATGAAGGCAAGGAGGTCATCCGCAGCCTGATCCAGTTCGCCCGCCGGGAAAAAATACGCCACCGCTTCATTTTTTTAGAAGACTATGATCCCTACATCGCCCGGCACCTGATTCAGGGCTGCGATATCTGGCTCAACACCCCCCGAAGACCCTTTGAGGCCTGCGGCACTTCCGGGATCAAGGCCGCGGCCAACGGCGTCTTAAACGTCAGTGTGTTAGACGGGTGGTGGTGCGAAGGATACAGTCCGGAAACCGGCTGGAAAATCGGAAACGGCGAGGAATATCATGATTATGAATACCAGGACGACGTGGAAAGCCAGGCACTCTACAATGTCCTGGAAAACGAGGTCATCCCCTGTTTCTACGACCGCAAAAACGGCGACACGCCCGACAAATGGATCCATAAAATGAAGGCGTCCATGAAAATGGCGCTCAAACAGTTCTGCGCTCACGGCATGGTTGGCAAATATGTCGCATCCTATATTACGGCCGCCGAGCATTTCGACACGCTCCTGGCCGACGGCGCAAAGGAAGCCCAAAAACTCAAAACCCTTCATCAGCGGCTCAAATCCGAATGGAATGCCATCCAGATCGCCCATCCGGTCAGAAACATCGACGGTCCCTTTCGGGTGGGTGATGAATTCAAGGTAACCACATCCGTTTTTCTCGGAAACCTCACCCCGGACGAAGTGGAAGTGGAGCTCTGTTACGGCAAAATGAAGTCCGTAGAACACTTGGAAACCATTCGGATCGAAAAGATGAACGTCATTGAAAATCACGGGAACGGCCATTTTGTATATGGCTGCGCTTTGCCCTGCGACGTTTCCGGCCGCTTCGGACTCACGTGCCGCATTACCCCGAAAGGCGACAACCTTTTAAAGTACGCACCGGGGTTGATCACCTGGGCGTAAGCATCGATAACGAAGGAGCAAAACCGCATTTTTTATGAAGACGTCAACAATGATTTCAATGCTACGAAATGGTGATGGCCAATGACGACCCCTGAACGTAAACCATGCATCCTGATCATCACTCCGGAAGTCACATACCTTCCTCAGGGAATGGGGATCGAGGCTCACAGCATGACGGCAAAGGCCGGGGGCATGGCTGATGTATCCGCCTCGCTGATCAGCGCGCTTTTTGACCAGGGGGCAGACGTCCATGTGGCTCTTCCCAATTACCGGGCCATGTTCGACAACCATCTGGATCCGATCCTTAAAAACCAGAATCAGATGATCCGCAGCCGGATGCCGGAAGACCGGATTCATTTGGCCGAAGACCGCGCATTTTTTTATCTGCATAATGTCTATTCCAGTTACGGCACGGAAAACATGCGCATTTCCCTGGCGTTTCAGCGGGAAGTCATGAACCATGTGGTGCCATGGGTCAAACCCGACCTGATTCACTGCAACGACTGGATGACCGCCCTGATTCCCGCCATGTCGCGGCGCATGGAAATCCCGTGCCTTTTTACCATCCACAATATCCACACCGTCAAAACCACCCTGTCCCACATCGAAGACCGGGGCATTGACGCGGCCTATTTCTGGAACAATCTTTACTATGAAAAAATGGCCGAGGAATACGAACTCACCCGTGAGAACAATCCGGTGGATTTTCTGACCAGCGGCGTTTTCGCGGCCCATTTCGTCAATACCGTGAGTCCGACGTTTTTAAAAGAAATCGTCGAAGGGCATCATTTGTTTGTCTCCCCGCATCTTCGGCGGGAACTGCAAAACAAATTTTATGCCGATTGCGCCACCGGCATTTTAAACGCCCCGGACCCGAGTTTTAATCCGGCAACCGATAAACATCTTGTTCGCCAGTTCGGCCCGAAAGACCATGTTATCGGCAAACTGCACAACAAGCGGTTTCTTCAAAAGACGCTGGGGCTGATCCAGGATGACCGGGCGCCCCTGTTTTTCTGGCCCCATCGCATGGACACCATTCAGAAAGGCTGTCAATTGCTGGCCGATGTTCTTTTCCATGTGATCGATACCTACCATGATCAAAATCTCCAGATGGTGTTTGTGGCCGACGGCCCTTTCAAGCGTCATTTTTCCGACATCGCCAATTTTCACGGCATCCAGGACCGGGTAGCGGTCTGGGACTTCAATGAACGCCTGTCGCGCATTGCTTACGCGGCTTCGGATTTTATTTTAATGCCGTCCCTGTTTGAGCCCTGCGGACTGGCCCAGATGATCGCCCCCATTTATGGTTCACTTCCCGTGGCACGGGATACGGGCGGCATTCACGATACGATTTCACACCTGGATGCAGCCAATCATCATGGAAACGGATTTATTTTTGAAACCTATGATACCGGAGGCCTGCTCTGGGGAATTCATGAAGCCATGCGCTTTATTGCCCGGCCGGCGCGACAACGCGAGGCCGAAATCCAGCGGATCATGACGCACGCGCACGAAACCTTCAACCATGACGTGACGGCCCGTCAGTACATCGATCTGTATGAACGGATGCTCAAACGTCCTCTGCTCACCTGAATATATGACCGAGCATATGAAATACCGAGTTTTTTATCAGATGGAATCAGCTAAATGACGGACACCACCTCCCCCGACGCTCACATCCACATGGCGGCCGGCGGCCTGCCGGCATCGGATGGGCTTCTTGCGCCCTTTCAAGCCGATATCAGGCGCCGCGCTGCCAAAGTAGTGACCGCTGAAAACCGGTTGACCGGCGGTAAAATGTCTTTGGCGGATTTCGCGTCCGGCCATGAATTTTTCGGCCTGCATTTTGACGGTTTTGAATGGATTTTCAGGGAATGGGCGCCAAACGCGGAAACGATTTACCTTCTGTGTGACCGGACCGGGTGGCGGGAAATGGACCAGTACCGGCTGCAACGCGTCGTTGCTGAAGGCGTCTGGGAAATCCGGCTCACAGCGGGTGCCTTTTACCATCTTGATCTTTACCGGTTGCGGGTATACTGGCGCGACGGCCGGGGCGACCGGATACCCGCCTACGCCCGACGGGTGGTCCAGGACCCGGATACTTTGATTTTCAACGCCCAGGTCTGGCGTCCGGAAA
>QZJS01000066.1 GCA_003597945.1 Desulfobacteraceae bacterium | reverse complement strand
GGACCAGTTTTCCTTGTTGATCAGATCCACGATCACCCGCCGCAGCTTGGCCGGGTCCTGGAACTTGTTCTGGGCTTTTCCGAAAATGAGCCCCATCAGGTTGGGCTTTTTGCCCAGGTCCTCCAGCAAATGGCGGTAATGGTCAAATAGCGCGTCCCCGTCTTTGTTGAGCAGGCTTTGCCAGTTATACGCATCCGGCAGGGGGCTGGGCTGGTTGTGGGGCGGCCGGGTCCGTTCATCGGCCATTTTCAAAAACAGCAGATAGGTCAACTGCTCCACGTAATCGCCGTAGCTCATGCCGTCGTCCCGCAGGACATTGCAGTAATTCCAGAGTTTTTGGACAATTTCCGAAGTCGTCATGGGGTTGGGGGATGTCCTGAATTCCTGATTTAAGGTTTATCAATAATTTCAAAGCAGTTTCATAATCTTGGCCCGGAAGCCGGCGGGAGACCACCAGGGTCAGTCGGTCGTTAGCGTCCGGGTCCGTGAAAACGGTTAAAATTTCCAATATCATTTTCCGCGTCTGGGGACTCATGATTTTTGCCATGTCCCGGCCCAGGAGCCGCGCGCCTGCTGTTTCAAAGTCAAATTCCGCCGCCGCCATCAGATCGGCGTGTTCCGCAAACATGCGTTCCTCATTTCCCGCATCCGGATAATATTTTAAAAGCGTCGCAATATCCACTGCGTCTTTTTCGGGAAATTCATGATGCCGGTCCCGCCAGGCGATCAATTTCAGCACCGCCATGCCCGGCAGGGAAACAAACCGGACCCGCAGATGGTCCGCGAGACTCACCTGAATGGCATCATTGAAGGCATCCTGAAAACCGGTAACGTTCATTTCAATGGACTGGTCCGGGGGCCAGCGTATCAGCCCTTCGGATGTTTCCACCGCGCCGAAGGGAATCATATCCACGGGATGGGTTTGGTTAAACCACAGGCGATGATACACTTTGGGGTCCGGGATAAAAGATCGGCTTAAAATCAGACTCTCCCTTAGTCGTTCATACCCGTCCCAGTCCGCCACGGTAATGGCGATATCAATATCAAGAGTGGCGACCCGTATCGGCAGATCATAATATTGTTCCAGGATGAGCCGTCGAGCCAGAGCACCCACCACAAAGAAATCCACCGCCAGATGTTCAGCCTGATCCCGGATTTTAAGCAGACAGGCGATGGTGGAAGGATCACACTTCCTTGACAAGTCGATGGATGAATTTTTCATGAATCATGCCGCCGGCTTCAATATTTCTGTCGTTTCCCGTTGCCATGAGGTCGGCATAGACCAGCAGGGGCGGGGCGATGCCCGGATAATTCCCCGGATGATCCCACGGATAATCAAAGGCCCAGAATTTTTTCAGCAATTCCACTTCGCCGTCCGGGTCTTTTTTCAACTGGTGGGTGAGAAGAAACGTGTTGATGTCATCGGGAACATAAACCGTGATGCGTTCGGGTTGGAGATAATCCGTTAAAACGGCCGCGGCCGGTTCTCCCCCCAGACAGGCGTCATCGGCTCCCCCGCCCATGTGTTTCCACCACCCGGTTTTTTTTGTGGTGTATCTGCCTATGTATAATTTGGGCCGGAGTTCCCGGGCATAATGTTCAACCCACGCATCCAGCAACTTGGGGGCATTGGTCAGCTTGCGGCCATATTTTCCCCGGTCGGTCAGGAAATTCTGCTGTTTGAGGTCATTGATGACCCAGCCCACGGTGCCCTGGGCCACGCCGGTCAGGACCACGATATCCCGGTATGGGGCGTTCACCAGTTCCGGCCGGCAGAGCAGCGCGAAAACCACCTTCAGGCCGGTGGGCCGGAACGCCCGGCCGGTGGCGATTTTAAAAGGGGGCTCCGTTTTTTTGCGGCCCGTAACATAAATAAACAGGGGCGGGTCGTTGATATAGGCGTTTCCGGCGGTATCGATAAATCCGATATCCATCTTTTTCAAGCGCTCGGCCATGGGCGGGCCGACCCGACGGGTAACGAGTATTCCGGGTTGTTCAAACCGGCGGACCTGCTGGGCCGCATGGCCCAGGGTCGCCGGGGTGAGACCGGCTTTGATCTCCACAACATATTCTTTTGCCGGACCTTCCGGCGGCTCGATGCGGACCACCGCATCCGGCCTCTGTTTCCCGGCGGGCGCATCCTTGAGAATCCGGATCGCGCATCCGGTGGCTTCCTCAAAAGCCGCTGCCGCGGCCTTGAGAATTTCGAGTGCCGTAATTTCCCGATGATGGAGAGGCTGTTTTGTGTTCATTTTATTGAACCGTAATGAGCTGGTTTATACATTTTTTTATCTTTGTACACGATAAATGTACAAATGTAAATAGTGTACATAAATTTACTGAAAACCATATCAAACGTGCAATCATTCACGCCATCAATGAAATATCGCCCGTGGCCTATAGTGGTTGAACGCACGGGCCGGGATGTCGAAAACAGTTTAATGTGATCGCAAAATCAAATGGCTGCATGGCAACAGCGGTTGCGAGGAAGTTGCTGGCCGCAACAGGTATTTTATATGCCCCTTGCAACCGAACACGCCGGGGCGGACGTGCCGCTGTCCCGGGGAACCAGCCGGCCGGAAAAGGCTTTTTTCAGGATGGACTGGCGGAGCCGGTCGGCTCTATCTATGTATAAGGGCTGATTATTTCCCCGGCATTATTAACAGGTTTTCCGGGTCACTGCATGTCTGAATTTCTTGCTTTCTCAATCAAAGTGCCCCCGCGATTTCATCGGCGATGTACTGGGCCGCAGCGGCCGGATCTTCGGCGTCCCGGATGGGCCGGCCGATGACCAGGTAGTCGGCGCCGTTGCGAATCGCCTGGTCGGGGGTCATGATGCGGCGCTGGTCGTCGGCGTCGTTGATGTCCCAGGCCGGCCGGATGCCGGGGGTGATGGCGACGAAATCCCGGCCGAAGGCCTCCTTGATCTGCCGGACCTCGTGGCCCGAGCAGACCACGCCCGCGCACCCGGCGGCCCGGGCCGCCTCGGCCCGCTTGATCACCAGTCGGGGCAGGTCAATGGCGAATTCGTCCCGGTATCCCGATATCTGGATGTCTTCGGGCGTGATGCTGGTCAGAAGGGTGACCCCGAGGACCCCTACCCGCCCGGCCGCGCCCGTAACCGCGGCCTCGAGCATCCGGGGCGTTTCTCCGCAATGCACCGTGGCAAACCTCACCCCCATATCGGCGATCCGGGCCATGGCCCGGGCCACCGTGGCCGGGATGTCGTGAAGTTTCAAGTCCAGAAAAATCTCGGTTTTCCCGTTTTTTCGGATAATATCGACGATCTCCGGTCCGGCCTGGATAAACAGCTCCAGGCCGACCTTAAACATCCCCACCCAGTCCGACAACCGCTCCACATAAGCGGCGGCCTCTTTCACCGAGGCCACATCCAGCGGAAACACAATATAATCTTTGGCGGCTTTCATGGCATCCTCCTGATGATATTTTTATAGTTAAATAACATCATAGCGCAGAATATACGGATCATAAAGATTTTTCAGGTGAATACTTTAGCTTAAAACCGATTGACATCTATCTCAATATGAGATAGTTTATCCATATGCATATCATCACTCGAAAGCGTTTGATGGAATTTGCCGAAAAACACCCGGATTGTTCCACTGCTCTTGAATCCTGGCATCGAATCGTCAAACACACGGATTTCATATCATTTCATAATCTTCGGCAAACTTTTCCGAGCGCTGATACTGTTGACAACTTAACGGTTTTTAATATCGGCGGCAATAGAGTCCGCCTGATCGCCGCCGTTCACTATACCACCAAACGGATTTACATCCGGCATATGTTGACTCACAGCGAATATGATCGCGGAGCCTGGAGGAAAAAATGAATACCCAGCTTAAAAAAATCGCGAAAGTCTGGCCTGATATCCGGCCCGTATTTTCCGTGCCGCATAATGAAGACGACTATAACCGGCTGACCGAACTTCTTGACGGCTTGATCGATGAAGTCGGCAATACGGAAAACCATCCCCTGTCCTCTCTCATGGAGACCATCGGCAGTCTGATTGAGACCTATGAATCCCGGCATATCAATGAGATACAAGGGGAACCGAGAAATGCGCTGGCCGCATTGATGGGTGAACATGGCCTTAAGCAGTCGGACCTTTCCGACATCGGAAGCCAGGGCGTTGTATCGGAAATTTTGTCCGGCAAACGGCATCTCAACCTCCGTCAAGTCAAACGATTAAGTGAACGGTTCAACGTATCGCCGGCGGTCTTTGTATAAATAATGCCGAAGCCGGAGCAATTCTTGAAAATTTTTTAGGTTGAAAACCATCTGCCTGAAATGATATGGGATCAGAACACGTGCATCGAGCCGGCAAAAGCCGGTCATAACGCATTGACCAAACCCGCCACACGGGGTTGCGGGAAAGGCCGCGAAATCGGGTGTGTTCTGAAACCGGCCATATGAAAATTGAAATAAATAATGAATCAATCCGATAAAACAGACAACATGAATCCGGCCCGGCAGGCGCTGCTCCGCAAACTGCCGGGCGTGGATCATCTTCTCAATCTTGCCGCCGCGGATACGGCCTTTGCCGACATTCCAAAAACCGTTCTGACATCCGCCGTCCGGCGGGTCCTGAGCCGATATCGAAACGCCATCCTCGCCGATGACCCGGCCATGACCGACGCCGAAATCGCGGATGCGGCCCTGCTTGCCGAGATCGCCCAAACCACCCGCGCGACCATGGCCCTCAATCTGACCCGCACCATCAACGCCACGGGCGTGGTGGTGCATACCAATCTCGGTCGGTCCCTGCTGGCCCAGCCGGCCGTGGATCATATCCTTTCCATCGCAGGCCGGTATTCGAACCTGGAATATAATATTGCCGCCGGAAAACGCGGATCCCGCTACAGCCTCGTGGAAGACCTGATCTGTGAGATCAGCGGCGCGGAAGCGGCCATGGTGGTCAACAACAACGCGGCGGCCGTTCTGCTGAGCTTAGATACCATTGCCCGGAATCGGGAGGTCATCGTGTCACGGGGAGAGCTGGTGGAAATCGGCGGTTCCTTTCGGATCCCCGACGTCATGGCCAAAAGCGGAGCCATTCTCAAGGAAGTGGGGACCACCAACCGCACCCATCCGGCCGACTACCAGCGGGCCATCACCCCTGAGACCGGACTGCTCCTCAAGGTGCATGCCAGCAATTTCGGAATGGTGGGCTTTACCGCATCGGTATCCCTGGCGGATCTTGTGGCATTAGGTGAAAAATACGGCCTGCCGGTCATGGAGGATCTGGGAAGCGGCACGTTCGTGGATTTTTCCCGGTACGGCCTGACAAAGGAACCCACGGTCCAGGAATCGGTGGCCGCCGGGGTCGATATCGTCACCTTCAGCGGGGACAAGCTTCTGGGCGGCCCCCAGGCCGGCATTATCGTGGGAACCAAGCCGATTATCGACAAAATCAAGCAGAACCCCCTGACCCGGGCCCTGCGCATCGACAAGATGACCCTGGCCGGCCTGGAAAGCACGCTGCGCCTCTACCGGGATGAAAAAACCGCCGTGGCGGCCATTCCCACATTGCGCATGCTCACCTGTCCCATGCCTGACATCGCCGCCCGGGCCGAAGCCCTCAAATCCATGATCGACGCGATGGCAGATTCCCGCGTATCGGCAGCATTGCGCGACCTGCCGTCCAGAGCCGGCGGGGGCGCCCTTCCGCTCCTGGAACTGCCCAGCCGGGGAGTGGGGATCACGATTAGCAACATGAACGCGGCAATGATTGAAAACCGGATGCGGCGGCAATCGCCCCCCATCATCGGACGGATCATCGATGACCTGTATCTGATGGACATGCGGACGGTTCAAACGGATGAACTGCCGGAAATCCTTTTCGCCATTCAAACCCTTCTGAAAGGGGACCAGCATGCACAGCCCTGACCAACAGGCCCGTAGCCGGACGTTAGACGATCACTTCCTCTTTTCCAGCGCCCGGGAACAGGCAGAGACCGAACCCACGGACCATCCCGACATCATCTCCGTCCAGAGCCTGCAAAAGGCGTTTCCCGACGTGGAGTTGTTCGACACCCTGAGCCACACGTCATGGCCGGTGATCTCCGATTGGCCCCGATTCGGGGCACTGGCATTCAAAATCGAGCATATGGAACCAGACAGCGCCGCCGCCGACAATGTCGTTATCCATCTGGCCCGGATACTTCAGGCGGTGTGCCGGAAAACCAACGGGATATGGGGCCGGATCGACCATGAACTGCTGGGATGCCTGGTGCCGGAAAAAACCCAGAGCCAGTGCATGGCTGTGGCCGAGACCATCAAAAAACGGTTTTCGGAAGGTCGGGCCGAAACCCTTAGCGTGGGGGTGGCCATGTTCCCCACCCTGTCTTATGAAAAATACCGGATCATCGACAACGCCGGAAAAGCCATCGCTCACGCGGCGTTTTTCGGCCCCGGCGCCGTCACGGCCTTTGACGCGGTCAGCCTCAATATCAGCGGCGACCGGTTTTACCAGGAAAACGACATCGACGGAGCCATCTCGGAATACCGTCTGGCCCTGATGCTGGATCCCAAAAACATCAACGTGCATAACAGCATGGGAGTCTGTCACGGCATCCGGGGAGAGCTGGATGCGGCCCTGGGCTATTTCACAACGGCCATGGAGTTGGATACAAAAGAGATTATGCCGGTCTACAACGTGGGATACGTCTATTTTCTCAAAAAAGATTATTCCCGGGCACTGGATTACTTTCTCCAGGCCGGACAAATCGATGCGGGCGTATTTGAAATCGCCCTTCAGACCGGCCGGGTCTACCTGGAGATCAAGCAGCCGGAAAAGGGAATCCCTCACTTAGAGGCCGCTTCGCGCCTGAATCCGAAATCCGCGGCGGCCCAGCGGCTCCTGGGAGACGCCCTCACGTCCCTCAACCGGATTGCCGAGGCGGAAACCGCCTATAAAACCGCCCTGAAAAACAACCCCCACGACGCCGCTTCCCTGTCGGCCCTCAGCGCTCTCTACGACGCCCGGGGAGAAAACGCCGACATCGCCCTGATGTTCGGCAAACAGGCCGTTGACATTGATCCGGAAAACGGCCTGTTCCAGCACCGCCTCGGCCGGCTCTACCTGAGCCGGAGCCGGCTGGAGGAAGCCCTGGACGCCTTTCAACAGGCCCAGGACCTGGGCCATGACGCGTGGGAAGATATCACCGCGGCCCTGCGCCTCATCAGGGCAAGCGATTCCAGCCTGCACAGCAACTGACCATGACGCTCTCGTAAAAGATTTTGATTCCAAATGGTGTGTGAAATCTTTTATGAGAAACACAATCACTTTTCACAATGATGTTTACCGGCCTGTCTTTATTGATTTTCAGCAAATCAATGCTTACTGTTTACATCCATCGGGATATGAATTATATATTTATTCTTAAAATTTAAAAATTGATCCGGCGGATGCAAGGAGAACAAACCATGCCGATATATGAATATCATTGCGATGCGTGCGATAAAAAATTTGAATGTCTGATCATGGGGAGCGACAAGCCGAAATGTCCGGCATGCGGGAACCGGAAAGTCAAGCGGATGATGTCGGCCTGCGGGTTTGTCAGCAGGGGCGGCGGCGGTGAAACCGTCAGCCGGTCCGCGGGGGCGTCATCTTGTACGGGATGCAGCGCCACCAGTTGCACGAGCTGCGGCCATTGATGACGCCCGGCTCGATCATGGTTAGAACGGGATCTGCAACGCATTTTTCCCCTTGCACGGATATTCCCGAAGCAAGGATAAACACGGGCGGCGGCGAGGACTCGGCCCGCCTGATAGAGAAAGCCTGAATTTCATGAGCAAAACCGCTGGAAAAGTCTATTTGATCGGCGCCGGCCCCGGAGATCCGGGACTGCTGACGCTAAAAGGCCGATCCTGCATTGCCCGAAGCGATGTGGTCATTTATGATTACCTGGCCGCGCCCGAACTGCTGGCCCATGCCGGGCCGGACGCGGAGTTGATTTACGTGGGCAAGAAAGGCGGGGATCATACCCTTCCCCAGGCCGGCATCAACGACCTGATCGTTGAAAAAGCCGGACAGGGCCGTATTGTGGCCCGCCTCAAGGGCGGAGACCCTTTCATTTTCGGCCGGGGCGGCGAAGAGGTGGAGCGCCTCATCGAGGAAGGGATCGATTTTGAAGTCGTCCCGGGCGTGACCTCGGCCGTTGCCGCGCCGGCATACGCGGGCATCCCCCTGACCCACCGTCAGTTTACCTCCAGCGTCACCTTTGTCACCGGACACGAGGACCCCGCCAAGGAGACTTCGTCCATCAACTGGCAGGCCCTTGCCCAGGGGGGCGGCACCCTGGTTTTTTTCATGGGCGTCAAGAATCTGACTTTTATTGCCGAGCGCCTGCTGCATTACGGCATGTCCCGGCAAACCCCGGCGGCCCTGGTCCGGTGGGGTACCACCCCGCGCCAGCAGACCGTGACCGGCACGTTGGGGACCATTGCCGATGTTGCCGCGGACGCGGGCATGGCGCCGCCGGCCCTGATCGTCGTCGGCGAGGTGGTGCGGCTGCGGGAAAAGATGAAATGGTTTGAAACCCGGCCGCTGTTCGGCAAATCCATTGTGGTAACCCGTGCCCGGGCACAGGCCAGCGATCTGGTAAGCCGGCTTGCCGAGCTGGGGGCCGTCTGCCATGAGGTCCCGGCCATCCGGATCATTCCCGAAGAAGACTATGGATCCATGGATCGGGCCATTTCGGAAATCACCGCATACGACTGGCTGATTTTCACCAGTGTCAACGGCGTGGATTTCTTTTTCAAGCGCCTGTTTTACGCCGGGCTGGACGTTCGGGCTTTGGGCCGGATTCGCACCGCGGTCATCGGCCCGGCCACGGCCGAGCGCCTGCTGGGCTTTGGAATCAAAACCGACATCCTGCCGGCTTCCTTCCGGGCCGAATCGGTCATCGACGCTTTCAAAAAAGAGCCAATGGCGGGCAAGCGAGTACTGCTCCCCCGGGCCAAAGAAGCCCGGCCCATTCTGCCGGTAGAACTGACCCGCATGGGGGCCGTGGTGGATGAAATTCCGGTCTACCGAACCATCCGGGACGGAGAAGGCGACGACGACATTGTCGCGGCCCTGGCCGCCGGGAAGATTGACATGATCACCTTCACCAGTTCGTCCACCGTGACCAATTTCAAGGCCCTGCTGCCGGAAAACCGCTTCAGGGACCTGATTCAAAACGTCGCCATCGCGGCCATCGGCCCCATCACCGCCGACACGGCCCGGGAAAACGGATTTCCGGTGCATGTCACGGCCGACCAGTACACCATTGACGGCCTGTGCGACGCCATCATGCAATACTATTGCCCCTGACGCGGATCTCCGGATGGCAGGACGGCTCATACTCCCGTCATCATCGTTTGAGAATATCTTCTTCCGGAGAAAACGGGTACGACAAGATGCCGAAACAATCCATACCCCAACGCAACACCAGCCCCGAGTCGATCCTTACGCAGGTGTTCGGCTTCCCGCGCTTCCTGGATCATCAGAAAGCCATCATCGACGCCCTGGTGGCCGGCCGTGATGTTTTTGCGCTCATGCCCACCGGCAGCGGCAAATCCTTGTGTTTTCAAATCCCGTCCATGATCCGTGACGGCATTGGCGTGGTGATCTCCCCCCTGATCGCCCTGATGCAGGACCAGGTGGCGGATCTGCAACAATACGGGGTTCGGGCCCATTTCCTCAATTCCAGTCTTTCCGCGGCCGATGCCGCCCGGGTGGAGGCCATGGCGGCCGCCGGCGACTGCGACCTGCTCTATGTGGCCCCGGAGCGACTGCTCACGCACCGGTTTCAGAACCTATTGGCCCATATGAACCTGGCGCTGTTTGCCATTGACGAAGCCCATTGCGTCTCCCAGTGGGGTCATGATTTCCGTCCCGAATACCTCCAGATCGCCGATGTCACCCGACGCTTTCCGGAAGTGCCCCGGATTGCCATGACCGCCACCGCCGATATCGCCACCCGCAAAGAGATTATCGACAAACTCCGGCTGGCCCATGCGGCCCGTTTTGTGGCCGGTTTTGACCGGCCCAACATCTTCTACCGCGTCCAGATCAAAAACAACGACAAGCAGCAGTTGCTTGCGGTCCTGTGGGAGCGGCACAGCGGGCACGCGGGCATTGTTTACGTGCGCACCCGCAAACGGGCCGATGCCGTGGCCCGCTGGCTGGAGGAAAAGGGGATCGCGGCCCTGCCCTACCACGCCGGTCTGGACAGCGGGGTCCGCCGACAAAATCAGCACCGGTTTTTAATGGAAGACGGGCTGATAATGGTAGCCACCGTGGCCTTCGGCATGGGCATCGACAAGCCCGATATCCGCGTGGTGGTTCATCTGGACCTGCCGTCGAGCATGGAGGCTTATTACCAG
>QZJS01000002.1 GCA_003597945.1 Desulfobacteraceae bacterium | reverse complement strand
CTGATTATATCGGCAACTTTTTTAAACACATCCGTCAGCCGCAGGATGCCCGTGATTTCTTTCCCGCGGGTCACCAGAAGCGACTGGTGCTTTCCCATCAACAACTGAATCACCGCCTCGTTGAGGGAAGCCTTTTCATCCACGTATTCCCCCTCGGACGGGGAATACATTACGTTTTTAACTTTAACGGCCGCCGCTTTCCGGCAGATGTCGTCCAAGGGCTTTCTCAGCAGCCCGAGTTCCTTGACCAGGTTCCGGATATAATCCGCATTGATGCCGTAGCCGTCCAGTTCCTTGAAATCGCTGACATCCTGATATTTGGGTTCAAGGGCTTTGAGCACATCCAACTGGCTCAGTTTGCCCACGATTTTACCCCTTGCGTTATAGACCAGTACAGCCCGGTGTTTGTAGGCGCCGGCGTTGAAGGTTTTCTGTGCCTCCTCCAGAGCACGGACGGCCTCATATAAGGTGGCGTCCTCCGACACGGTGGCGTAATCTTCCAGCGGGACCATCATCTCTTTTACAAGTATCGACTCCATCTAATCCTCCGTTGGTCATGGTTTGGTTTACTATACGTTGCTGTCGAGTTCTTTAAGTTTTTTTAATATTGCCCGGGGAGATGCCGCATCAATTCCCTGTAATCGGGAGGCTATTTCCTCGGGTGTCATACCGCGTCGATTCATCACGGTTTTTTTGTACGCAGCCACAAGCGTCGCAAGCAGCGTATTGAGATCGCACGGTTTGGAAAGATAGGTGTATGCTTTGCCGAATTCCTTTTCATTTTCAGGATCAAAAGATCCGTGACCGGTGAGGATGATCACCTCCAGCCACGGATAATCCCTTTTCAGCGCGATCAGCACATCCTTGCCGCTCATGCCGGGCATTTTCAGATCAAGAATGGCGACATCTATGGGTTCGGTCCGGGCCACTTCAAGGGCTTTTTCCCCCCGGTTTACCGCGATCACGTTGAAATCCCGGAGTTGAAGACGCCGCCGGATGGATTCCAGCAGGGCGTCTTCATCATCCACCAGGAGTAAATTGATATGTTCCTTTTCCAAAATTCCGTATTCCTTTCGCATACTGATTTTCAGGGGACGGGTTTGAAATCCGTCCCCTGAATTATTCCCTTGATGCGAATTATACCGGAAATTTCATCCACTGCCAATATCCTAAAATCACCCAGCCCCACAAAAGGGCAAACGAGATGAGCAATACGATGAATCCGTGGACAAAAAAGTCCTTTGTGGTGACCAGTTGTTCGCCGGTTTCATAATCCTTGGCCAGAGCAAAGATGATGGCGTTGTTGGGCGTTCCGATGATCAGCATATGAGCAAAGGACGAGGCAAACGCCGTTGCCAGGCCCACCATGACGGGCGACGCCCCGGCAATCATGGCCATGGGCACGGCAATGGGGCCGATGGTCGCCACGGTGGCGCCGTCGCTCATGAAGTTGGTCAGTACGCCGGTAAAAAGGGAGGTGGCGATGCTCAGCCCGGCGGCAGAACTCGTCAGGAAGGTCGGCAGAGCCGCTACAAAGGCGTCCGCCATCAGAAGGGCCGCGCCGGTCATGGCCAGGCCGGTTCCCATGGCGCTGGCCGCCGCATACAGAAATACCACATCCCAGTGAATGGCCTGAACATCCTTCCACCGGAGGATCCCCAGGATATTCAAAGCCACCAGGGCCAGGATCACCGGGCCGCCCATGCCGTAAACATCCGAAAAAGCGGACCACAGGAAAATCAGTCCCACCAGCACCACGGCGGTTTTATATTCGTCCGCGGTCATCTTGCCGATTTTGTCCGATTCGCGTTTGACGGCCGCGGCCACATTGAGGGTTTTGATTTTGATCTTGTTTCGGCCCCAGAGATAAAAATAGAGGCCCACGGCAATGGCCGCCACCGGAACGAAGGGAAGTCCGTACATGACCCACTGGCCGAAGCTCAGGTTAATACCGTAATCGCCGAGAATGGCGATCATGATGGCGTTCCGTCCGCCGGCCGCGGGTGATCCGGGACCGCCGAGGTTGCAGGCGTAATTGAGCGTCAGCAGCATCATGACCACCAGGGCCTTGTCCTTGGAGATCCCTCCCACCCGGACAGCCCCCATATAGACCATCATAAAAATCGGCGCGATAAAGGCGATCAATGCATGCTCGGACAAAAAGGAGGCGGCAATTGCCACCATGGGCGCGAAAATCAGACACATCTTCAGAATCGACGTACTGGGGTTTAACAGCAGGATGCCGATGCGCCGGTCGAGTCCGGTTTTGGAAATGGCCCCCGCCATGGCAAGGACCCCGAAGATAAAGAACACCGCATCCTTGGCAAATGCCCGTGCCACCCCGTCGGGCGGCAGGACCCCGAAAAAATACATGAGCACGCCCACCAGCAGGGCTGAGATCCCAACAGGTACCGCGCCGGTGGCCCAGAACAGGGCCGCCACCACCAGAACCCCGATCATGACATGGGCACGCTTCATGGCCGCATCCGGGCCCAGAGGCTGTTTGGTCTTGGTTCCGTCCTGATTTTCAATGGTTTCATAAAGACCGGCCCGTTCCACGTAATACTCGGACACGGACTGGCCCGGCTTCAGTTTCCGGTATTCTGAAAATCCGAGGATTTTTTCCTCCGTGGCGCTTCCTTTTTCCGTTGTCACCAGAACTTTCAGTCTGTCGCTGGGGGGCATGAAATAGATCAGGGCAAAGATCAGCGCCCCCAGGATGATGAGCCCCGGCCGGGATCCCTGGACTCCGATGAGCCAGTTTTTGATGCTTTTTTCCTCGATGTGGGGGATTTCATGCCGGAGCATGGAATACCGGTATTCATCCCTTGCTCCTTCGATTTTTTCAATGACATCATCGAGCGGCGCCGGCTTCTGCAGGTAGCCGAACACATCGTGCTTGCCGGTCAGACGGGCCGATTCAATGGAGCCATGTCCGGTGAGCATGATGATCTGAACTTCCGGCCGGATCTTTTTGAGTTCCCTCAGGGTCTGGATGCCGTCCATGTCCGGCATTTTCTGGTCCAGCACCACCACTTCGGGATTTTTGTGCCGCACGATCTTGATGGCGTCTTCGCCGTTGTTGACGTCCAGCACCTCATAGCCGCGAACGGCCAGGCGCTTGGCCAGGGCGGTCCGGAACTGGTCCTCATCATCCACCAGCAGAATGACGGGTTTTTTTTCATCGGGGTGTTTTCCATTGTCACTCACGGGCGTTTTCCTCCTTTTTAAAATTGTTGCCAAATCGTATAAATTTCAGATCCATCCAAAATGTTTTAATATATAAAACCAAACCCTGTCGGGGGTTGTAGTTTTTGTCTGTTTCCGGCTGATGGGTCATCATCGCTCAGTGTATATGATGGCACTCTCCGATTTTCCGGAAACCGGCAGCACCACCGTGAATTCGCTTCCGGCCCCCGGCGTGCTGCGCACTTCAATGCGCCCGCCGAAACCTTCGACGATATTAAGGCTGATGGGCAGCCCCAGGCCGGTGCCCTTGCCGACTTCCTTGGTGGTGAAAAACGGCATAAAAATTTTTTCCGTTTTTTCAGGACTCATCCCTTCACCGGTATCGGCCACTGTTATTTTTATGAAATCCCCGTCCGCGCGGGTCCGCAATGTAATGGCGCCGTTTTCGGCCACCGCGTCGCTGGCGTTGTTGATCAGGTTCAGCAGGACCTGGCGGAGCAGGCCCGGATCAATCATCAGCTCGGGCAGGTCAAGCGCGTAATCTTTGATCAGGCTGATATTGGATACTTTAAATTCCTGTTCCTTTACGCCGGAGACCACGTCATCAAAGAGTTTATTGACATCACACGGAACCAGTTCGGGGTCGGTTTTGCGGACAAAGCTTAAAATTTTCTGGGTGACCCCCTTGGCCCGATGGACCGCCTTGTCGATTTCATCGAGTTCTCTGACGATAGCTTCCGGGGATGCCTCCAGGGCCAGCGAAGGGTTGAGCATGTCCCGGATCAGGCCGGACTCGGATTCGATGATGGCCAGCGGGTTATTGATTTCATGGGCCACGCCGCCGGCGAGCTGCCCCACGGATACCAGTTTGTGGGCATGATAGAGCTGGGATTTCAGTTCGGCCCGGTCCTGCTCCAAAGATTCGGTCCAATGAAACACTTTTCTGATAATGATCCAGACAATCCCCATGATTACCAGGACAAGAAAGGCCGAACCGACGATCATGGCATTCCGGAGTCCATACATCTCTTTGTAGACCAGATCAGCGGGCTGCAGCATCACCAGGCACCAGGGGACTTCCCGCAGCCAGGTATGGGCCGCCAGCACAGGCTTTTCCTGAAAACGGATATCGGCGACATCCGTTTCTTTCTCCAGACCTGGCCTATAAAAGGCCGGCGTCAAAAGATCCCCGAATCCGGGCGACGCAGCCTGGTAGATGCCTTCCCGGTTAACCAGATATCCGGATGCCTGCTTGCCGTGCCTGGAAAAGATCAGCAGATCACCCAGTTTATCCGGGTATACGCTGGATCGGACTACGTAAAACCGCCCGTCCACGATCTGTTTTACCCCGATGGTGAAGTGGGGCTGTCGGCGCAGGCCGAGATATAGATCCGTGATGATGTAACTTTTGGACTGATTGGCCAGATCCTGATACCAGTTTTCATGGCTGTAATCCTTGCCCCGCAGGTGGGGATAGGGGCCGGCGTAACCGGTTTGGATGCCGTCGGGATCGATCAGGCCCACATCCACAAACGCATTGTCGGCTCTTATGAGATTGGCCAGATACGAATCCATTGTTGCCTGGTCGGGCTCCAGGCTGAAGGCTTTCAGATGGAAGAGATTAAACAGGTTAACGATTCTTTTCTGCATGAACAGATCAATGGTATTGCGTTGACTGTCGACGGCCGCGGCCAGTTGCAGTTTACTGCTTTCACGAACATTTGCGTCGAATTTATAGTTGAAATAAATGGTTAACAAAGTGATTGGTATAAGATAAGCAATCAACAGCCCCACGAAAAGACGCTGCTTTAAGCGGCGGTGGTAATTTTCGCCCGACGTCGGGCAGGCAGGGGCGTTGTTATCTTTTACGCGATTAATGTCGGTCATCTCTAATCCATCGCTTCTGAATCAGCGCCTTGCGTGGTGGCCCTTTCAATGGCCAGCATGATCCGTTCACGCGAAAAGGGCTTGGTGATATAGTCGAAAGCGCCTCGCCGCACCGCGTCCACGGCCGTGTCAATGGTGCCGAAAGCGGTCATGATGACCACCGGGGTGTCGGGGCGCAGGGTTTTGATCCGTTCCATCACCTGGATGCCGTTCATGCGGGGCATTTTCAGGTCGGTAAACACCAGGGCAAAGGAACGTTTCTTAATATGGTCCATGGCTTTAACCGGATCATGTTCAATGATCACTTCATGCTCGGTTTCTTCGCGGATAATGCGTTTGAGCAAAGCGAGCATGTCTTTCTGATCATCGATGACAAGGATTCCGGACGCCATTTTACCTCTTTTAAAAAGCCGGTGTTCGGGATTTATTGAACACAAAAGTTCATCTATCTGTTTTTATATTATTATATTCATGAGCCGCTTTGTCCGGCGACCGGAAGCCGGACAAAAAACGTCGTTCCTTCATTCTTCTGACTTGTAACTTCCATATTGCCGCCGAGACTGTCGATAATGCCGTAACAGACGGAAAGCCCCAGGCCGGTTCCCTTGCCCAGGGGCTTGGTGGTGAAAAACGGCGAAAATATTTTCTTAATGTTTTCGGGGCTGATGCCGATGCCGTTATCCGTTACGGAAATTTTCACTTGATGGCCTTCATCAGCCCCGGCTTTTATCTCGAGTACGCCGCCTCTGGATCCGCGCCGTTCCGCAATAGCGTCGATTGCGTTATTGAAAAGATTGAGCAGTACCTGCTGGAGCTGCCCTTTATCCGCAAAAACAGGGGGCAGGCTTTCGGCGATGACCTGATTTACGGCAATGCCCTGCACTCTCGCCTTGTTTGACACCATGGCGATGATCTCGGGCAGAAATTCGTGCAGAAAGACATTTTCCAGAACGGGTTCGCTTTTGCGGCCGAATTTTAAAATGGCCTGGGTGATATTGGCGCACCTTTCGATTTGAACGACAATCTGGCGGATGGAATCCTCCAACTCGGCCAGGGACTCTTCATTGGTGATTTCCTTTTTTTCCTTGAGTTCCTTGATAATATAATCCATCAGGGCCTGCTCGCTTCGGATGACTTGCAGCGGATTGTTGATCTCGTGGGCGAAACCCGCGGCCATCTGGCCCAGTTCCGCCAGGCGCGTGGCCCGGATTAATTGATTTTCGAGCCCTGTTTTTTCCGCGTCGATTTTCTGGAGCCTCCGGATGATGCGCCGGGTCTGATCCAGGGCCAGCAGGATGATGGCCGTACCACCCAGAACGGCGATCAGGCCGATGAGATACATGGCAGAACGGAGTTTGCCGAAGGCGTCATGTTTTTCCTGGCGGACCACCAGCAGCCACGGCTTTTCCTTCAGCCAGGTGGTGGCATATAAAAAAACGCTTTCGTCGCCGGGAAAGAACAGGTCGCTCAGCAGTCGGCCGAAGCCTCCGCCGTTGCTGATAAATGTTTCAATTCCTTCATGACGTTTCAGATAAAGGTCGCTGTTGGCATCCGGCTCCAGCAGCTTGCCGCCGGATCGGGGTTCGGTCTGGAAATAACCCCCCGCGTTGATGAGAAAGCCCTCTCCGGTTTTACCGATGCGTACTCTTTTGACCATGTTGTCGAAAATATAAGTGTCAATAGTTGCCCGAAGAACCCAGGTCCGGTCGTTTTCCTTTCGGGCCACGGCAATGATGAAATGCGGGTAGGCCCTGAATCCCAGAAATACGTCGCTGATATGGACCCCTTTCTGCATCACCTCGGCAAACCAGGGTTCATCCCTGTAGATTTTCCCGGTCAACTGATGGGGGCCGTGGTAGGCCACATGCAGGCCGTCCTGGTCGAAAACGCCTAAATCCACAAAGGCGCTGGATGTGCGCTGAAGATTATCGAAGACAAATTCGAGTTGCCGGGGCCTGCTCAGGGTTTCAAAGGATTCGGTGCTGATGATGAATTCCATATTGGCGCGGCGTTCCCGTAAAAAGGTATCGATCATCTGGCGATGATCTTCCACGATCCGCTGCAAACTTTCAATAGTGCGGGTTTCAATGGAGATTTTTGAATAGAAGTAGCCCACCACGATCACCAGGACAAAGGGAATCAGGGGCACAAGGATCATGCTGGACAGAATAGTTTTGCGCATGCGGGAGTAGGTTAGATCCATGGGTGTTTTCACTCTTTTTTCACGGCTTCGTTTAGGGCGTCGTCAGTGGGTTGATCCATTGATTTACGGGTCCGGGCCGAACGGATCTTATCCTCAATGATCTGCCGTCTGGCGAATGCCGCTTCCGCCTTGGCCATGAGGTCATCCACGCTGACGGGTTTCATCAGGTAGTCAATCGCGCCCGATCTTAAGCCCTCCACGGCGGATTCCACCGTGGCATGCCCGGTCAGCATGATCACCTCGATTAAAGGATGGTCCCGTTTGATTTCCTGAAGCGTTTCCAATCCGCTCATTCCCGGCATTTTGACATCTAATATCACCACATGGACGAGATTGTCGGCAAGCATTTCCAGGCACTGCTCGCCCCTGGAAGCGGTCAGGATATCAAACCCCTTTCTGGCGAGCAGTTTACCGGTGGTGAGCAGAAAGCGTTCTTCGTCGTCCACCAGCATGATTTTCATTTTTTCCATACCGGAATCCCTTTCCCCGAAAAACTTTCGCAATCCCTTATGGATAAGCGATGGTTTCATTTGGCTCCCCCTGAAAATACGCCACTTTTTTGTAAAACCCTTTTAGAGAATTACGTTAATTCAAGGATCATGCCAGGAAAAAAGAGGTTTGCCTTAAAGTCTAACTGATTGTAATAGATATAATATCTTTTATCAGTGCCCCAAAGGGTTCTAATCGACCCGTCTGGAGTGTCTCCTTTCAGGAGACATGGGTTGCCTGGATGCGGGGATCTTGATAAAAAGCGCCAGCATGGTGATCATCATCGATCACGGGCTGTTGCGGTTTCGGGAAGGCGGGCGGTTCATGTAACCTGTCTGAGGACAGGGTGTCTCCTCAATGTTTACATATAAAGTGGGACTGTTTCGGATTTTTTAGGATATACTGAGCTTCCCAAGGAATTTGCTGCAAAAACTGAAAAAAAAGGACTTTTCTTTACCGCAACGCCTGAGATAGGATCAGTAAATGATGCGGCAAGCCTTGGAGCGGGCGGCCATGCGGCAATTTGAAATATGTAACTGCTCGAGAAGAAGGATTTTTTAAGAAAAAGACTGTTTTCAGGTCGGGGCCGACAAATATGAAAACCGATTTCTATCGCCGGGGGGGGAGTGAAAAAAACAAGAGCATCCTGGTTGCCCTTGCGGCGCTTGTTTTCATTTCAGCAGCCATACTGCTGGGGCTCTGGCATGCCGATGAAATGCGTGATATCGTCAGCCGCCAGTTCAATGACGAACAACTGGTCATCGCCAGAAATGTCGCGGGTCTGATTGAAAGAGAACTCGGCTTTTTAGAAAAGGAACTCACGTTGATCAGCCTGGAAATCGCCCCGGACCCGTTCACCCCGGACCGGCATCAGGCCGCTATGCAGAAAAGTCTCAACCGGATTATTGAAAGCGGGGTGCGCAGCATCCGGGTGGTTGATCTTGCCGGTTCCCGGGTATGCCGTTATATGCTTGACGCCCCATGGGAACTGACCGATCTGGAATATGATTCAATATTGTCACTGGCTGAACCCGCCCATATCAATCCTGACGTGGTCTGGTTTTCCAGGCCGCGGATCAGCGGGTCTAAAATTACGTTGATCATGGCCCTGCCGGTGCCGGACAAGGCCGGGGCCATGGTGGTTTTTGACATCAATATCTCCTGGTTGTTAAATCCGTTTTTAAAGGATATCCGATCCGGGAAAACCGGATATGCCTGGATCATCTGCCAAGACGGTTTTTTCCTCTATCATCCCAAGACGGAATTTGTCGGCAGGGACGCCTTTAATGTCCGGCAGGAGGAAGATCCCCGCCTTTCCTTTCATACCATTAATTTTATTCAAAAAGAAAAAATGCTCAAAGGCCAGGAGGGAACGGGTTTTTATGAGTCCGGCTGGCACCGGGGGGAGACCGGTCCGGTCCGGAAACTGATCGCTTATACTCCCATCCGCATCGGGGGTGATCCGCCCCGGCAATGGTCCATCGCCATTGCGGCGCCCGTGGCCGAGATCGAGGCGCTGGTGCGACAGGCTTATAATCGCCAGCTTCTGCTTCAGTTTGTCGTGCTGGCGGTAATCATCCTTGCTGCTGCCGCTGTTTTGCTTTCCGAGCGGCGATGGGCCCGGTTTCTCGAAGCCAAGGTGGCCATGCGAACGGAAGAATTAAGACATTCCGAGGAGAAATACCGGTCCCTGGTGGAAAGCGCCGAGGATTTTATTTTTACCGTTGATTCCGACGGCGCCTTTCAGTCCATCAATACCTTTACCGCCGGATTTTTCCGAGGAAGACCGGAAGATTACGTCCAGAAACCCCTGTCCGGCCTCCTGCCGCGGCCCGTGGCCGAAACCATAATGAACCGGGTGCGTTCGGTCTTTTCAGACGGCAAAAGCGTCAGGGATCTTTTGGAATTTAAAGAAGGCTCCCGACGCACCTGGATCAACGCCAATTTTATGCCCTTGAAAAGCAATCTTGATGAAATTGCGGCGGTGTTGTGCATCGGCAGGGACATCACCGAGCATAAGAACCTGGAAAGCCAGTTGATCAACGCCGAGAAACTGGCGTCCATCGGCACCCTGGCTGCGGGTGTGGCCCATGAAATCAACAACCCCATCGGGGTGATCCTGGGTTTCTGCGATCTGCTCCTGCGCAAGGCCGAGCCCGGCAGTCAAACCCATGAAGACTTGAAAACCATTGAACGCCAGGGCCTGCATTGCAAGGAAATCGTTGAAAATCTGCTCAGTTTCGCACGGGTGGGAAAGGAAACCACTGAAACCGCCGACCTGAACCAATGCATTGGAGATGTCGTCAAGGTTGTTCGGCATACCTTAGACATCAACGATATCTTGCTGCGTGTCGATCCGGGCAAAGATTTTCCCCCTGTTGTGGGGGATTCCCGGCAGTTGCAGCAGGTGTTTTTAAACCTGATCAACAATGCCGTATTCGCCATGCCGGATGGTGGTTCGCTGTTCATCCGCAGCAGTCATGACAAAGCCGGCCGCCGGGCCGTTGTCGAATTTGAAGATACGGGCACGGGGATCCCCGAAGAATCCCTTGATCATATTTTCGAACCCTTTTATACTACCAAATCCGAAGGCGAAGGGACCGGACTGGGACTGTTCGTCAGCTACGGCATCATCAACCGTTACGGAGGGACCATCCATTGCGTCAGCCGCACCCAACAGAGCCCGGACGGGCCGTCAGGGACCGTTTTCACCATCACGCTGGCAACGGCCGTGTGGGAGGATGAACCTTGCCGCGCATCCTGATTATCGACGATGAAAAAGACATGCTTACACTGTTGCGGCGCATCATCGGAGAGGAGACCGCCCACGAGCTTGAAGTTGAAAACGATCCTGTGGCGGCAATGGCCGCATTCGGCCGCCGGTCCTTTGATCTGGTGATCACCGATCTGAAAATGCCCCGCATGGACGGCATCCAGGTGATGGGGGCCGTCAGGGAGATCCGGCCGGATGTGCCGGTCATCATCATGACCGCCTATGCCACCATCGACACCGCCGTTGAAGCCATCCGCGAAG
>QZJS01000134.1 GCA_003597945.1 Desulfobacteraceae bacterium | reverse complement strand
ACAAATTTTTGTCTCCGACGATTGATGCCCGGCGGAAGGCGTATTCCTGGGCTTTTACGTCTGCTCCGAAGAGCTGGTCGGCAAGTTCCTCGCCCATGTGCTGCCTTCGGAATTCCTGAATCCGCTTTAATATGGCAACAGCATCCTCGGGTGTTTTCACAAGGCCGAAACTTCTGAATTCATCGGCTAAGGCTATTTCACATTCAATGTATTTCTGATAGGTTTCAAAAAGCTGCTGGGCCTCTGATTCCGAGAATTGCGAAAAAAGATATTGCCGGACCTGATCCAGGTGCTCGCCGAGATTGGCGCTGTCTTTAAATGTGGTTTCCAGATGTTTGAAAAATTTCATGGTTGTATAGGAATTGATGAGACCTTCGGCAAATATTTTACGGATATCGATCCCGGTGGATGCTTCGGATGTTATTGTTTTCGCGGCGTCGCCGGTAACGTTTTCTTCAGGCTCATGGTCGCTGATGCGGGGAAGCGCCTTTCGTGCCTTCTGCACGTCGGTTAAGCTGATATTATGATTTTTATCAAAAATATATCCGGCCTCGACAACATATTCATTTTCGTTATCCCGGGGGTAAAGCCACAACCCGATTAGGATAAACAATAGCAGCAGGCCGGCAAGGGCGATGAATTTTTTTTTATTGACTTTCATGGGGTCGTCTCCAGTTGAAATCTACGGTGGAAATGTAACAGCAATCTTTTGCTGACGGACTTGTTTATGAATCCAACAAAAGCCAAAAGACGTCAAGTTTTTTTGCATTAAAAAAGGGGTGCCGCATGGGCACCCCTTTTGATGAACATCACGGTTTGTTTTTCCCGGGGAAGAAGAAGATTTCCGGGAATGAAAAACGAAACCGGCGGGAATTTCGCGTCAGGTTTTACTGCATCAATATCCCCGGGCTTTCAGGTCCGCAGCAAGGTCGACGTAAAAAGTGGCTGCATCAAAGCCGGGAGTATACCCGAAGAGTTGATCCACGATGTTGAGATGGTCGCATCCGGCGCTGTACCAGGAGGCGTCCTCAGTGCCGCGGAAATTGCCCCACTGGGCGGAAGTTACGCTGACCAGTCCGTCGTTGGCGCCTTCATAGCCCAGAAGAATCGGCCAGGTGGCGATAAAATACCAGTTGCGGGCGTTGACCGCCATGGTTTTAATCCTGGCGGCCCAGCTCTGGTAATAAACACCGGACATGTTGGGGGTATTCGGGTTGAAGGTGTTGATCATGTAGGGACGGGTCATGTCATAGCCGTTTTGCAGGCTGTTGGGATTGGTGTCGCCGAACAGGAAGGCATAGATGAAATCCAGGGTGTCGCCTACCAGCCATTCCAGTGAATTCGGAACGATGCCCACCACGACATCGGCAACGGCGCTGCCGCGATGCGGACCGGCGATGCTGGAGTGGCTGGCAACATAGGGTGCAAGACCAAGGTTGGAGATGGCGTCCCGGGTATATACGGTGCCGTGGGAATGACCGATAATGTTTAATTTGGCCTTTCCGGTATAAGCCTTGATGGCCAGGAACTGATTTTTAAAATCAATGGCTTTATTTCTGGTGCTGTCCATGCCATTCACGGATGTAATAAACACTTGGGCGCCTTCATCGGTCAGCGCGCCGGGAATGCCCCACCAGTAATCCACGATGCCCAGTATCTCAGCGGAAGCGCCCATGCCGTGCGCCAAAACAATGGGGTACTTGGTGTCGGCCTTGTACGAACTGCCGCCGGCAAAAGCCATGCCGGGGATACAGAGTAACAAAGTAAAAACCAGGCCGGTGATCACTGCTTTCTGAAATCTCATTTTCCCCCCTTTGATGCGGTGAATGTGCATTTAAACTTTTGTCTTTCTTTTGTCTTTTTGCCTTGAGAAAGAGTTCTTCTTACCGTTAACGTAAAGATTACAGTACACCGAACACGGAATCACTGTCAAGCTTAAAAATTGATTTTTTTTCATAAACAGTGTTTGCAGAGCAGATCAAAAATTGCCCTTGACATTGTTTGGCGGAGACAAATAACTTCGCTGATTCAGAGCACTCAAAAACAGTCAGGCAAAAACGATGTTGAAGATATAAACGGACAGGGAGCCCTCATGTATTTATACTGGCGCGTTCAGCAGGATCTCAATTGTCTTGGAGAAGTTCTCACGTTTATTGATCCCGCGCTCAAACGGTGCTACACGCGATGGATGCGTGAAAACGCTTCCGGCATCGCACTGGCTGAGGATTTGCCTCTTGAGACGCTTTTTCAGCGGAGCTTGAATTAAGATTTATGTTTAGAAGGTTCATAATGTCCATGAGGCAATGCGTCCTATGACAACTCAATTTCAACTGTCCGATGAACAAAGCGAAGCGGTGGCATTTGACGGACCGGCCCTTGTAGTGGCCGGCGCCGGCTCGGGCAAGACCCGGACCCTTACCGCCAAAATCGCCCATCTGATTAATTCGGGCTATTCATCCAAACAGATACTGGCCATAACCTTCACCAACAAGGCGGCGGGGGAAATGAAGCAGCGTTTGGTGCAGATGACCGGTCTGCCCGCGGACGAATTTCCCTGGGTCCGGACGTTTCATTCCGCCAGCTTTAAGATCCTCAAGCAGCATTGCCGGCTGCTCGGATTTGCCCAGCCGCTCCAGATTTATGCGGAATATCAGCAGCAGAAACTGTTCAAGGAGATCCTCGCGCTCTTAAATATTGATAAAAAATTTTTATATTCCATCAGTTCCCAGATTTCAGCGGCAAAAAATTCCGGCGATCCGGAGGATTATCTTAATCGGAATTCAAGTTATTCATACATGCGGCTGCCCGATGTCTACAAATTGTATGAAAAGCATCTTTTTGAAAAAAACGCTGTGGATTTCGACAATATCCTGATGCTGACCCGGAATCTGCTCCGGGATCATCCCGAGGTTCGCGACCAGTATCAGCGGCTTTTTTCTTATGTCCTGGTGGATGAATATCAGGATACCAATGATATCCAGGAAGAACTGACCGGACTGCTTCTTGGCAACGGTAAAATTTTTTGCGTGGGTGACGACTGGCAGGCCATTTACGGTTTTCGGGGCAGCAACGTGAACCATTTTCTGCGTTTTAAGGAAAAATATCCATTAGCCCGGATATTCCGCCTGGAACAGAATTACCGCTCCGCCGAAGAAATCGTCGCGGCGGCAAACGATCTGATCCGGCATAATGCCATGCGCATGGAAAAGGAGTGTTATTCGCGAAAAACCGGCGGCAAGATCAAAATAGAACACTTTTTCAGCGATGATGAGGAAGCCGCGTGGGTGGCGGGCCAAATCCGCGGCCTCCAGCGTAAAAAGATTCCCTGCGACAAGATGGCCGTTCTTTATCGCACCAAGTTTTGTTCCTATTCCTTTGAAAAGGCGTTTCGCTCCGGTCGCATTCCTTACCGGATGCTGGGATCAAAAGGCTTTTTTGACCGAAAGGAGGTCATTGATATCACCTGCTATCTGACCGCCGCGGTTTTTGATAAAGATGACGCCGCTTTTGAGAGGATCATCAATATTCCTAAACGGGGCATCGGTCCCGGCACCATCGGCAAAATCGCCGCCATGGGAAATGAGGGCGACGGGCTCCAGGCCGCCGTGCGCCGGGCCGTCACGGATAGTCTGCTTTCGGGAAAAAATTACCAGGCCCTTAAAAGTCTAGTGGGACTGATCGACCGCATCCGTGACATGCGGCCCGACGGCGCCATCAGGGAAGTGCTCGATGGGTCCGGATACATGGATTATCTCAGGCAGTATGCCAAAACCCCGGATGATTTGACCTCCCGGGTGGAAAACATCGAACAGTTGATTTATTCCGCCTCACAGCATGAAACCATGCTGGATTATCTTGAAGAGGCCGCCTTGATCAAGGAAGACAAAGAGGAATCCGACCATGGGGACCAGGGGGTGAGCCTGTCCACCATTCATGCCAGCAAGGGGCTCGAATTTAATGTGGTTTTCGTTGTGGGGTGCGAGGAGAACCTTCTTCCGCACTGGAAATCAAAAGAAACCCCGTCGGAAGTCGACGAGGAACGGCGGCTCATGTATGTGGCCATGACCCGGGCGGAACAATACCTTTTTCTCACATCCGCGGGTTACCGGAAAGGCCAGTTTAATCCGCGCAGCCGATTCATCGACGAGGTATTCAACTCGGCTTGATGCTTTCCCTGAGTTTTTTTTCAAGCGTTTCGTGAAGCTTTTTCTTCTTTTCCGCCTGTTCCAGTTTAATGGTTTCAATTTTTAAGTTCTGTTCCGCTCTGGATTTTTTGAAATTCTCCAGTTCGTCATCCAACCGGCTGCTCTCTTTAATGCCGACAAGGGTTTCCAGCTTGAGATGATCGATAATGAAAATTCGGGCCTCGCCGGCTTTTTCGATGATGTCGATTACCTCATGCTCTTTTAGTTTCCGGCACAACCGGTTTCCCTCTTCGACCGACAGGGAAAGGGTGCCGCAGATGTTTTCAACGGTGGGCGGGTTTGCTTCCCGGTACTCCCATATCCGGACTGCGGCCACCACCAGATGTGCTTTCGTATAAAAATTATCCTTATCCATGGGAAAAGTCCGTTTAAATTAGCGTAAAAAATTGATTCCGCAAAGCCAGTGCTTGACACAATTATTCAATGATCGTATCATTTGCCGATAATTTGTCAAGCGTATCGAATTTATACGTGAAAGATACAATCTGATCCTGCCCGGAAAACCTATCAGACTGGAGGTCATCATGACGGAAATCGTAACGGTATATGCAAGAGAAATTCTGGATTCACGCGGGAATCCAACTGTCGAGGTCGACATCCAGCTGGCGTGCGGCGCGACCGGCAGGGCTGCGGTTCCGTCCGGTGCTTCCACGGGCACCCGTGAGGCGCTTGAATTAAGGGACGGGGAAAAGGACCGCTATCTAGGCAAGGGTGTGATGCGCGCGGTGGAAAATGTTAATAACATCATCGCCCCGGCCATCACCGGCCTTGACGCCGCCGACCAGTTCGGGCTTGATCAACTGATGATTGATCTTGACGGCACGGAAAACAAGTCCAAACTCGGCGCAAACGCGATTCTCGGCGTTTCCATGGCGGCGGTCCGTGCCGCTGCCGATGCTTTCGGTCTTCCGCTTTATCGCTATATCGGCGGCATCGGCGCGCGTTATCTTCCCGTTCCCATGATGAATATCGTCAACGGCGGAGAACACGCGGCCAATAATCTTGATATTCAGGAATTCATGATCGTCCCCGTTGGCGCTGGAACCATCGCCGAAGCCGTTCAGATGGGCGCGGAGACCTTCCATCATCTTAAAAAGATTCTTGCCGGGAAAAAAATGAGCACGGCCGTTGGCGACGAGGGCGGTTTCGCGCCGGATTTTGCTTCCAACGAGGAAGCCATTCAGGTGATCCTGTCGGCGATTGAGGCAGCGGGTTACACGCCGGGCAAGGAGATCGGGCTGGCCATGGACGCGGCCGCCTCGGAATTCTACCGGGACGGAAAATATCATCTGGCATCCGAGGGCAGGTCGCTTTCTTCCGATGAAATGATCGATTACTACCAGTATCTTATCGACAAATACCCGCTCTATTCCATTGAGGACGGCCTGGCGGAACAGGACTGGGAAAGCTGGGCGAAAATGACCGATCGTCTCGGCCGCATGATTCAGATCGTGGGAGATGATATTTTTGTCACCAACCCGTCGATTTTTCAGAAAGGCATCGCCGACGGCATCGGCAATTCCATTCTCGTGAAGCTCAACCAGATCGGAACGGTTTCCGAAACGCTTACCACCATTGAAATGGCAAAGCAGGCCGGTTATTCGACAGTAATATCCCACCGGTCCGGCGAGACCGAGGACCACTTTATTGCCGACCTGGTGGTGGGTGTTTCCGGCGGCCAGATCAAAACCGGGTCCTTGTCGCGAAGCGACCGCGTATCCAAATACAATCAGCTCATCCGCATTGAGGAAGAACTGGGCGGCAGTTCCCGGATGTCGGATCAGTTTTTTACCGGGAATAAATAAAACAGCGCCTTAAAATGTCAGTATACACCAAAAAGCTCATCTGTGCGGCCGCGGTATGCCTAGCGGTTCTCGTGGGAAAACCTTTGCCCGCGTATTCCTATGTCCTTGAGGGAAGGCATATTCTATTTCTGATGATCGAGGAGATGAAGCTGCCGGGAAACCTTGCGGCGCGCCAGCAGGTGACGCAATATGATTTGGAAACCGGTGAAGAAATATTGACCGCGACGGAAACAATTCGGTTCCGCATGCCCGAGGAATTCAGGTCTGAAATCGACGCCGGCGGGCTCAACCGAACCTATGTGGCATCGGCGGATCGCAGTATTACCATGATTGACGGCCGTGTCACCAGTGAAACCGACATATGGACGGATTACTACAAGAATATTTTCTGGTATCGGTCCCTCGAACGGCTGGAAAACTTTCTTGAGAATTACGGGGTGGATCCGTCCGTCTCCTCCCTGGGACGCTTCAAGGGCGAAGTCGCATTTGTGATCGGAGATGTTTACCCTTCCGAATCCGCGGCCCAGTTGTGGGTTGCCCGGGAAACATTCCGGCCGGTGCGATGGCTTTTCCGGGCCGGTGATGATAACTCCGGCATCGAACCGCTGGAGTTTCGGTATGCGGAATGGAAGCAGTTCGGCAGGATCTGGTTTCCATCCCGGATTGAGTTTTATGTAAACGGGCAAATGATCCGGTTAATCAGGGTTGGAATGCTCGAATCCGCGCCGCCGCCCCGTGAAATTTTTGATATCGATCATATCCGGCATACTTTCTCAGCAGACGACAACGGCGCCGCGGCCGTTGAACCTGAATCCGAGATCCGGCGGCGGCTTGAAGACTTTAAGCGCATATATGAACAATAACATATAATGCCAGTAATTTAAGCAATACAAAATGACATGAGACGATGAGGAATTGATCATGGCTGGAAAAACAAAATTCATATTCGTTACCGGCGGGGTATTGTCATCTTTGGGAAAGGGTCTGGCGTCGGCATCCATCGGCGCTCTGATGGAGAGCCGGGGCCTTAAGGTATCCCTTGTCAAGCTCGATCCCTATATCAATGTAGATCCCGGAACCATGAATCCGTTTCAGCACGGCGAAGTCTATGTCACCGACGACGGCACGGAAACCGACCTGGATCTCGGCCATTATGAACGTTTCGTGGATGTGCGGCTGACCGCGGATCATAATTTTACTACCGGAAAAATCTATCATTCGGTTATTTCCAAGGAACGGCAGGGGGTATATCTCGGCGGAACGGTCCAGGTCATCCCGCATATCACCGATGAAATCAAAAGCTGCATTAAAATGACGGCGGACGGTGTAGATATCGTCATCGTTGAGATCGGCGGCACCATCGGCGATATTGAAAGCCTTCCCTTTCTGGAAGCCATCCGGCAGTTCCGTTTCGACGTGGGCAGGGAAAACGTCCTCTACATTCATCTGACCTTTGTTCCCTATATTGTGACCGCCGGCGAACTCAAAACAAAACCCACCCAGCACAGCGTCAAGGAACTGCGCAGCATCGGAATCCAGCCCGATATTATTCTGTGCCGCACGGACCGCTTTCTTTCGCCGGAAATCAAGGCAAAAATCGCCCTTTTCTGCAACGTCAGCCAGGACGCGGTCATCACCGCCAAGGATGTAGACTGCATTTACGAGGTCCCGTTGGTGTTTCAGCAGGAAGGTCTTGACGACAAAATTCTGGAGCTGCTCAATATCTGGACCGGCGCCCCCCACCTGGATTCATGGGCCGAGCTGGTGGCGAAATTCAAGAATCCCACCCATTCGGTCCGCATCGCCATTGTCGGGAAATACACGGACCTGACCGAATCCTACAAGAGCCTCAATGAAGCCCTGCATCACGGCGGTGTGGGCAACGACGCCAGGGTGGAGCTGATGTTTATCGACTCCAGCACCCTGGATGAGGATAATTGCGCCTCCATACTTGCAGGGGCTCATGGCATTCTTGTTCCCGGCGGGTTCGGTTCCAGAGGCGTTGAGGGCAAGATGCTGGCCATCCGCCATGCCCGGGAAAACAAAATCCCGTTTTTCGGGATCTGTCTGGGCATGCAGCTTGCTGTTATTGAATTCGCCCGCAATGTCGCCGGGATTAAAAACGCCAACAGCTCCGAATTCGATCCCGACACCAAGTCCCCACTCATTTTTCTGATGTCGGAATGGTTTGACGACCGGACCCAGACCATCCAGAAACGGGACTGCACATCCGCCAAAGGCGCCAGTATGCGCCTGGGGGCGTATGCCTGCCGGCTCGACGACTGCACGGACTCCTATGCCTACCAGGCATACGGCACGGACGAGATCTCGGAGAGACACCGCCACCGGTTTGAATTCAATAATGAATACCGAAAAATTCTGGAAGAAAAGGGGCTTCGGCTGACCGGTCTTTCGCCAAAAGGGGACCTTGTGGAAATCGTTGAAATCGCGGACCATCCCTGGTTTCTGGGATGCCAGTTTCATCCGGAGTTCAAATCACGCCCCATGCATCCGCATCCCCTGTTTCGCGATTTTATCAAGGCGGCCCTGGCCTATAAAAACGCCCAGGACAACGATTGATCAAAGCATATTGAGCATAATGTTCATCATGCGCCGTGTTTATTTGGTCTGATATGTTTTATTGAGGATAATTCAATGAAGAAAATCAGAGATGCTGTGTTAAACGCCGTCTACAAGTGCGGCGCTGATGACGACAGGCTCATTGATTTGCTGGATGAGATTATCCAAAACAACGGACAAACGGCCTGCGCGGTTTTTTTTAATGTCATGACGCATATCGACCTGGAACCGGACGCGGCCGAACACTGCTGGAAGATGATTCTTGAGCATCGCCTGCAACTCAACGCCTTGCTGGGACGAAAAGTCAATCTTAGAACGGTGATCTGTGATTATTTCTGTTCCGTGGATAAAACACTCAAAAATCCGATTGTCGTTGAAATTCATGTTTTTGAAAACCAGCTAAAGACCCTTGTCCGCGACAGCCTTACCGGGCTTTACAACCGGGCTGCTTTTGACGCGGCTCTTATACGGGAAATGGCAAGGGCCAGGCGGCATGAAACCGAGCTGTCCGTCATTTTTCTGGATCTGGATGATTTCAAACTGGTCAATGACCGGTTCGGATATCTTGCCGGAGACGCGGTGCTCAAGGACGTAGGCGGCATCATCAATAATATGATCCGTTCCGAGGACACGGCAGCCCGCTGCGGTGGCGAGGAGATCGTGATTCTGCTGCCGGAAACCGGAAAGAAAAATGCGCTGATACTGGCCGAACGGATACGGTCTAAAATTGAAGCCTTAAGCATTGAATATGAAGACAAGCGGATCCATCCCACGGTCAGCGGCGGTCTGGCCAGTTATCCCATAGACGCCCAGAGCGGTCCCGAACTCATCAAACACGCGGATTTCGCCCTGTACCGCGCCAAAGAATTCGGAAAAAACAATATCACCGTCTACTCGCAGAACCGTCGGCGGTTTTTCCGGTGCGACCTGTTTTCAAATATCCAGATCCGTTCCATCAGCTTCGGCGCGGAACATGAAACCATCCCCGCTGTGGGGAAAAACATCAGTGTTTCCGGGCTTCTGTTCGAGAGCAGGCATGGTTTTGAAATCGGCGCCCGGCTTGAACTTCAAATCCCCGTCGGGAAGGGGCGTACGCCCTTTGTTGTGATCGGCACCGTCGTCAGGGTGGAGCTTTTTTCCGCCGAGCTTTATGATATCGGCGTGGCTTTCCTGGAAATCGATAAAACGACCCGTAACGAGATTTCCCGCTATATGATCCGACAGGTAGATTGTGAAAAAAATTGATCCCCTTGTCCCGCCACCGCTGCTTCCGGGTGATCGCGTCAGTATTATCGCGCCGGCAAGCCCGTTTGACCGGGACAAATTTCAAAGCGGTCTTTCCGTTATGGAAAAAATTGGATTTCGACCGGTTTTTAATGACGACCTGTTTCAAAGCGACGGATACCTGGCCGGCTCGGACCAGCACCGGGCCGACATGTTTAACGCGGCTTTTGCTGATGATGAAACTTCCGGGGTCTGGTGCGTCAGGGGCGGTTACGGTGCGCTGCGCATCTTGCCGCTGATCGATTATGAAAAGATAAAGAGCCGTCCAAAGGTCCTGATCGGATGCAGCGATATCAGCGCCATCATGCACGCGCTTCATGTAAACTGCAATATGATCACGTTCCACGGTCCGATGATCGGAAGTCTCGGCCATGCTTCGGTTTCCACCCTTGATGCCCTGACGGAAATGTTTCAGTGGCGCGATGGCTATGCCGTGGAGCCTGAAACCGCCGTCGCAATCCGATCCGGGAGCGCCGTGGGGCCGGTTGTCGGCGGCAATCTCACCACTCTTTGCCATCTTCTTGGAACGCCCTGGCATCCGCGGTTTTCCGGCAGGCTGCTTTTTCTGGAAGACCGTGGAGAGGCCCCGTATCGCATCGATAGGATGCTCTGCCAGATGAAAATGGCCGGCTGTTTTGATGGCCTTGCCGGGCTCATGCTGGGCTCATTTGATGAATGCGGGCCGTATGACAGGATCTGCGGCATCGTGGCGGATGTTCTTTCCGACATGGATATCCCCGTGCTTGCCGGTTTCGCGGCCGGGCATTCCGAACCCAATATCATTTTGCCCCTGGGAATCGGCGCCCGCCTGGATGCCCATGCCGGAACGCTGACCTATCTTGAATCTTGTGTTTCGCAACGATGACGGCCTTGTAAAAAGTCCAATATCTGCGTTACGCGCAATCTCTCAGAATTTCACGTACGCTAAGTACGCTGCATTCTTCGATATTGCGCAAGCC
>QZJS01000133.1 GCA_003597945.1 Desulfobacteraceae bacterium | reverse complement strand
CAGTACATGGCCGGTGTGAATGCCGCCCTGGCCGGCGCGGGCGTACCGGAAGCGGCCCGCTACCACACCATCAAATCACAGAAAATGGAAGGCGAACAGATGGGCCCCGGATACATGATCGGCGGGGCCTACAAGATCAGCGACCAAGTTTCACTCTCCCTGGGAGTCCGGTATATTGATGCCCAGAAAGAGGCCAATGGAACCGCAACAATCGCTACTCTCGGTCCCGCAATTCCCGGCGTTAACGATGATCGTATGGCCCTTGTTGATTATGAATGGGACGCACAGGGCTTCGGCGGCATCTTCGGCATCAACTACGCTCCCAGTAAAAATACGACCTTCGCAGCCCGCTATGAAACCCGGACCAAGCTGAATTATGAATACACCGTCAAAAAGGATGAATTGCAGGGTTCACCTCTGGGGGTACTGGCGAGCCGCGGAATCACAGACGGAATGAAAAAACGGGAAGACCACCCCGCCACCCTGGGCCTGGGAGCTTCCCACCGGTTCTGTGAAAATATCCGGATGGAAACCAACCTGACCTGGTATTTCAACAAAGGTGCGGACTGGGCCGGGGCCGAACGAAATTTCAGGGATGGGTATGATCTGGGCCTGGCCCTTGAATACAACTTCACTGAAGAACTGCTGGGCAGTGTAGGTTATCTCTACACCTTTAACGGGATCAAAAGTAGATACGCCAATGATATCACCGTCAACCTGCCGGAAAACCCCAATCTGGATTCGCACTCGGTGGTGCTGGGCGGGGCCTATAAAATGACTGAAGCTCTGGACTTCAATGCCGGCATGGGCGGGGTGTTTTATGTCGACGATGATATCACTCTGCCCGGCATCGGCGATGTAACCTACAAAAAAACTATTTATTTCATGGCGTTCGGCGTGCAGTATAAATTCATGTAATAATAAGCCGCTTGATCAGGGATCAGAAACAGAAAGACCGGGCATATTCCAGCCCGGTCTTTCTGTTTCTTCACTTCTTATTCTATTGCCTTTCGGCCCGGACGTTTTTTATATTCCAACGCACTACCCTTGTTGCGGTATACGCGTCACACCTTTCCCTTGAGATAGGCCATGCGCTTTTCTTCAGGAAATTTTTCAATGGCGTATCGCAGCATGGTCCGGGGCATATCCCGATAATGACGGATTAAAAACCGCTCCAGGACAGAAACTTCTCGTTTACCGATTTCCCGGAGCATCCATCCCGCGGCCTTGTGGATCAGATCTTCCTTATCCGCCAGGAGCAATGCCGATATCGCCAGGGCGTCATCAAAATGATGACGCCGGATATCATGGAAGGCCGCAACCATACTGATCCGCCGTTCCCATAACATGGAGGATCGGGCAAGCTCATAAAGCGGGGTTTTTTCCCTGTCGTGAAGATAAGCGCCGACAATTTGAGGGGCCGAGGCATCCACGAGATCCCAGTTGTTGATATGTCTGGTGTTTGAAAGGTAAAAACGATAAATTCTTTTTCTGGCCCGCTCATCGCCGCTTTCGAACCCTCGAATCATAAGAAGCAGGGCCAGCATCCGCTCCTCATGGAATGGGGATGCCAGCAGCAACGGCAGGACCGGCATCGGAACATCTCCAAAGGCCCTGGTTAGACGGCGCAAATCCGGCACGCGGATCCCCAGAAAAACATCGCCCTCCCCATACTGGCCAGGACCGGTCTTGAAAAACCGCTGCAACTGACTTGCGACCTTGGGATTTGCTTCCCGGCGCACCCGTTCCTGAATTTCAAGCAATGTTATCGGCATCAAAAGCCCGCGATAATAAAAGCGGCAATCTTAAAATGACAGGGGCGGCGATTTCCCCGCCCCTGTCAAGCTGATACAAAAAACGGCAATCGGTTTCTACCAGTGGATGGTCATGCCAGCCCTTCCGGCAGTCTGGTTTTCCCGGAAACCGTGAGAAACACCGACATTTAACAGGATGCATTCGTCAAAGAAATGGAAAAGGCCGGCAGATAATGCCGTGGAATCTTCATAAACGCCGACCCCGAAGGAAGCCTGGGTGCCGCCTGTCCCGCGCGGATCCGGAACCATGGCGGAAAACGCGGCGGCCATGGCTCCCACGTCATCCACGCGGCGATCCACATTGCTGATGCGCCGGTTCAAATCCGTAGAGACCTGATCAAGCTGGTTCTGAAACGACAACCGGGTTTCCTGGAGCTGATACATGTTCACCGCGTCCCCCGCATCCACGCCGCTGGCGATATTGGTGATGCGACGCTGGAATTCGTTCGATCCCACTGAGAACGTGCCGGCCTGATCCGCCACGGAATCCTGCCCGATGGCCACGCTGCCGGTGGCGCCGGCTTCCACCCGGGCATTCTGGCCGATGGCGGTACCGCCGGCAGCGCCGCCGGCCACGGCCGCATCCGCGCCGATGGCCACGCTGTCAACTGAATCGATGCTGCTGTTGGCGCCCACGGCCACGCTGTTGTCGGCGGTCACCGTCGCGTTATAACCAATGGCCGTGTCGAAATTGTTGGCCGTTGCCCTATCGCCCACGGCCGTGCTGCCAAGACCGGTGGCGCTGGCGCCGACAGCCGGATCATTTGCCGGTGTCCAGCTCAATCCCCGGCTGTGGGCTTTCAAGTCGTCAATATCGGTTTCGTTGACAGTGACGCGGTCCCCGATTTCAACGATTTTGGTTTCGGTTTCCGAAACACGGTCTTTGACGCCTTCTACTTCGGTTTCATTTTCGCTGACCCGGTCGTCCAGATCCGAGATGCCGGCTTCAGCGCCATCCACGCGATCCGAAAGATCATCAAGGCCGCCGGCCAGATTATCCACATCTTCTTTTAATAAAACAACATCTCCCTCGGTGTCCGTAACGCGATTTCCGAGATCGTCGATTTCGGCTTCGGTGCCCCCCATGCGCCCCTCGAGATCAACGATACGCATCCGGTTCTGGCTGATGGCAGCAGACTGGGCATCAACTTTATTTTTGACACTCATCAACTGCCGGACGTTTACCGCATCCGTAGGTTCAATCCCATCCGCTACATCCGGGATTATCGCCTCGCCTATTACCGCTGATGCAGCAAAAAAAACGCAGCCAATAATAAGCATAAGAATCATCAAAATCTTTTTCATCTCAGTTTCTCCTTTTCTTTGAGGTTTTGGGGTGTGATAATGATATAAATTCAAAATTCTCCGGAATGGAAAAAGCATTATGACAGTCGGCGCGTCCGGATTTCGGCGCATGGCCGAAGCCTCCTGCAGCATAGCGGCGACCATGCCCGACAGTGCTAATATAAATCTCCTTTCTTATAAAGGTCAAGCAGAAGCGAAAAAATTCAGGAGCCGGATTTATGCAGCTTGGATTCATATTATTTTTAACCGTGGTCTTAGCATTTCTGTTCGGTATGCACTATGCCTTTTTCCGAAGCATCGTCTGCTTTTTCGACATCACCCGGCCGTTGGAAAAAATCTTTATCTACACGGCCATGACGGCGCTGACATTTTCCTTTATCAGCGCGTTCATGCTGCTCCACCGGTATCCGAATGACTGGACCATCTGGTATTACCGTATAACCGCCGGATGGACGGGTTTGCTCATCAACCTCGTTCTGGCCGTGGGCGCGACATGGCTGATCGTCGGGGTCGCGCGGGTGACGGGGTATGCCATCCACCCAAAAAAAATGGTGACTATTTTTCTGACAGGAGCCCTTCTGTTTTCCATCTGGGGTCTATGGCGCGCCTTTCACCCGGAGATCAGGGAAATCGACATTCCCATCGGTTCACGGTCAGGCAAATGGCAGGACTACCGGATCGTCCAGCTCTCGGACGTTCATCTGGGCTTTCTTCGGGGAAAAGCCTTTGCCGATCGCATGGTCGACCGGGTCAACGCCCTGGACCCCGACCTGATCATGGTCACGGGAGACCTGTTCGACGGAATCGGCGGCTTTTACGACGCATTCATCGAACCGCTCAACCAGCTCAAGGCCCGCCGCGGCATATTTTTTGTCACCGGGAACCACGAACACTACGCGGGCATCGGGCGGACCCTTGCCGTCATCGGCAAAACCAACATCACGATTCTTGATAATGAGACAGTCGACATCAACGGTCTTCAGGTCATCGGCGTCAGCTATCCGGGTATCCGACACAACGCCGATATCGCCGGTCTTGCGGATATCAAACCGTCAGACGCTTACAGAATACTGCTTTTCCACACCCCCACCAGTATCCTGCTCCCCTCTTCCGGCCAAAAATCCCGTCATGTATCCACCTACTGGATGCCCGACACATCTTATGATCACAACCGGCAACTGGGCGTTGACCTGCAGCTTTCCGGGCATACGCATTACGGCCAGATATTCCCCTTCAACCTGATCACCCGGCTGCTCTACCGGGGAAACGATTACGGCCTGAAACGGCACGGCGCCCTTTTGCTGTATACCTCAAGCGGCGTCGGCACCTGGGGCCCGCCGCTACGCACCGCTGGAAAATCCGAAATCGTGCTGATCCGCTTCCGTCAAATCGACGCCGATCCCTGATGTATTAGCCAAAAGTCGATTTTGAGGGAGATCGTGGCTTTCAGGGGGAATTGCTTAGAAGCCGTTTCAAAACCTCAGATCAGGTTCGAGGGCAAGGCGCGGGCCAATGAAAAAGCGGAGAATATTCGATAATATGTGAGCATTTTGAAGCGGCCTGCAACGCAGCCATCGGGCCTCAGATGGGGTTTTGAAATGGCTTCTAACAAATCTTTTTGCCGGCTCCCCCCTCACGCGGGAAGCCGGAGCGCGGTATCCGCGGCTGAAAGTTCCTGATCCAGCCTGGCCGGGTCCCACCCGAGATGGGTCGCCGCCATCACGCCGATTTTTTCCAGCACGATTTTTCCGGGATGACCGATATTGCCGATGCCGGTCCGCCGCAGGAGAATATCGGTCAATGATCTCGCCGATTCATTTTTAACGGCATAAACAACAGACGCCAGGATCTGCCCGTCTTCGCAGACGATTTCCGCCAATGCCCGATCCCGGCGGGCCAGTTCAAAGACGGCCCGGCATTCCGTGCCGTAATTTTTCGCCAGATAATCGATGGTCATCGCGTCAAAATCCTTAAAATCTCGCCGGATTTCCGCCATGAAAGCGCCCATGTCCGCGATATCACATCCAGCAAGATAGTTAAGATTGGTTTTCGATTTTTTCGGGGACCTGCCCAGTTTTTTCTCAATCATCTGGAGCGCGTTTTCCGCCAGGCAGCGGCTGGTGGTGTATTTGCCGCCCTCCACCGTGATCAGCCCGTCAAACCCGTCGGCGGCATTGTCATGGATTTCGTATTTCCGGGAGGAATCATAGGTTCCTTCGGTCTGCTTATCCACCAGGGGCCGCAATCCCCCGTAGGCGAACGCCACATCCCCGTATGTCAGGCGCCCGTCGCCGATGGCATCGTTGGTGTCGGTGATCAGGGCGGCGATGCGCTCCCGGGTGACGCGCCATTCATCCGGGCTGCCGACATATTCATGGTCGGTGGTGCCGATCAATTGATACCCCCGCCAGGGGATGGTGAAGAAATGGCGCCCGGCCGGGGTCCACATGACCACGGCCTGACGGGTTTGAAATTTTTTGGTCAGAATATGGATGCCCTCGGAACGGCGGATCCGGTGCCGGGATTCGCCGGATGTATCGGCTAGGTTGAGGATGATATCCGCCCAGGGGCCGCCGCAATTGATCACCAGCCGTGCTTTCAGATCGATGATATCGCCGGTCAGAACATCTTCCACCCGCACGCCCTCGATTTTTCGGTCGCCGGAAAAAAGAAATCCGGAAACCCTGGCGTAATTGGCGATTTGCGCGCCACTGCGCAAGGCGGACTTGACAAAGGCAAGGGTCAGCCTTTCCGGATGGATGCTCTGGGAGTCGTAATAGACCGATCCGCCGGTAAGCCCTTCGGGCCGGACCATGGGCTCCATTTGCAGGACCGCTTCTTTGGATAGCCAGGCATGATGCGGAATCCTTCGGGCCTTATCCCATGTCCACCCCCTGTCAAAAGAGAGAACATCATAGACCGTCAAGCCTGCCCGAAGCATCCACTTGTTGCGCCGGGCGTCCCCGTAACCGGGAACCAGAAACGGGATCGGGGCCACCAGATTCGGGGCGATATTGCCCAGGATCCGGCGCTCCCGCAGGGATTCCCGGACCAGAGGGAATTCCAGGTTCTGCAGGTACCGCAACCCGCCGTGAATGAGCTTTGATGTTGCCGCGGATGTCGCCCAGCCGTAATCCTTTTTTTCCACCAGTGCCGTACGCAATCCCCTTGCCGCCGCGTCATAGGCCACCGCCGCGCCGGTGATGCCGCCGCCCACGACGATCAGGTCGAACAGGCCGTCTTTACAGGTCTCGATAAAACGCTTCACGATGATTTTCTCCTTACTTGATGGCTTCGTAAAAAGCTGTTTATCCCGCTGTGCGGTATTTTTTTGCAGCAATGCATTTCCTTAAAAGCGCGCTGGAACGCTGTTTGGCGACAAGATTGCGTTATCGGGCCAAAAAATACAAAGGCTGATGGCTACCGCGGCGCCAGCGTCAGGATGCCGTCATCGGCGTTGACTTCCATTTTAAAACGGTTCAGGTAATTCATCCCCAGCAGACCGATACCCGGATACTCCGGCAGGTCCATGACAAATGCTTCAATGCGGGTCTCGGTCCACCCGCCGATTCCGATGGATCCGATCATGACCGAAGGGGCAAACACAACGCCGCCTGCCGTGACAACCCTGTGTTTTGGCGCGGACGCGTCATATAGGCCGAGTTGTTTGGCCGCGGCAACGGGAATAGTAACCATGGACGCGCCGGTGTCAACGATAAAACCCTGGCGCAGACGTTGGTTCAGCACGGCTTGAACGCCGATCCGGCCGGCATCGGGCGCGAAACGGACGGCGATTTTATCCGACCCGGTTTTCAGCAGACGGATCCGGTCTTGAATCTGTTTGACCTGATCAGACATGTCCAGTGGAAACCATTGGGACCCCATGATGTTTTCGGCCGTCCGCCAGTCATCAAACGCCAGAGCCATCCGGGCGCCCATTAGCTTAAGGTTCGGATCATCGCCCGCATTTCTTGCGGCCCGGTCATAAATTGCGAGCCCGCCCGCATAATCACCGCTTTCGGTAAGCATGTTCAGCCAGCGGCCATACATTTCCGTTAAAAAAATACGGATTTGCGTTTCCTCAATATCTAAGAAATTCCCCGGATTCCGAAGGACCTCTTCAATAATGTCCACGGCACGCGAAATGCCCTCGACGCGCGAGACATTTGAAAAGACGGCCCTCAGCAGATCCACATCGCCGGCGCCGGAAAGGACCCTGCTGTCGAGCACCGACAACAGGTCATCCGCACGGCCGTCCCTGGCCAGGCGGGATACAAGGCCGTGCATCCGGGCCAGCACCGCGGCGGCCGATAAATGGGGAGGGGTCTCTTGTTCGGGCAGCCGGGCGGACCGCCGGAAACCGTCCGCAAACAAACGCAGTTTATCAAGGGGCTGCGCGTCTTTTACCGCATACGCCTGGATAAAGCGCTCCTCCCGGCTGTTTTCAAAGGTTGTGCGGTAATAATCGGATACGCTCAGTTCATAGACCAGGCTTTCTTCATCCGGACCCCGCCAGATATACCCGTGATCCAGAAGATGACCAAAGGACCATCCCACAACAGCGCCACCCTGAATAAAAACACCGGGCTCCCGGATTGACGACGGCAGCGACACCACAAAAAAATTCTGCTGCTCGGAAATAATGCCGGCATGGGGCAGATCAAGGGTCAGTTCGGAAACAACGGATATCCATCGCAACGGTTCGGAAGGGTTTCCGGCGATAAGCCGGGGGCCGGAAAACCGGTTCATGTCCCTGAGCTGCCAGATGCCGACGGCATCATGGTCTCCGATTCTGCCGCCGATAATTTCCAGCATTTCCCCGCCGGAATACAGAAAATACCAGTTGTAACCGCCGATGCCGAGTTTTGCCGGCACCGCCAGCCAGCCGCTGTCGGTCACTGCGGCGGTCATTTCCGCGACCCGGTTGCCGGCAATATCTTCGATGACCACCCTGCCCACGGAAACGGTGAAATCCTTGCCTGATTTCTCCGTATCGGGGATCAAAACCTGCAGCCGGGGAGATTTTTCCGGCGGGGAAACCACGGGATGTTGGGTGTCACGGACCGCCTGAAAACCGCTCTGATGATAAAACATTAATGCCATCATAACGACGGCGGCCACAACGGCGGCGACACCAAAAACCTTCCACGGCCGCCCGCGGTCCGGCCCGATCTGTTCACCGCAGCTCGGGCAAAAGGCGTAATAGGCCTGAAGCTTAATATAGCATTTCGGGCATCGCATGGGTTTATATAATTATACCTTCACCGGCAAATTCAAGATATGCATGAAAGCGTGCAATCGGATATGTCTGGTATGTCTTGAATTTGCTTTCAATTGACGTTATCCTTGTACAAGCGGATATCGCGAATGTAATTGAATTGCAAAGCCCTTGCAACCGACTTTTGCAAATATCGATCCTGCAGGACCGACAACCGGAAAATAAAAATGAAAAATCTTCATATTATAATGACAATCCTGGCCTGGCTTTGTATCACGGCTTTTTTACTGCTGCCGCTGCCGGCCGTTGCGGACGTGGTGATTTTAAAAAACGGGCAGGTCTATGAAAATGTGATTATTATCGAAAACAACGGCACCCTGCATTTCGAGGACAGGCACCGCTCCTATTTCATTAGTAGGGACGCGGTAGAAGCCATTATCCGGACAGGGGATAAAAAATCGGAAAGGATTGTCATACCGGACTGGGCCGAAAAACATCTGGCGCCTCTGCCGAAAAAAGTCCGCTCCGTGGCCCGGGATCATTTTATCCCCATCATGCTTGTTGTTTTCGGGATCCTCGTTTTCCTTTGTTTAATCCTGCTCCGATTTCTCTGGGTCAATATCCGGCCCCTGCACGACGCGCGCCGGGAAAAGCGTCGGATCATCGCCGGGGTCCGGCATCTCGATCCGCAGGAAAAAGCGGTGCTGCGGGAGTTTGCCATTTTCGACCAGAACACCTTGGAACTGCCCGTGGAAGATTCCGCGGTATCCGGGCTCATCAAAAAAGGCATTCTGCAGCCGACCCGCGAAAAGGGCGAATACAGCGTCAAGGGTCTTGTGCTGCCCGTGACCATCAACCCCCTGGCCCGGAAACGGATCACCCCGACCGTCGTGGACCTGCCGCGGAACTGGCAAAATGACGATGCCGAAAAACAGGCCGTCATAAAGGCCCGGCCGCCTTTTATCCAAGACAAGGAGCGGTTTATCAGCGCGCTTGAAGCCAAACGCCCGGGGGAATAATTCCCGGGGCGACATCGCCGCGGGAAGTAGCGGTTGAAAACCCGAATCAAAATACGCTGTGTTTTTAAAATATCTGTCAATTTTCTGCTTCTTTTTGACAGGATTTAAAAAAATACGGCGTCAACAGCAGGCGGATAGTCTTATTTTCATGAAATCCTTACCCCATGTGACGACCATGCCGGTCCTTGTGGACCATGTCATCGGGCGCCGGAACCGGGGCCTTACGGCGCCCGTGATCATCGCCTTCTGCTTTTCCGATATATCGGCACTAAAGGCCTGCCTGTCCGGGTGCCGGATGGCGCAATCCATCCCCGTAATCATGACCACCTTCAACCAGGTCAATTCCGACGGCGGATATGCCGGGGTCACCGCATCCGGATTTGTGGCCCTTGTCAGTGAACTGGCTGCTGAAACCGGGTATGCCGGACCCATTATTTTCGGACGGGATCACGGCGGGCCTTTTACGGTGTACGACCATCGCACCCTAACCCGGCAACAGGCCATGACATGGGTTAAATACAATATCACCGAAGATTTAAAAGCCGGATTTTCCTGCTGGCACGCCGACGGCACCAGCGGCAGAGATGACGAGAAGGAAAACGGCAGCCTGCCCATGGACCTTGTGGCGGCAGCCACCATTGAGATGATCGCTTATTGCGAACGCGAAAGGAAGCGATTGCAAATGGAGCCGATTTCATACGAAGTCGGCTCCGAAGAGCAACAGGGCGGGCTTACCGAGCCGGACCGGTTCGACACTTTTCTGGACCTCTTTTTCCGGGGCATTATCTCCCGTGGATTGACATCGGCCCGCATCGACTTTGTGGTGGCCCAGACCGGCACGCACATGAAACTAAAACGCCGGGAAGGAAATCATCATTTTCAACTCTATCAGGACGGGTTCAAACCGCATCAGGTCAAAGAACTTGACCGGGTAGCCCGAAAATACCGGCACAACATGGCCCGACTGCTTTTCACCCAGCACTATTCAGACCATATCACCCCCGGGGACGCGGACGCCCTGTTGCGCTCCGGCGCGGGCAAGGCCAACTTCGGGCCGGAAATGACCATGCCGGAACTGCGCCGCCTGCTGGAGTGGGAAACCAAGGAGCGCGAGCGGCTATGCGCGCACGGCCGCATACATGAAGCTTCCGGATTCCGGGAAGCCATGATCAACGAGATGGACAAGCAGCCCGAAATCTGGCAAAACCATCTACCGGAAAGCACAACAGGCGAGCCAAAAGCCGGCGGCGGATGTCTGTCCATTAAAAATCCGGACATTCAGGACGCACTTATTGTTTTCCGGGGCCGTTATGTAAAAAACCGCCCGGCCTGTGCGGCCGCCATAAGGCGACTGCTCCGCAATGTGATGGATTTAGATATTGACAGGAACCCGGAAAAAACCATAATCGATGATATCCGCGACACCGCCGTCATTCCAAGGATCAGACAGTTCCGAATGATGGGAATACAGGATGCGATCATCGCCAATGGATAACATCACGATAACCAAAAGG
>QZJS01000069.1 GCA_003597945.1 Desulfobacteraceae bacterium | reverse complement strand
AGGCTTGCGCAATATCGAAGAATGCAGCGTACTTAGCGTACGTGAAATTCTGAGAGATTGCGCGTAACGCAGATATTGGACTTTTTACAAGGCCGTCAAATGTTTTTGTATCCGTTTCTATCGGTTATTATGCCGTTATGGCAAGTTAAAAACAGCAGGGCCGGATGATATCCAAACTTTTCGACCACGAAAATGGCAAAATTGTCTTTGATGCGATATCCGAATGTCATATAGGGATAACGACACTTAGGAGTATATTGTAAAGAAAAGGAACCGGATATGCCGTCCCCAAGGGCGCTTCTTACCGCAAGGCAATTGAAGCCGAAAAAACAGCTCGGACAGAATTTTCTGGCCGACCCGTCCACAGCGGCCATGATCGTCAGCCGGTCGCAACTGTCGGCAGACGATATCGTGCTGGAGATCGGCGCCGGTCTCGGGGCGCTGACCCTGCCTGCGGCCCGTTGCGTCAAGCGCGTTTATGCGGTGGAAAAAGACAGAGATCTGTATGGAATTCTTGCATCTGAGATCGCCGGGCATGGCATTGAAAATATCAACTTGATCCGGAGCGATATCTTTGATGTGGATATCGCCGCTATGGCCACGGCCGAAAATCGGCGACTCGTTGTTTTGGGCAACCTGCCTTATAATATTTCCTCGCCGGTCCTGTTTTACCTGATGGCGTCCCGGTCGAGCGTTTCCCGGGCCGTTTTGATGTTTCAGAAGGAGGTGGCCCAGCGCCTGACGGCCGGTCCGGAAACCAAGGAATACGGTCGATTGGCGGTTATGCTGCAATATGCGGCTGATATCCGGCCCCTGGCATCGGTGGCCGCGCATCTGTTCTCGCCTAAGCCCAAGGTGGATTCCGTGGTCGTGGAAATCCGTTTTAAGGAAATCATCCCTGATCCGGCTGTTGATGAAAGCCGGTTCTCCGCCATCGTCAAGGCGGCTTTCGGTAAACGGCGTAAAACCCTGAAAAACACCCTGGCGGACAGTGACCTGGACATCGGTCCGGAGACTGCCGTCCGATTCCTGATGCTTGCCGGCATTGATCCGGGCCGACGGGCTGAAACCATGAGCGTGGCTGAATTTGTTGCGCTGGAGCATGCGTTTGCCGGGGAATGGGATGCGTAGCGTGTTTTTTTCTTTACACGCCAGACGATAAAATATAAAGTTACATGATTTGAATCGATTTGAAAACGGATGTTTTCGTGAAAGCTGTGATCCTTCCTTTTTTTCGCGGGATTTTTACAGAAAGACGCCTTCAGCGCGTTCCTCTATAGTCTTTTTGGTCAAAAATCGAGCAAATGGGACTTTTACCGAAATCATCACGACTGATTATCCCGTAAGAAGCCTTTCTTACCGGAACCATCAATCCATAACACCTTAACGATGCAATACAAAAAAATGGAGTATGATTATGTCAAAAAAAATGCAGACCATTGATGGAAACACAGCAGCGGTTCATGTGGCCTATGCATTGAGTGACGTGGCCGCGATTTATCCTATCACCCCTTCCACATCCATGGGAGAAGTGGTGGATGAATGGGCGGCTAATGGCAGGAAAAATATTTTCGGGCAGAAAATGATCGTCCGTCAGATGCAATCCGAAGCCGGCGCCGCCGGCGCGGTCCACGGCGCCCTCGCCGCCGGCGCCCTGACCACCACTTTCACGGCTTCCCAGGGACTCCTCCTGATGATTCCCAACATGTATAAAATTTCCGGTGAATTGCTCCCCGGGGTTTTTCATGTGTCGGCAAGGGCCCTAGCCGCTCACGCGCTGTCTATTTTCGGGGATCACAGCGATGTCATGAGCGTCCGCCAGGCCGGGTTTGCCATGATCGCCTCCGGATCGGTGCAGGAGATCATGGATCTGGCCCTGGTCTCGCATCTGGCCTCCATAGAGGCAAGCGTACCTTTTTTGCATTTTTTCGATGGTTTCCGGACATCCAGCGAAATCCAGAAAATCGAAATCATCGATTATGAAGACATTGCCCGGCTGGTCAATCATGACGCCATCGCGGAATTCCGGTCCCGGGCCATGAATCCGGAGCATCCGCATATCCGCGGCACGGCCCAGAATCCGGATGTCTATTTCCAGGGCCGGGAAGCCGCAAACCCCTTTTATCTCCAGATCCCCACCATTGTCGAGGAATACATGGTAAAGGTGGGGGATCTTACCGGCCGGCGCTACAAGCTCTTTGATTATGTGGGGCACCCGGATGCCGAGCGGGTGATCGTGGCCATGGGATCTTCCACTGAAACCATCGAAGAGGTCATGAATTATCTCAACGCCCGGGGCGAACGGCTGGGTCTGGTCAAGGTCCGTCTTTACCGGCCGTTTTCCATTGAACATTTTCTTTCCGAAATTCCCACCACCGTGGAGCATATCACGGTATTGGACCGGACCAAGGAACCCGGCGCCATCGGCGATCCGCTCTACCTGGATGTCTGCACGGCGTTCCATGAATACGGACACGATGTGGAGATCACCGGCGGTCGTTACGGACTGGGCTCAAAGGAATTCACGCCGGCCATGGTCAAGGCCGTTTTCGACAACATGCGTTCCGTGGGCGCCAAGAAGCATTTCACCGTGGGCATCAAGGATGATGTCACCTACACATCCCTGCCGATGGAGGAACAGTTCGACACCGCGCCCGTCGGCACGGTCCAGTGCAAGTTCTGGGGGCTGGGCGCCGACGGCACCGTGGGCGCCAACAAAAGCGCCATCAAGATCATCGGTGATCACACGGATAAGTTCGCCCAGGGGTATTTTGCCTATGACGCGAAAAAATCCGGCGGCATAACCGTGTCCCACCTGCGGTTTTCCGACAATCCCATTCAGTCCACTTATCTGGTGAACACGGCGGATTTCATAGCGTGCCATAAGGCCAATTACGTTCAACTTTACGATATCCTGGAAGGGATCAAACCGGGCGGGACATTTTTGCTCAATTCCCCCTGGACCCTTGAGGAAATGGAAACACAACTGCCGGCGTCAATAAAGCGGGCCATCGCCGGGAAAAATCTTAAATTCTACAATGTGGATGCGGTCAAAATCGCCGAAGCCGTGGGCCTTGGCGGCCGCATCAACATGATCATGCAGACCGCATTTTTCAGCCTATCCAAAGTTCTTCCCTTTGACGAAGCCGTGGACTTTCTGAAGAAAGACATCCAGAAGACCTACGGCTCAAAAGGGGACAAGGTGGTGGCCATGAACATTTCGGCCGTGGACCAGACGCTGGCTAACATCCATGAAGTCAAATACCCGTCTCAATGGGCTAAGGCCGTTGATGGGAAACCCGCGACCGCCGCGGCCGAGGAGCCGGATTTCGTGACAAACGTCATGCGGCCCATGCTGGCCCAGCGGGGCGACAGTCTCCCGGTTTCCGCATTCGAGCCGGACGGCATCGTTCCGGTGGGCACCGCCAGATATGAAAAGCGGGGGGTGGCCATTCATGTGCCGGAATGGATTTCGGAAAACTGCATCCAGTGCAATCAGTGTTCCTTTGTCTGTCCCCATGCCGCCATCCGGCCGGCCCTGGCCACCGATGATGAGTTGAAAAACGCGCCGGAAGGCTTTGGCACCATTGCGGCACTGGGAAAGGAACTGAAAGGATATCGGTTCCGTATTCAGGTCAATACCCTGGACTGCCAGGGTTGCGGCAACTGCGCCGATATCTGCCCGGCCAAAAAGCCGGCCCTGGTCATGCGGCCCATCGGCACCCAGACGGCCGTTGAAGTGCCGAACCAGGAGTTTTTCGAAACCCTGCCCATCCGGGATAATCTGGTGAAACGGGAATCGGTGAAGGGAAGCCAGTTCTGCCAGCCGCTCATGGAATTTTCCGGGGCCTGCGCCGGATGCGGGGAAACGCCTTACGTCAAGGTGCTCACTCAGCTCATGGGTGAACGGATGATCATCGCCAATGCCACGGGATGCAGTTCCATCTGGGGCGCGTCGGCGCCGTCGACGCCGTATTGCACCAATGCGGAAGGCTGCGGCCCGGCATGGGGAAATTCATTGTTCGAAGACACCGCCGAATTCGGGTACGGCATCGCACTGGCCTATAAACAGCGCCGGGCTAAACTGGCGGACCTGATGCGTCAGGCGCTGGAAACCGATATTGACGGCGATCTCAAGGCGGCCATGACCGGATGGCTGGAAGAGATGGATGTTGCTCAATCTTCGGCCGCCTATGGGCGCAAAATCCTTGAGTTGATTGTAAATGCGGCACCGACACCCGTTCTGGCGGCCATCTGCAGTATGGCCGACCTGTTGAGTAAAAAATCCATCTGGGCTTTCGGCGGCGATGGATGGGCTTATGATATCGGTTTCGGGGGCCTTGATCATGTGCTGGCATCCGGCGAAGATATCAATGTCCTGGTAATGGATACCGAAGTTTATTCCAATACCGGGGGTCAGTCTTCCAAAGCCACACCTACGGGGGCGGTGGCCAAATTCGCCTTTTCAGGGAAAAAGACGGGCAAGAAAGATCTTGGCCGGATCGCCATGACCTATGGATACATCTATGTGGCCTCCATTGCCATGGGCGCCAATAAGCAGCAGGCCGTCAAGGCGTTCCTGGAAGCCGATAGTTATCCAGGGCCCTCGCTGATCCTCTGCTACGCGCCCTGCATCAACCAGGGGCTCAAGGCGGGAATGGGCAAGAGCCAGGAGGAGATGAAACGGGCTGTTGAATCCGGTTATTGGCCGCTGTATCGTTACAATCCGCTGCTGGAAAAAGAGGGGAAAAACCCGTTTGTCTTAGAGTCCAAGGATGCCGACGGCAGCATTCAGGATTTTCTTTCCGGCGAAAATAGGTTTGCCTCCCTGGAAAAGAAATTTCCCGACGAGTCCAAGCGGCTGCGGGTCATCATCGAAGAACAGATCAACCGGCGCAACGCGGCATTAAAAATCATGGCCGATCCGACCTTGGCCTGCGACACGTCCGATGGTAAAACCGATGCAAAGCCGGACAAGGAAACCGATCAATAATGTTTTTAATGGAGATTGATGCGATTTTAAAACACGATTGTGAAAGTAATCGTTGATTTAGTGGAAAAAGCCCGAAAGACGGTCAAAGCGAATAATTCGGTTTTTACATAATTATTAACAGATCAAAGCAAACGGAAACGGGACCAGGTTAATCCGGTCCCGTTTCCCGTTTTGATCGGGAAGATTTTTTCAATGCCGAACATCCTAAATATGGATCCAGCCGGATGCCGGCGGTGCGGCACCTGCTGCCGCAAGGGCGGCCCGGCACTGCATGGGGTTGATCTGGCCCTGGTCCGCAGCGGCGCGATCCCGCTTTCCTGTCTTTATACCATCCGGCCAGGAGAGGCCGTGACGGACAATGTCTGCGGCGGGGTGTCGGTTGCGGATGGCGATATCATCAAGATCAAAAGCAAAACCGATGCGGCCGCCTGCGTCTTTTTGGACGCGCCGGGCAACTCCTGCCGGATTTATGCGGATCGGCCGCTGGAATGCCGGGAAATGGCCTGTTGGGACACCGATTCGATCCGGCGTGTTTATGCATGGGACCGGCTCGACCGCGGGCGGATCATCGAAGAATTTTCATCCCTGGCCGAACTGGTCGCGATCCATGAAGCCGAATGCAACATGGGGTTCATCGCCCGCCTTATCGATTTACGGAAAAACGGTGATACCCATGCCGCCGCCGATATTGCCGGGCGGATCAGTTATGACGCGGATCTGCGTAAACAGGCTGTGTCGGCACAACCCGGCGTCACCGGCATTCTGGATTTTCTGTTCGGCCGGCCCCTCTGCCTGATCATACCCCTTCAGTTCGGTGTTCCAGTACGGCGGTCGCCTATAGCCTGATTCTCTTCATCGACTTCTTCAATCGATACCGCGCCGGGGGCCTCAAGATTGATGCCGGTCAGCCGGATGGCGGCCGGAATCAGCAGAATCGATCCGATGGTCGTGTTGACCATGGTCACGGTCAACAGTATACTGAAAAGCACGACGGGCAGGAAATGGGAGGTGATCTGGACGGAAAATCCGCAGATGAGGGCAAGGGAAGTAAACAGGATGGCTTTTCCGGTCACCCGCATGGTCTTTTCAATGGTTTTGGGAATGTCGGCCTCTGTTTCCAAATGGTAACGACGGTAGGTATTGAGATAATGGATGGTGTCGTCAATCCCGATACCCACGGTAATGGCGGCGATAATGGACGTGACCATATCCAGTTTGATGCCGAACCAGCCCATGATGCCGAAATTGATGATGATGGTCACCCCCATATCGATCAGTGCCAGTGGCCCGGCCGCAAGCCTTCTAAATAAAAGCATAATAACAAAAAGCACCAGGACCAGTGAAAGAAAAAGGTTCTGGAGCTGGCCGGTCACCACATAATGGGCCAGTTTGACGTTGATGATAGGATATCCGGTGATGGCGTAGGTGTACTGGGCCGGCAGCGTTTTGTCCAAGTGTTTTTCCACCCTGTCGATGATGTACTTGATTTCCGTGGTGCCGATTTTTTCCGCGGCTTTGCGTGTGATCCGGGCCAGGATATTATTTTTCTGAAACAAAGGATCCACAAAGGGTTCAAAATCATCGACCCGCCCGTCCGAATCCTCGTCTTCTCCAGAAAAAATTTCCAGGTAATCCATGATATCCATGCGGGTTTCCGGTATTTGGAAATATGCCGGATCATCATCGTAGTTGGCCATGTGCATCCGCTTGATAAAATCGCCGAACGCGTCGGTTCGACCGATATTGAGATCCGGGTTTTCATCTGATGTCAGCCATTCCCGGATGGTTTCCACGGTGTTGAGAAATTCGGGGCTTTTGACGCCGTCGGGTTCCCCTGAATCAATAATCACGCTGAATCCCCACCCGCCGCCGAATTTTTCTCCGGCATAGAGCACATTCTGCCGGACCGGATCACTCTCCTTGAAATAATGGAGAAACTCCGTGTCCACCTGGAGTTTTGTCGCGCCCAGAAGAGAGATAATAACGATAACCCCTGTCACGGTATAGATTTTCCGGTAGTGGACAATGGCGCCTTTTGCCAATATTTTGAGCAGAGCGTCGATTATGGTGGTTTTTTTGACTTTGTTTTTCCCCATCAGGCCTTTGGGGTAGCGGTGGGGCAATATCGCCAGGGCTGCCGGGATCAGGGTGACCGAGATGAAAACCGTAGCGGCGATGCCTACGGCCGAAAATGCGGCCCATTCCTGAAGCGCCGAGACTTTGTTGGTCAGCAGTGTGCAGAAGGCGGCAAACGTGGTAAGTCCGGCCAGAAACACGGTGACCGAAATATGTTTCATGGCCGCCTGGATGCCGGCTTTTTTATCCATATTGGAGATGATATTGAATTCCGCGTAGTACTGGTTCAGGATATGGATGGAATAGGAGCTGCCGATGGCCACCAGCAGCGGCGGCAGCGTGCCCCCCACCGAAGTGATTTTGTACCCGAAATGCCCCATCAGCCCCAGGGTCCAGAGTTCCGCCATGCCGAGGGTGGCCAGAGGGAGGATAACGCCCCTGAATGATCTGAAGTTAAAGTAGAATATCAGTGTGACCACCAGCAGTACCAGTGGTATGCTCTGTCTCAGGTCCGCCTTGATGTAATCGTTGAATTTTTTATTTACATACGGAACGCCGGCGATGGCGATGTTTAACGTTTTATAGTTTTCCGCGATGCGGATGATTTCACTGACGATGGATTCCTGGTCCAGGGTACCCGTGAACTTGACAATTGTGCCGAAATCGGTGATTTTGCCGGATTTCGGGTCAGTGGCATAAATTAGTTTTTTAAAGGCCGGGTTGGTTCGGAGTCGTTCCCTGTAAGCCATGATCTCAGCAGGGGTAGTGGGGATGATGCGCCGGCCGTTTTCATCTTTCGGGATAAGATCATATGATTCAAGGGTGTCGTCTTTTCCGCTGATGTCTTTTATCGTGAACGGCGACAAGATAGTGTCGATGATCCCCAGTTGTTTGAGGGCCAGATCTTTATCGAGCCATCTCTGGATTTGCCGGATATCTTCGGGATCGAGATGTTTTTTTTCCCGGACATCAGTTGGTGTATGCCGTTCGATAAGGCGTGCAAAGGCAGGATCTTCGCGGAAGGTTTCCATGAGGTCAGAAAATGAGATCTCTTTGTCTCCAACGGCCTCGAGAAAGCGTCTGCGTCTGTCGGCGTCGCGCAGGGGGTCGGCGTCCTTGTATTCCTCAATATCGCTTAAAAACTGGTCGAATGCCACAAAAGTGGACTTGGACCAGAGTTTTTCGGGAGATATGGCCATGAGCGTGAACCGGTCATTGTCCCCATAAATTTTCTTGGCCTGCATGTATTCAAGGTATTCCGGATCATGTTTAGGCATGAAGGATTCAACGGAACTGTCAAATTCAATTTTGCGCATGCCCGCGGCAAGGATGATGGTGATGATAACTAAGCCGATGATTGGTACCAGCGGTTTTTTGAGCACCAGATTGAGATATGCGTCCATCATAAGAAGAATAGCTCCCAGCCGTCGGTGCCCGCGCTTCAGGAGGGTGCCGGCGGATATGAAATATTATTTTTTCTTGACTTGCGCAAAATGGTGTGAGAATTATCAGTGACTGACGAATCAGTCACTGATAATTTTTTTAAATTCATCAACCTATAAAAACTTTATAACGAATTGTCAAACAAACTTATATCATCTAACTCAAAACATATCCTGTGCAGTGATTGGCAAGCTGTTTTTTTTGGCTTTATTTATGACTGACGTATCAGTCAATATCCGCGCTCTGGTTAAGCTATGTTTGCGGCTTTCTTGCAGGAATAACCTCTCGTTGAGTTTGTTGAGAGATATTTTGTTAAATCATTTCGTTAAAGCGCAAAAAAGAGGTTAAAATGGACACATATATCCGATTTGTGTTAAAGCGGCCGATATGGGTGCTGGCAATTTTTTCACTGATCACCCTCGCCCTTTTGCCGGGGCTGTTCAAACTTAAATTTGATACATCCATCGCCACATTTCTCCCACAGTCGGATCCCGAATATCTTTATTATGAAAAGGTAAAAGAAATTTACGGTGATTCCGATACGTTTGTGATTTTGTCGGTTACCCGGCAAAACCTGTGGACATATGAAACTTTCAAAAAAATCGACGCCCTTCTTGAGGATCTGGAAGCTTTTCAAACCATCCGACCGGTTCTTGAAAAAAACCGCCATTACCGCCTGACCCAAATGCTTTTACAAGAGGGCATCCGCCCGGCGCAACTGCTTGCTCATTTTAACACGGACCCTTTATTCCAGAGGTTGCTGGAACGCAAGCTCCGCCGAATCGATGCCGGTGAAGGTCCCATGAGTTCCCGGATGCGGCGGAAGCTGGCGGCTGCGGTGGATGCCACACGGGAACTCAAGGACCGCACGATGATAAGCGATATCATATCGCCCTTTACGATTAAGGATATTTCCGGTGAAAATGACACGCTTACCACGTTTACCCTCATGGATACGGATGCCGACGGCAGCCGCATCTTGCCGAAAACCGTTGCTGATTTTGCGACTTTCAGGGCAAAACTTTTACGCAATCCCGTGTTTGAGCGGGGGGTATACGCCGTGGACGACCACGGGAACATAACGGATTTTGGAATCATTATCCGGTTTTCAGGCGCATGGGACTCCGATCCCATGGCCCGGGAGATTCTTGAAATCGTCGACAGCCATGACGGGTTGGATATCGTGGCCCAGGGCCAGCCGGTGGTTTATATCTGGATCAGTAATTACATGCAGAAAGACCTGATCCGGTTGGTTCCGCTGGTCCTGCTGGTCACCGTGGTCATATTTTTTATTAATTTCAAATCGGCAAGGGGCGTTGTTCTGCCGTTTTCCACACTGACCATGGCCACCGTCTGGATTTTGGGGCTCATGGGTCACCTGGGGTTTGCGGTCACCACCATCGGTATTTCCATTCCGGTTCTGATGATCGCTGTGGGAAGTTCCTATTCCATTCATATTCTCAACCAGTATTACGCGGATTACGGTCTGCTTTCATCGGTGGGAAAAGCCGAAGGGCTTCGGCAAGCCATGGGACATATTTCCGTGACGGTGATTCTGTCCGGCCTGACAACCATTGTTTCTTTTCTGACGTTGTCCATCCATCCCCTGGAGGCCCTTCGGGAATGGGGATTCTTCTGCGGGGTGGGCATCCTGTTCGCCGTCCTTATTTCCATATCCGTGATACCCGCCGGATTGAAACTCATGACCCATGGTAAAAACGGAACCCGGTTTTCTAAAAAAGCGCATCCCGGCGCCACAATGATCGATTCGATCATCGCCCTGCTGACAAAGTATTCGCTGTATCACTATAAGACCGTGATGGTGGTCATCATGGTCCTGCTCGGCGTATCGCTGGCAGGACTGATGCGGCTTAACGTCGAAACGGAATTACTGCAGTTTTTCAAAAAGGATAATGAGATCCGAAAGACCGCGGGCATCATATCCGATAAGTTCGGCGGCAGATGGGGATTTAATATTCTTATCGATTCCGGACAAATCGACGGCGTTAAATGCCCCGAGTACCTGGGTCACCTTTCGTCCTTCAGGTCCTGGCTGGTTTGCGGGGAAAACGCGGATCTCTGCGTGGGGCGGACCGATGCGTTTACCGATATAGTCAAAACCATGCACATGGCCATGAATAATGATGATCCGCTGTCTTTTGCCGTTCCCGAAAGCCGCATGGATATCATGGATTATCTGGAGATATACGCGGATGAGGATGCTGATTCCGACGGCCGCGCCGACAGCATGGAAGCGTATGTGGATCCGGAATTCCGGACCTGCAATGTGTTAACCCGTCTGGGCCAGAACGGCCAAGGCTCCCTGGGAACGGCGGAATTAAAACAGGTCTTTTCCGAGATTTCAAGATATCTGGGCCGAACCCTTCCGCCGGGCTATTCTTTCAAGATTACCGGTCACCCCTTCATGCTGATCAAAAGCGCCGATTACGTCGTTAATGGCCAGATACAGAGCCTGGTGCTGGCCCTGGTGATTATCAGCATCGTGGTTCTGTTTCTGATCAAAGATATCCGGGCCGCCATGCTGTCCATGATTCCCGTGAGTGTGGCGGTGATGATCAACTTCGGTCTGATGGGCTGGCTCGGCATCCGTCTG
>QZJS01000106.1 GCA_003597945.1 Desulfobacteraceae bacterium | reverse complement strand
CTGTCCACATTGCAATAACCAATCAAATCTCCAAAGAAAATCAACCAACCACAAGGGATTGTGGCCATCCGATGGATTGAAAGCTTATCAGAATGAAAGAAAACCGGGGTTGGTTGATTTTTCAACCGGCCCCGGTTTCGATTGAGTAACCATTTCACTTATTCCAAAATTTTCAAAAGCCCCCTCCCCCAATGCTTGTATGTTACCTAATAGAAAAATGCGGAAGGGCCGTATCGAAAGTGATCGCCTATGAAACGTTTTTCAATACTGACGTTTTGATTCGCCGTGGCAGTCTAAGTGTAAAAAAGTTTGTCCGCCATTTATCAATTTCCGGTCCCTCTAAAAATAGAAAGCCTGGATCTGGGGATAAGACCTCTTGCGGTTCTTCACCGGGAAATGCTTCTGGATGCTCCGGACCCGGCAGTTGTTGCGGAAAAAACTTTTATAAATAGATTCTCCATGCAAAAAAGGGGATAAATTTAGGATTCCATAAAATAAATTAGAGTTTTTTCTTTAAAGCGGATATTTAGTGGATCTCTGGAAAATAATTCCTCCTGAGCCGTCTGAGACTTTTTTCAAATTCCAGTATTGTTCTCTGGTCTCTTTTAACCTTTGTCTTATATCGTTAATGGCAATTGTAACCTGGTTCATAAAATAATTCACATCAGCAAATTGGGATGTTATTTTATTAATTTCTTCCTGGTCTGTTGTTGCAGCCTGATTTGATAATTTTTCAGTTGAATTTTCAAGCTCTCGTAAAAAATCTTTAAATGTGTCAACTCCTATCATTACAACGTTAAGCGGAGAGGCCAAATCATCTGCAAAACATCCTGCCATTTGGCCGATGGTTTCCAGTTCTTTCTGTCTGATTGCTTCCGTGATGTTATGTGCTACTCCTTGATAAGAAATAGCGTTTCCGATGTCATCTCTTTGCGCGATGGCGTTCAAACCTATTTCAAATTTCTCACCTCTAACATTCTGAAACAAGATTCTATACTTAGTGGCCTCCCCTTTTTCTAAAATCTCTTTGACCAGTGATTCTCCCGCCGTTGGATCTACATGGAAATCCATTATATTTCTTTGCATTGCATCTTCTTTGCTGCTGAGTCCCAGAAGCTTGATGCCTGCCGGATTGATATCGATTATCTGCCCGTTTGGTTTAAGGATATACACCATGTCTTTAGAAAGTTCGAAAATACGTCGATATTTTTGCTCATTGGCCTGAAGTTCATCAAGTGCTTTCTTTTTTTCAGTAATATCCTCAATGATATGATTAACTCTTCTTACCTTACCAGTTTTCATGTACTCGACGCGGCCGTAATCCGAAACCCATTTTATTTGACCTCTCTGGGTGACAATTCTGTAAGTGATTTCAGAAAACCCTTTATCAAACAATCCGATATAATGGGCAAAAACCTGATCTTTATCGAGGTCATGAATAAAATCAAAAACACTTATTTTCTTGTACAAAATATAAGATGCCGGCACTTCATAGAATGGCAGAGCTGAGGAATTGATCTCCACGAGATGATCGTCAAAAAAAGAAAAATCAGTGATCTTATCAGTATCAAAATCTTCCAGATATGAAAATGAAAGCACCAATTCGCGCATATGATCCAGAATACTTCTGAGCCTCCTATGAAGCCTCTCTATTTCAAGGCTTTCCTTCTTTCTTTGGACAAGATCTATAATATAATTTTCATCCATAAACATGCTGGCATACACTACACCCAGGATATTCTGCTGCGGATCTACAACTGGAAGTGCTAAAAGCTTATGATGCGCCAACAAGTCAAATGCATCTAATATATTAGCATCATGAGGAATCGTTACAAGCCGCCTGATCATGACCTCGGAAATGAGCTGCTCCAAGGGTGCGGTGAGCAGGCGTCGGGTCAGGATTACCCCTTTCAATTGTCCATTTCCGTTCACCACATAGAAATAAACAATTTTTTCTCCGAAGCCGTTTATTCGAATATAATCCAATGCCTGCTGAATTGTATAATCCTCATACAGCGTTACCATGTCCTGACGTGCGATCGTCATGACCGGTTGGTGCAAATCAGTCTGCTCTGTCATTTGGAATTTTCTTTTTTGCCGAAGGTGGTTTAATATTTCATTAATTGAAGCTTATTGATTGACCTTCCAATTGGCCGTCTACCAATGCGGTTGATTGCCAATTCTTAGGCCCGTCACATCCTCTGCGGTCATCAATGCCATGAAAGCGCTTGGGTCCTTTTGAAGAACAATTTTCTTTACGGCGCCAATATCTCTTCTGTTGATCACCGAATAAAGAATCGTTTTGTCTGTTCCCTGGAATCCCCCTTTTCCGCTTATTTTAGTGATACCAACATTGCATTGCCCGAGTAAATTTTTTGCAATTTCCTGCCATTGATCGGATATGATCAGCGTCGCTTTCCTTTCAGATAATCCGTAGAAAATTTTATCAATGGTCACCATCGATACCACGGCATACACCACCGCATAAAGAACGGTCTCCATGGGAAACAATAATGCGGATGCGGTCAACACGATGCCGTTGATCACTGCGGAACCAGAACCGACACTCAATGAAAAAAGTTTATTGATAATGACGCAAAGAATTTCTGAACCGCCGGTGGATCCATAGGAACGCAAAATAATGGCGACGCCTGCGCCGGCAAGCCCGCCGGCGATAACAGCCCCAAGCATTGGATCACTGAGGGGTAATTGAAAGTCGATGAGATAAAGCATCAATGCATAAATCAGCATTCCCCATAAAGAATAGAGTAAAAATCGCAGGCTGACAAGCCGCCATCCCAGCAGAAAAACAGGGGCATTGATTAAAAGATACAGAACTTCAACCGAAAGGTTGGGAAAAAGGTAATACAGAACCAGAGAAGCCCCTGTCAGGCCCGTTGAAATAAATCCTAAAGGAACAAGAATTCCTTTTACCGCGAACGCGCAAAAGGCGCTCCCAAGAACCAGAAAAAATGTCTGCTTAATCCATTCATATAATCTGTTTTTCATATTTCACCAAAGGTTTTAAGTCTTATCGATCCACATCCAGAAGAAAATTAACACAAATGGAAATCAGAAATTCTCAGATATTTCATATCCTCCCTGAAGTTTCTCCCAGTTTCGAAACGAGCGGTAAGAATTATCTTTTATCGGATAATCCCAAGTCCCGACCTGGTGAACAATTCTGCCGCCGAACCCTGTTTTGAAGCGGTAAAGTCCGAAAAACGGATGATCCGGAAACTCTGCCGGCGAAACCGCCCCCATATCGTAAGTTTTGCATTGCCGGATACGGGCATATCGTATCGCTTCCCAATGCAACGCATAGGCCCCCATATAGTTTCTTTTTATACTTGACGATGCGCCATGCAGAAAAAAGGCCTTGTTTCCAGATATGCTAATGATGGCCCCGGATAGAATATCCTGACCATGGGTGGCCATCAAAAGCATGATTTCAGAAAAATCCCCGTCATTTTTCAAAGAATCGAATAAAGCTGAAAAATATTTATAATCACTGACAAAAAAACCGTTCCGCTTGGCGGTTTCACGATAAAGTTTATAAAATACCGGCAATCCGTCAACTGACGCGATTCGGACATGAACCCCTTTTCTCGTGGCAAGCCTGATATTATATCGCGTCTTGCTGCGCATTCGGGCAAGAATATCATTTTCATTTCCTGTTATATCGATGAGATAGTTAGCGCATGCAGTCATGTCCAATGGAGCTTTTTTTAAATTCCACCCGCGGGTTCCAAAATTCATGCGTATCTCCCAGTTTCTTTCGTCCGGAAAATCTCGCTCCGGATGCGATGCCAGGATATCGGCATAGGGAGACAACCAGGGAAGGTCATATCGAATAAAGGCTATATCAGAATCGATCTGATCGACAATCGATTCAGAAAGCGCTTCAAGATAAGATCCATAATGTTCTTCTTCAGGTGCGGCTTCCGGCCCCTGGGGGACATAAGCGGCAGAGATATCCGCGCTGATGGGTTTAATCAGCACAAGCACATCATTTTTATCGTAACTTCCGTCAATATCATAGGCGCAGGGGGTCCATCCAAGACGTGCTTTGACCCTGGCCCAGTATTTGGTTTGAAATAGAATTTCCGTGGGCAAAAGGTGATCGATGTTTTTGGATTTCACGTTTAACTGCATGACGCCTTCCTATTTCTGATTATTCCGGCATACGGCCTCATTATTCATGGAACAGGCAAAACCATATGGCAATGCTGTCGAAAAATAAAAATTTGTTGTAGAATTTATCTCGGGTTTAGGGAGGAATGATCGGCTAATGTTCTTTGAATGATTGTGCCTGAAAAGTCGATTCTGCCCATACTTTTTTAAGCAGGTGCTTTATGTAATAATTCAGTTTCCCTTCCGATAACAGCATAGTCTGAAAACCAGGTGGAAAGATGGTGAGGGTTTCCCGTGATTTGGATATGAGTCGATTTTTTCCGCTTGCGTGACAGGAAGTCCAAAAAAATATTCAGACCAAACTTGTTGATATGTTGAAGCTTATCGGTATGAAAACAAATCATTTTATAATTTTCCCATTGTTGATTTAACGTCGCCTTAAGTTCTTCAGCAGATGAACCATCAAAATCACCGATTAAAAAAACGTGCAGCGTTTGATTTCTGGGCTGTATTTGCATTTTAAAGTTTGCTGCCATGATGATTGTCCTTTAAATTTCGTTTACGAATGGGAAAAATCGAAATTGACTCTAACAAATTTTTCTTTCGGACAAGCCTTTAATCATGGCCCTGCAAATGATAGGCTGATAGCGAATCATCTGCCGCTTATCCCAGAGCCATTGATATTTATACTGATCAATTCATGAATAGGGGCGTTTGTCTTAACTCTGAGTGAAAGTATTCCAGAGCATTTTTAAAAAATCGGGGCTGCGGGATTTTTCTATGCTTGTCGATGACTTTTTGCACGGCTGTGCTTATCTCATGATTATAATTGTCCGGAAGATTTTTCAGAAGCTGAACTAGCGCGTTTCCCGCAAGGATCCGGGCATCATAGTAAATATTGTCATCATCCAGTATATCAATGACCTGTAAAATAAGCTCATCGGAAGGCTCCTGAACTTCGCCGACCCTTTTGAGAGCTTCTTCACGGAGTTGCCAGTTGCCTTTGTATCTCAATATTCGGATCAGGCCCGGCTGGTATTTGGTCAGTTTTCCGTCATCAGCCAGTTCGCCGAGAATATCCAGAACAGGCCCCCAATCCATAAGATTGCCGAAAGGATCATTTTTTGTCGTGCGGTGCATTTTTGAAAGCCCCTTTAACAAGTTTAAAATTCCATAGAAATGTCGAGCCGAACAGGCATTATCTCGTCAACTGAAATAATCTCGATATATGTTTACCTGCATTGCCGTGAGATTATGGGTGCTAGCTGCGTTCACCGGGTCGACTAAAATCTGGGGGCCAAAAAGATGCCGTTCCAGGGGTTTCACCTTTCCTTCAGGCGTAACAACCAGTAGGTCGTCACCTTCGGAATCATCCAGTACAACAAAATATTTTTTGGAAAGTTTGTTTTTCACAAGTTCCATGCACAAGCACTCCTGTTCTTGTTTTCCAGTTAAGATTCAGCCAAACGTTGAAAATCATTTGGGCTAATTAATAATTAGGATATTGCAATAGGAATGCCAAGAACATGGACCGATATAACTTATTGATATACTGTTGGAATCGAAAAAACAGGAATAGATGGAAAACAGAAAGTGGGAAAAAATCGCCCGTTTGAATAATTCAAAACATCATATCATGCTATTATTTAAGCATAAAGTAATTATGGGCGAAATCGCCCAATGTGGGCGATTGTGGCACTCAAGAAACAGGCGCTTTACGGAAAAGCGCCCGGCGCGAAATACCCAGCAGCGCGGCAGCCCGGGTACGGTTTCCACCTGCCTGCTGAAGCGCACGGGCAATAAGCGATTTTTCAAGATCAGTAACAGCATCTCTTAAGTTTAACATCTCTGTGGAAGTGGCTGCTTCAGGTTTTTGGCCGGTTGTGAGAAACTCCAGGTGACCCAAGGTAACGTATCGCTGCAATACATTGCGCAACTCCCGAACATTGCCGGGCCAGTCATATTCAAGCAGCATATCCATGGTGCGCCCCGGAACCCTTGCCATGTCGTCGGACGGACCCATCTCTTTTAAAAAATGTTCCACCAGCAGGGGAATATCCTGTTTGCGATGGCGCAATGGCGGAATCTGGATTTGAAGCACCTGAATGCGATAAAAAAAATCATGGCGTACATCTCCACTGGTGACTTTATCGATCAGGGATGTGTTTGATGCGGAAATGATGCGAAAATCAGATGAAACCGCCTTTGCGCCGCCCACCGGCCGGTATCCGCCCCCTTCAATGGCTCGAAGGAGCTTGGCCTGCATATTCAGGCTCAGATCAGCTACCTCGTCCAAAAAAAGAGTCCCGCCGTCGGCCAGATCCAGATAGCCCGGAGAATCAGCATGGGCGCTTGAAAAAGCGCCTTTGCAGTGCCCGAAAAATTCACGTTCAAAAAGGGTTTCCTGGATCGCGCTACAGTTCACCGCAACAAACGGATGGTTTTTTCTGTTGCTGTTTTCATGGATCGCATGGGCAACCAGTTCCTTGCCGGAACCGGATTCTCCGAATATGGCGACATTGGCAGTGGTGGAGGCTGCTTTTATAATCAGCTCGTAAACCTCCTGCATCACCTGTGTATGCCCCAGAATATTTCCCAGGCGATAGCGGTCTTTTAATGAAGACCGCAGCATTTTGTTTTCATTGTTCAAGGAATTTGCCACCTGCTGAGCGGCGATCTGTTCTTCCTTTATTTTTGTAATGTCTTTGAACGTGGATAGCAGCGCCGGTCTCCCCTTATACATAATCGGATTGTGGCAGACCTGAATCCAGAATGTTTTTTGCGGCCTGACCAGGGGGTGTATCTCTTCAATCTTTGCATCGATCTGACTGTCTGTCACTGACTGGAAAAAAATACTGATCTCATCGATATTTTCTGAAAATGGCAAATGAACTTGCTCATCGCGCATTTTCTCTACTGCCGGCAGGTTGAATATTTTGCAAAACTCGGGATTGACGTAATAAAATCGTTCATCCTGGACCAGGGAGACGCCTTCGGTAATCTGTTCCGTCAAAATGCGATAACGGGCTTCACTCTCTTTGAGCGCTTCTTCGGCCCGCTTCAGCCATAAAACTTTGCTTAACCGCTCCCCAATGGCCCTTAAAAGGCGGTCCTCTTCTTCAAGAAAAGCTGGTCCTGACTTTTCCGGCGGCGCTGCGATATAAAAAACATCCACATCGCCAACGTGATTTTCATTCAATATGATTTTTGTATTCTGTTGCCATCGGGTTATTTTGAAATTTCTGGAAAAGTATTCCTGACCGTCTATTCGTATGCGCGCGCAGGCATTTTCAGGATACTGCCATGCGGCGGGAATCAGCTCAACCGCACGTTGCATAATCCAAGACAGTGAAACATCCTGGTTTTCAAACAGGTTGGAAATTCCATAAAGACAGTTAAGTTCCTTGATTCGTTCCGTCAGGGCATTTGACAAGGTGTTGGTTGGCAGTGCTGCGTTACCATCAGCCGATTTCTTGTGCCGGGGGGCTAAAGGAATTTTATTATTTTTATTTTTAGAAGTCATTTATTTAACTCCAAACAACATACTGGCAAATTTTAATATATTAATTTTTCCGCTGTGCTGTCGAATTGCGACATGCGCGACCCGTTAAACACGAAGGAATCATGTTCATCAGGCCGGCCAAAAAATCGGAAGCAGCCACACCGACATCAACAGCGCGATAATGGTGACGGGCACCCCCACCTTTACATAATCCATGAATTGATAGCCACCGGGACCCATTATCAGTAAATGGGCCGGATGAGACACCGGGCTGGCAAAGCTTGCAGAAGCAGAAATGGCGATGGTCATCATCAAAAGATGTGGCGATATCCCCAGGGTGGACGCCGTATTGAGGGCCACCGGCACCATGAGTACCACCAGCGCCGCCGTGGGAATCACCTGGGTTCCCAAAACAGTGACGGTGAAAAGAGCGGCAACGATCCATCGAGGCCCCATATCACCCACCATGGCGATGAGACTTTGGGCAGCGATTTGGGCCACGCCGGTTTTCTGGACCGCCACCCCCAGGGGCAGCATGCTGGCCGTCAGAAATACCACCCGCCAGTCAATGGCCCGGTAAGCCGCCTCAATGCTCAGGCAACCGCTAAGCACCATCAGACTGGCGCCGGCAATCGCCGCAATGGAAATGGGAACCAGCCCTGAAATGGCGCTCACGAGTACCGTCAGCATGATCAATATGGCCAACGGCGCCTTATTAAGCTTTGGCACCTGTGTGGCGGACTGATCCAGTACGAGAAAATCCGGGTCTTTGGCAACGGCTTCAAGGCTTTGCCGCTGACCGTAAACCAGAAGTGCGTCTCCGAATTTGAGCGGCATATCCTGAAGACCAGTGCGACGGGGGCGCCCCTTTCTCCATAAGGCAAGAACACTCAAGCCATAATGCTCACGAAAACGCAGATCCGCCAGGGTGCGACCCACCAGGGTGGTTCTGGGGGAAAGCAGCATCTCGGTGACGCCGATCTGCTGAGATTCAAGTTCAGCCATAAGACCTTCGGACTGTGCATTCACTTCAAGGTCCTGAAGCCCTTCCAGCACCTCCAGATCTTTAAAGGATCCCTGCAAAAGCATCAGGTCTCCTGCGACAATCTTCTCATGGGGTGATGGAACACACACCCATTCGTTCCCCCGGAGAATGCCAACAACGGTGAGCCCAAAAGCATGCCCCAGGCGTCCCTCCACCAGATCCCGATCCGCCAGGACCGATCCTTCCGGGACGCCGACGCACATCAGGTGCGGACGTTCGAAAGTTAAAGCAGCTGCATCATCTATGGTGATGTAATTAATCTGCTCCAGAAGACCCAGTTCCGAGATTTTTTCCAGGGCCGGGCCGCTGCCCTGAAGCAATAGGCGATCTCCTTCCACCAGCCGATGGCCACGGACATCCGAAATGGGTCTTTGCGCATGGGCCACAACCGACATTACATGCACCCGATGCTCACGACGCAGTTCGCTTTCCGCAAGGGTTTTGCCCTCAAGGGGTGAGCCTTTGTGAACTTGTCCTGTGATCATCTGAAGACATTGGTCCACCCGGTCACCCAGCTCTCCCATGGATGCCACCTGCAGATGATGGCTGCCCTGGAAACGTTGCAGATGTTCAGGCTGGCCGTGTACAATCAGCCTGTCGTTAACTTGAAGTCGTTCTGTCGGCCCGGGCGCGAGAATCATCTGCCCGTTTCTTTGAATCGCCACAACTGAAAGATAAAGGGCAGAACCCAGGCGGCTTTCGGCAAGGGTGCATCCAATCAAGGGGGAATTGGCTGGGATTTTGGTAGTGAACAAATGGGCTTCCATCTGATAGGTACTTCCGGCAGAGGAGCCAATCGCCGAAGCGGCGCTGGAGCGAACCGGCAAAAGCCTGCGCCCAAACAGAACCATAAAAAGAATACCAGCCAATACGATAGCGCCGGTAATGGGCGTAAAATCAAAAATAGCAAAAGGCTCTAAGCCCGCATCTCTTGCCATATCTGTGACCAATATGTTTGGCGGGGTTGAAATTCCTGTGAAAGGACCCCCCAGAAGGCATCCCAGCGCCAGAGGAAGCAGCAGGCGGGATGGCGGCCGGCCGCTTCGCCGGGCAAGCTCCATGATTGCCGGGAGCAGGATGGCGGCCACCGTGACTGTATTGATAAGGGCCGACAGAATGCTGGCGGCGGTCATGATGGCAGCCACCAGAAGGGCTTCGCTCGACCTGGCAAATCGCTGAAGCGGCTTTCCAATCTGATGGGCTACGCCGGTCCGGGTCAGACCCGCGGAAAGGATAAACATGGCCCACACCGTCACCACTGCGGGGCTGCTGAAACCGGCCAGGGCTTCTTCCGTGGTTATCAGTCCGGTCAATGCAAGGGCCGACAGCACCAGAAGCCCCACCAGATCAACGGAAATCCAGCCCCCGATAAAAACCACAAGTGCCGCAGCCACAATGGCCAGCAGCATGATCACTTGAACCGTCACGGCAAATCCTCTTTCTTCCATGATCATATGAAGCACCATGGGCAAAACAGACTCGGAAAGGTCCGATGACAAAAACAGGCCCTCAGACGTTAAATGGCAATTTTCATCTTCTCAGGCAAGGCAAGTTGCATATAATCAGATTTTTGTTCAATACCGCTGAATGCTGAATAGACAAAAAACTTTTAACCCCAATGAATTATTCTGGTTATCCACTCGGCTCAAATTGTTCATGTGACCTTGCCTCATGGCCGTTTGTAGTGGTTCCGTGAGGGCATATAAGTTAAAATCTTACGGCGTAACTACGAACCAGAGTACCCGAGCGTAGTGGATAAATCGATAAATTATTTCAGCCCCCGCTTCTCTCTCCAGAAATCATACTCATATGGCCATTCTTTTTTCTGCCAGGAGACCAGCTCGCGCATCCGCTCCTTGAATTCGGCTATTTTTTTATCCACCCGTTTCATGCGTTTTTTCCGTTGCCAGTAAGTCACCAGTTTTTCACCAAGGGCAAAGGCATCCGCACAAATCACGTCGGTAAACTGGCTATCTGCCAGATTGCCTATGGTGGCCCAGACACTTCCAACCGGATGAATGCCGGTGGTGATCAGAAAATGATTCATATATTCGGTGATGGGCTTTTCATCGCCCCCGCCTGAAGTAACAATGGATGCGCCATATTTTCCCTCAAACTCCAGACAATGAAGCACCCCGCAGCAGCGATCCATAAATGCCTTAAGCTGGGCGCTGACACTGAAAATATAATTGGGACTGGCCAGTATCAGCCCATCCGCATTCAAGATTTTCTGTTTAATAGCATTGAAATCATCGCGTTGCGGGCAACTGCCTTTGACATGGCATCTGTCGCAGCCCCGGCAGGGCTGCACTGATCCGCCTTTTAGAATAATGGTTTCATTTCTGGCGCCCTTGCTGGCAGCACCTTTTAAAACCTCGTCGAGTAACCGGGCCGTATTTCCCTTTTTTCCATGCGGACTGCCAACA
>QZJS01000016.1 GCA_003597945.1 Desulfobacteraceae bacterium | reverse complement strand
AATCAAGTATGGAAAGATTTAAAATATCAGGTAACCAGCAGGGCCGGATTTAAAGGGGCCATTTTTATGTCGCTTTTTAAAGATATCCGCCCCATCGTCCATCTAACGGCTCTTTTTGCCAAAGTCGCCAAAGAGTACCGGGAAGCAGGGTTATTGCGTGTTATTGAAGCGATCAAAATGTATTTTTCCATGCCTTTGACTGATATACAGAATATTCAGCATTTTGATGCGGGGCGTGAAACAATTTTGATAGTCGGCCATGAGGCTTCCAGAACCGGCGCGCCGGTGCTGACCTATAATCTCATCAGGGGCTTTGAAACACGTTACAATATTTTTGTACTGCTATTGCATGGCGGACCGCTGATGGAAGCGTACCGAAATGTCAGCGCCTCGGTTTTCTTAGTTAAAAATACATATCCAATGCTGTTAAAACTTTTTTTGAGGCAATTGTGCAGCCGATATAATATAAAATTCGCCATAGTCAACAGCATTGAATCGCGAATGGTGTTACCGGCCCTGGCCTATCATTTTGTGCCGACCATATGCCTGATTCATGAATTCGCCGCTCGTAAACAGTCTCAACGTGCGTTCCATGAAGTCTTCTTATGGGCGGGTATAGTCGTTTTTTCAACAAGATTGACAATGGAAAAGGCATATAACGCACATGCCGCCCTGAAGAATTGCAATGCTCATGTACTTCCACAGGGACGCTGCCTCGTTCCGGTGGAAAATAATTCCCAGACTGAAGTGGATCAGGAAAAAACCCGTATACGTCGATTGGTTCGACCCGAGTACATGGATGAAAATTCAGTAATTATCCTTGGGGCCGGATCGGTCTGTTTTCGCAAGGGGATCGATCTTTTTATTCAATGCGCTGAGAGAGTTATCCGGAGGCCTGGGGGGGAAAAATGTCGATTTGTATGGATCGGCGAGGGCTATGATCCTGGTGCTGATTCAAATTATTCCTTCTATCTTGCAGATCAGATCCAGCGGTCAGGCATTGATGATTTTGTATGTTTCATAGGGGAGACCGCCACTATTGAAGCCGCTTATGAAGAGACTGATCTTTTCTTACTTTCATCGCGACTGGATCCATTGCCCAATGTAGCGATTGATGCAATGGCATTGGGGAAACCCGTGCTTTGTTTTGATAAAACCACAGGAATTGCCGACTTCATGATGGAAAGCGGCCTCGGCGAGCATTGTGTGGCCTGCTATCTGGATACGGCAGACATGGCGGCAAAAATTCTAATTTTAGCAGGTTCAAAACCTTTACGCGAGCAGATTGGCAGGCAATGCCGGGAATCTTCCAAGACATTTTTCAGGATGGAGAAGTATATCGAGCAGCTTGACAATATAGCACTGAAGCTTTGCGATCGAATGCGTCAGGAAAAGATGGATGTAAAGACTATTCTGGATACGGGCATTTACCGACAGGATTTTTCGGCTCTACCTTATTCCGAAAAATTAACTAAGGAAGAGTCGATCCGCAGGTATGTTCGCGCATGGGCAAGCGGCATGGGCCGGCGCAAGCCCTACCCTGGCTTTCATCCGGGTATTTATAAAGAACAACGTGGACTTGAGATACAAGTGCCTGATCCATTAGCTGATTTTTTGAGGTCCGGGCAGCCCGACGGCCCATGGAATTACCCGGTACTTAATACGGATAATTCCGAAACAACGGATTTGCCGGTTAATGAGCGCGTTGCCCTTCATTTGCATGTTTACTATCCAGACCTGTTGCCGCAAATCACAGAGCGGCTCATGGAAAATCAAATCCGCCCGGATTTGTTTGTCAGCGTTACCCACAAAAAAAGCCTGGAATATGCTGATAATATATTAAAGAATTATGACGGACGGATAGTTGATACGACAATTGCGCCGAATCGCGGCCGGGATATCGGCCCTCTTATCACTGCTTTTGGACAGAAAATCATAGATGGTTATGACTTTGTCGGCCACATTCATACCAAAAAAACCGCCGACATAAAAAATGAAACCGTCATTCGCATCTGGTTTCGATTTCTTCTGGAAAATTTGCTTGGCGGCACAACATGCCCGATGGCCGATCGCATTCTTACAAAAATGCATCACGATGCAACCATTGGTATGGTTTTTCCTGATGATCCAAACGCTATAGGATGGGACGAAAATCGGGTTATTGCTGAAAACCTTGCGAGTCGTCTTGAGATTCACCATTTACCCGAAAATTTTATTTTTCCGGTGGGAACCATGTTCTGGGCGAGAACGGCGGCACTGGCGCCGTTGGTCGATTTGCACCTTGACTGGAGTGATTACCCTGGAGAGCCGTTGCCCTATGACGGCAGCTTGTTGCATGCTATTGAAAGATTGCTCCCCTTCATTGTTTCATCAGGCGATAAATTTCGAAATGTTACAACAAATATCTGTGGGGTTACCCGATGAACATCGCAATTTTCGGGGGAGGTGGATTTATCGGATCGGCTGTTTGCGATCGATTGCTTATCGACGGGCACCGGCTTCGCATTTTTGAACGGCCCCGGGTGGCCCCCTATCGGCGGTTTTTAGAAAATGAACCGGTGGAGTGGCGGACCGGGGACATGATGAGTATTCACGATGTGACCAGCGTAATTGACGGCATGGATGTTGTCCTTCATCTGGTTTCCACCACCCTGCCCAAGAATTCCAATGATGACCCGGTTTATGACGTGCAGACCAATCTCGTGGCGACGTTGCAGGTGTTAAACGCCATGGTCGAAAAGCATGTCAGCAAAATTATTTTTATATCCTCCGGCGGCACAGTTTACGGGCGGCCGGCCTACCTGCCGATTGATGAAAATCACCCGACCAATCCGCTTGTTTCCTATGGAATTACCAAGCTTGCCATTGAAAAATATCTACTGATGTTTCAGTATCATCACGACATAAAAGCCATTATTCTCCGGGTGGCCAACCCCTATGGGGAACGCCAGCGTGTCGAAAACGCACAAGGCGCCGTGACTACATTCATTCATAAGGCGATTCGCAGCGAGCCTATTGAAATCTGGGGGGACGGCGCCATCACCAGGGATTATCTTTATATCGGGGATGTCGCCGAGGCGTTTGCCAAAGCCATTGATTATGGTGGATCAGAATCGGTTTTTAATATCGGCTCGGGCAAGGGAAAGAGTCTTAATGAGGTAATTAACGTCATTGAAAATATTTTGGAGCGGGAAATCGTCTGCGATTATCGGCCCGGACGACCCATTGATATTCCGGTAAATATTCTCGACAACTCACTTGCCAGGCAGGAGTTGAAGTGGGAGCCGCGCGTGGGCTTGAAGGACGGTATCATCAGGACTATTGAATGGATGCGCAATAGCGGATATGACGGGCGCGCTCTCCCCCTTCCTTCATTATGAACTCTTTCCAAAATTCAAAGTCGTGTTTTTCAAACGCATGGCAGCCGAATGGGAGTTTTTTTCCGTTCATTTCATATAACCTTCTCGGCTGCGCTTCAAATGAGAATCGCCGGGCAACGTCGGGCGGCGCCAGTTTAAAATCTTTACATGCTTTTTGAGCGTGCCGGGCAATAGCGCGATCCTCTGATAAAAGGGTTGTCGCCCAAAGCGGACGAAAACGTTCTTTGTGAAAAATAAATTTAAACAGAGAAAGCGGAAAATTAAATGATTTTGCAATAACGCCGTTATCAGCGCCTTCCGCGATGATACGCCTCAGACTTTTGGGTTCCCTGTAAAACGTATTCAACACTTTTAGGATAGCGGATACTTTTCGTAATGAGAACCCGCCGTTCCCGGCAATGGGAAGCATTGGGCTGTCTTTTGTCGCCAAATCAAAACCCTCAAACCATGGTGCGCCGATATAATCATAATCCTGCTCACACCAGTATTCCAACTTATCCTCAAAAACCCAGGCATCGAGCTGATAAATCAAGATAAATTCGTAATCCGCAAATCGTTTGTAAAAGTCTTTGGTTAAAAGGAGCTTTGAATAATTTGAAGTAGCGGTAAAATACCAGTCAGGGAATCTTTCAAAAGAAATATTGCAATGGTTTTGTTGAGCAAAGGATTGATAATAATCGACGGGCAGGGAGGCGGGACAAACAAAAATAATGGGATAACGCCCTAAGACCTTAACGCATTGTTTAAGCGACAGCACTTCCATTTCAAGAGATTTTTTCTTATAAACCGGTATTACAATGGAACATTTATCCATTAATTCCCCTTGAAATAAAATCAGTTATCACGTTATGAAAAGCCATTGAACATCTCGACGTAAATTTGCCGCTTGCGGATAAAGGTATCCCAGAAATCGCCTTATCTGTCAAGCCGGTACAATAAGGATTCACCTTACACGGAAAACCGTTTTCTATTATGAAAAATGAATTTAACATTTCCCTTGTCTTAGGATCTCTTAACAGATTTGAATACCTTAAAGCCGCCATCATGACGGTAAGACGAGAGATTCAACAGATTCCATCATCCGAGATCATTGTGATTGATGGCGGTTCCACTGACGGGTCGCTGGAGTGGTTGATCAAACAGAAAGACATCATTCTGATTTTGCAACATAATCATGGATATTGGAACGAGGAAAAGATTAAAAAACAGAATTGGGGCTACTACATGAACCTGGGGTTCAAGTCGGCCCGGTACGATCATATTCTGATGATCAGCGACGATTGTTTACTGATCAGGGGCGCTATTATCAATGGACTGCGTCAGATTAATGAGCTGAAACGCGACAACACGAAAATCGGCGGGCTGGCGTTTCAATGGCGACACTGGCCTGACTGGGAAAAATACGGGGTTGCTTTTTTTTATAACAAAGCGCATCTGAATCACGGCATCTACCTGAAAGAAGCGCTGATGGAAGTCGGGTATGCGGATGAGGTCAATTATTCGTTTTACGCGGGCGATGTTGATCTTTCGTTCAAGCTTCATGAGGCCGGCCTTCCCATCATGCCGGCTGAAAGCAGCTATCTTGAACACTGCAATCATGTAAGCAAATCCTATAAAAGGGATAATTACCGCGGACAGGAGAAAGAAGAGGCTGTTTTACGCGAGAAATGGTCAAAAATATGGGGAACAGATTATTTTGAAAACAATATCCGGTGGCGGCGGGAGGTTGTCGACTATATTGATCCGGATGAGACATTTAAAATATTTGCTGAGATTCAGAAAAAAAGGCCATTGATCGAGAAATTGGCAAAACGACAAGCGGTATTCCGCGGCTTTCTGAAAAGCGTTGGCTACCCAACGGATGCCCTGATCAAGCCGAACTCGGTTGTTGAAGGCAGCGGAAAAGGCGTTTTGTTTTTTCCGGACTGGAGCTACTATAACCCTTATCAGAAATTATTATATCAAACGCTTAATGAATTATATGATATTTCAGCATACGGCTTTAATCCTGAAGATTTCAACATCGAGTGTTTAAAAAAATATATGACTCAATGCAAAATCTTACATCTGCACTGGATTAATGCGCTCTATAAACCAGAGGATGAGAAAAGTATCCGGTCTTTTTTCAAAACACTACACTACGCTAAAAAGCTTGGTTATAAAATCCTGTGGACGGTTCATAACCTTACATCGCATGAAAGCAGCAACCCTGCCAAGGAACAGGAAATACGAAGAAAAGTTTCCTTGATGGCGGATTGCATTTTCGTTCACGGAAACTTTGCCAGGGAGACGGTCGGACTGGAATATGGAGCAGCAGATGAGACAATTTATGTGATGCCTCATGGCCATTATCATGGCTTTTATAAAAACGACATCAGCAAATCCGACGCCCGAAAACAGTTACTGATTGATGAAAATGATTACGTGTTTTTATTTTTCGGGAGCATCCGGGCTTATAAAGGTCTGGAAGAGTTGGTGGAGTCGTTTATCAGGATCAATGCAAACCATCCTGCGACAACACTGCTGATCGCCGGCAGGGGATTGGACAAGCAAATCGATGCGTATCTGAAAACCAAAACCCATAAAAAAATCATCACGCGCATCGGATTTATCCCGGACGATGAGGTGCAGGTGTTTTTAAATGCTTCGGATATCATGGTGCTTCCTTATAAAAACATCCTGACTTCCGGGGCCGCGCTGCTGGCGTTGTCGTTTTTCATGCCGGTAATCGCTCCGTCAATCGGCTTGCTGCCGGAACTTGTTTCAGATAAAACCGGTTACCTGTTTGATACACATGACGAAATGGAGCAGATTATGGAAAACTGCCTATCATCCGGCAGCGAAGAGAAGTTTCATAAGGATGCTTTTTTGGTGCGTCTGGATGAATTATCATGGGAAAGAATTTTGAGAAATAAAGAGATAAGGAATCTTTATCAATAAATAAGAAGGCTGGAATCAGAGTAAAGGTCTCTCATCCACCAAATTGCAGATGGGCATTCAAATCTGAACATGTATTTTAGTATCTCAAAAAAATCACTCTTTATCCTTCTCATCCTCTTGTTTTTTTCTATTGGTTTAAGGGGATATTTTGCTTCCAAATTACCTCTGTCCGGAGACGAAGTCGGGGTCGGCGTTTTACAGTCCACCGGTCATGCTCTCAGCTACCATGTGCCCTCGACAAATACACCAGTATCCGAATTAAAAAAATTTATCGATTACTCCCCGGATAAGGGGATTGGGGATATCCTTAGCTCATTGCGGCATGGCGGGATGCATCCACCGTTTTATTATATTTTATTAAACACTGTTATTAAGTATTTAAATAATGACGCAATGACGCTGCGTTCACTTTCGCTGGTTTTTTCTGTTATTTCTATCGCTCTTATCTTCTTTCTGGGCAGGACCATCCATGGGGAACAATTGGGATTGCTGAGCGCTTTTTTTCTGACCATTTCTCCGTATTGCCTGCAATACAGCATAATGGTCAGACCTTATCCGCTGCTTATGGTGCTGGCGCTTTCTTCAAGTTTACTTATCTACCAACTTGTCAATAATGATAAATTCCATTTCTACGATCTCGGCTGCCATGTGTACATTTTGATCTCGACGATTGGGCTGTACACCATGTATCATTATATTTTTGTCATTTTTTTTCAGGCGGTTTTCGCTACGTTATCGTTACCCAAAAATATAAAAAGATTGGTTTTAACGGGACTGATATATCTTTCTATTGGCGTATTATTTGTTCCATGGCTGCCTTTCATGAAAGACCAGATGGACATTATTGACAGCGGAACCTTTTATTTCCACTGGCAAAATAATCCCATCATGATATTTGTTGAAATGGTTCGCTATAATTTTTTCCGGTTTTTGCTTAACGCGCGCCCTTTCAAATTAATAATTTTACTTTTAGTGCTCCTCGTACTTTTTATCGGCTGCAAACATTTACTGCTAAATAAAAAGAGCCGTTTTTTTCTTATCGCTTTAATTTCTTATGTGGCGGCTCACCTCTTCGGCGATTGGGTGATGCAGGCAGGCACGCTCAGTTTCCATAAATTCCAGTTTTTTATAACCCCTGTGTTTCTGTTCATTTTAGCATTCGGCCTTGTCAATCTCCCCGATCGCTATTTTATAAAATCCGGCCTTGTTGTGTTTTTGAGCGTGCTGCTCATATGCAGCTCCATTTCGATTCTGCAGGAAAAAAAGAATTTCGACGGCCCTGAAATCATAACATTGTATAACGCCAAGATCTCCGAATCCCTGAAATCCGATCAAAGCTCCGCCTTGTTGATTATGAACACATCCGCCAGAAGATATGTATTGCCTGTGGTTCATTTTTTCAATCAGCCGATTGACATTGTGGTCGCCAATTATGGAGACGCATCAAAACTAGCCGGGAATATAAAACATATTGATCAGTATGACCATGTGTTTGTCGGCAATCTTTCAGTAGATTATGAACCTCATCCGCAGTTTTCCCTAATGGATATGGAGCTGATCGAAAATTTTCTCGGTCAAAAACAATTCATTTACGCCAATTTGCTTGTAGATAATCCGGATGGCGCCCTTATACAGTTTAATAAAAAAAGAGCAAACTTGTGATCCACTTTCCCAGCCTTTTTCTGTAGCTTTTTAACAATAATATCAAAAACCTTACAGGATCATTGTTTAGTTTCTCGATATATCTCAGCGGCAGCTTGTAATGATAAAGGATCTCTTCATTGTTGTTCCAAAACATATCCCTTTGTTTTATAAAGGAGTCAACAGCTAAACAATCCTTTGTTTCCGCAAGGAACAGTTGATTACCCTCTATTTTTTCAATGATATTTGCTTCAACGGGGAGTAGTTTTTTCCCGAATGACAATAAGGCTCGCCGATTCTGCTTCGGCGTCAATATATATTCACTGGCGACATCTGCTATCAATTTGGCGCCGAACAAATCGACACAATAATCATATGGTTTAAGTTGCGGACACATTTGACTTAAACAATCCGGGATCATCTCGCAAAAGGCATCGTATACGGCCCGCGAGTCAATCAGCTTGACCAATGATGGCGTTTTCCTGCCAAACTGCAACGGAACCTGATAATTTTTGAGGTTGTTTTGATGCTGACCCTTATCGCCGAAATTCGTTGTATATGAGGCTCTTGGGTACACAAAAAAAAGATTTTGCTCGATCATGTAGCGGGTGAAATATTTTTTCCATGAGAATTCGCTCCAAAAGCAGGCAATATCTCCGGGCAAAACCACTGGGTTTCCGGCTGTGAAAGAATTTTTTTCCGTCTCATTCAACCAATTTTTGAAGCGGGCCCATTGATTGCTCGACCAGCATTGGCCCCAGGAACAGGCGAGCTGCATAAAAAAGACATCGCTGCCGTCTTGAAACGGATAAAAAGGAAAACCGGCGGTTTCATTATAGCTGTGGGCATAAAGAGCAATGCCCGCAATGGCGTCATCTTTATTGTAATAATTCGTCGCCAAGCGCACATAATTGTAAAACTGCGGCGAGACGTAAAGATCATCTTCAAGAATGATAACACCTTCATATTCCAGCGCTATATCACCACAAGATATGATATGCCGGCGCAGCCCGAGGTTTTCCTTGTGGTGGATAATTTCCTTGGCGCCGAATCGCCATTCATAAGCTTCGGCGACCTTTAAAACTTCCGGGTTGCCGCCACCGTCAATACTGATTATTAATTGAACCGGATCAGGGTATTCCGTTTTTTGCAGGGCTCTCAGTAATCGGGAAAGCGCCATCGGCCGGTCGTAGGCAACGACAACAACAGGGATATTCATAAGCTCAAAATTCCCGCGATATATTTGTTTTCAGGGCCTATGCGGATATGCGCCTAAAAAAAGATGCGGCGCCGATAACCATTTTCCTGGCCGATCGAATAGCCCATCTCAGTGGCGTAATAAGCCGGCTGCCTGTTTTATACTCCAGATTATTTAAAGTTCGCCGGATCAATTCCGCCTGTTCTTTAAGGCTGTAGGCAAAAAAATCGACCTCGGATATTTGCCATTCTGTCGCCTTCGGTTTTTTTTCAATAATTTTAAAATTTAACCGCTCATGCCTGATCTCCTGGACAGGCGCATTGGCAAGAAGATTTTCAGCAAATTCCCTTGTTTGGACAGGGACTTGCCGTGCAAGACCGCTGATTGCCCTTGCCATTTCAGACCTTACCTGGGGCATAAACAAATGCGCCCTGTTGGTATCATGATATCTGAATCCGCCAAGCTCTTTATGCACATGATAAAGGTTTTCGTGCAGAAAAAACCGACACCACAATTCCCCGTCCACCATCAGTTTGTAATCGGTATTTATTTTTCCCCCGGCTTTCTGCCAGAGATCTCTTCGCCAGAACGTGCCTTCCTGCTGGATCCATTCGTAATTATGCGTAAGAAAACTGAATATGTTTTTATATCTGCATTTTTCAAGATAAGTGCATGATCTTAAGGAGCCGTCTTTGTTAAAGCTGCAGTTTTGACCAACAACCCATTTTACCTGATTAAATTGTCTATAAATTTCAGTTATCGACTGAAATGCATTATCCAGATACATATCATCACTGTTCAACCAGCACATGATATCGCCGATGGATCGTGAAAAGCCTTTATTGAGCGCGTCACCGTGGCCTTTATCTTTTTCGCTTATCCAGCGGTAAGAGATCCCCTTGCAACGATTGAGATGGAACGGCTTTTCAGCCACGTAAAAGCATAAATCCGAGATGGTTTCCATCCGGCAATTTTCTTTTAAGGCCTTCTCGTACCTATCAATAATATCAGAAGAGCCATCATTGGAACCGCCATCGATAATTACGTAATCAATGTAGAAATCCCCTTCCTGAGACAGAACGGATTCTATGGTATCAGCTATAAATTCTGCCTGATTATAGGATGGCGTAACAACGGATATGATTGAGTTCATGGTTTGAAGAATATTAACGACTTTTAAGGTTTTAAAGGATAAAAATGCCTCATATATCGAGTTGAATATATTTTAGTTAAAATTTCTTCCGGGATCACCAACTCGCGGCGAACATGCCTGATGGCCTCGCTGTAATGCTTTTGCTCGCTGATGTTGTCGTTTTTCAGTTCAATCGGCGAATCAATATCTAAAAACGTGGAAATGGCTTCATGAAATGTTGTATCTAACAGCTCGGTTTTCAAAATAAGCAGATTCTTATCGTCTTTCGTGATAATCGTATAGCCTTTTTTGTGGTCAAATGGATGGCTGAAAACATCTATTCCGGCCATCTGCTTGATTTCCTGGTCAAACCAGGTGCAGACATAATCTTTTGATTCATTAAAATTGGAAAACTGTTTCATCAAAGCATTAGCGGCAACAACAGCGTTGACACTGCCATTTTTTAAAATTAATCCATTATAATCATTCAAATAAAGGTTTAAGTTTTCAAAAAATGAAGCAATTTTAACGGCTGTAATATCCCGAACAATCGTAATAATTTTCCAGCCGTCACCGCCTGTTTTATTATATAAATCAAGAAGTAATTCTCCAGAATCAATATGATGCGGTAAGGGTAAGCCTTTTTGTTTATATATATTGCGTACCCGGCTAAGATTATGGGGACTTAAAAAATGTATCTGAAATACGGGATTGGGGAGGACGAGAGATTGAAGACTTTTGCAAACGGTGCTCGATCCCACTTTGCCCATCTGCCAGACGATGATGGGGGGATGGGGATTTATCCGCAGTCTTACTTTATTAATAAAATTTATTAATTTTCTTGCCGCTTCAGGCATTTTTCCAGAGCCGCCAGGATGTTGTCGGACTTTTCATATCA
>QZJS01000115.1 GCA_003597945.1 Desulfobacteraceae bacterium | reverse complement strand
CCTGCGAGCCCTTGAGATCCTCAGTCAGGTCGATTTTATCGCGGCCGAAGACACCCGCCATACCCGAAGACTCCTGTCCCACTATGATATCGGCAATAAACTCATTTCCTGCCATGAACACAATGAAGCCGAAAGGGTTGAAGGGATCATCGAAAAACTCGCGTCCGGCATGACCGCAGCCCTGGCAACCGATGCCGGGACCCCGGCGGTTTCAGACCCCGGATATCGACTCGTCAATGCCGCCGCCGCCGCGGGTATACGGATCATTCCGATTCCCGGCCCGTCGGCGGCCATGACGGCCCTGTGCGCGTCCGGGCTTCCGTCGGATGCTTTTTTCTTTGCCGGGTTTCCGCCTTCCCGGACCGCCAAGCGGCGGGAGCGGATGCAGGCCATTGCCCATATCCCCGGAACCCTGATATTATATGAATCAGCCAACCGGATCGGGGCGACGCTCAAAGACGCCCTTGATATTTTCGGCGACCGGGCCGCTGTTTTGGCCAGGGAGATGACCAAGACCCACGAAGAATTCATCCGGGGCAGCATCTCTGAAATATTGGCTGAACTGGAGGGCCGCCAGAGCGTCAAAGGTGAAATCACTCTGCTCATTGCGCCAAGTGTTGCGCAAAAAGCCGCTGATCCGTCCGCGGTCCGGGAATTAATTGTCGCGGGGCTGAAATCCAAAACCGCGGGCGCATCTTCCCTTGCAAAAGAAATTTCAAAAACCTGCGGGGTCTCCCGACAGGCGGTTTATGATATGATCCTTGAAATCAAGGGTCAGGGATAATGGAAGCATCAACAGTTTTGTTCGGCTGCCCTTTTGATCCGTCAATTCTTCGCTTCAGGAGTCTTTCGGGGCTTTTTGCCCTGAAAACCACGATTGCGCTCAGAATCAACGGATCAAAAGGGCAGCTCCGGGAAAATTGGAAATAACCCCGAAGGAAAAGGAGATAAAACCCATGGATGATAAACTCGACGCCATATTCGCACCCGAATCCGTGGCCGTAATCGGCGCTTCCTCCACACCGGGCAAGGTGGGACATGATATTTTCGCCAATATTTTAAAAGGCGGCTACAAGGGTACTCTTTATCCGGTCAATCCCAATGCCCGATCCATCCTCAGTGTCCGGTGCTACAAGGATGTCAAGGCTATTCCCGATCCCATAGACCTGGCCATGGTGATCCTTCCACCCAGGCTTGCCCTGCAGGCGGTGGATGATTGTATTGAAACCGGTGTGAAGGGAATTGTTATCGTATCGGCCGGGTTCAAGGAAGTCGGCGGCGAAGGCTTGGAAATTGAGGAACAGATTGCTGCCAAATGCCGCCGGGCCGGGATCCGGCTGGTGGGGCCAAACTGCCTGGGGGTCATCAATCCCAGTCCGACGGTGGGGCTCAACGCGAGTTTTTCCAGCCGGATGCCACTGAAAGGAAATATCTCCTTTATCTCCCAGAGCGGCGCGCTCTGCACCGCCGTTCTGGATTTCGCGGCGGACCGGGGATTCGGGTTTTCAAAATTCATCTCCATCGGCAACAAGGCGGACGTGGACGAGCTGGACCTGCTGCGCTATTACCACAGGGACCCGGAAACCCGGGTGATCATGATTTATATGGAAGAACTCCGGTATCAGCCGAGTTTTATCGAAGAGGTCAAGGAGATCACCTCCGGAGACCGCCCCACGCCCGTGATTGTAATCAAATCCGGCAAGACTGTGGCCGGGGCCGCGGCTGCGGCTTCCCACACCGGATCGCTGGCCGGCACCGAAGCGGTTTACGATGCCATTTTCAATCAATCCGGCATCATCCGGGTGGACACGGTCAACGAGATGTTTGATCTGGCCATTGCCTTTTCCACCCGAAAGATTCCGGCCGGAAACCGCATCGCCATTATCACCAACGCCGGCGGGCCCGGCATTATCGCCACGGACATGACCGAAATTTCCGGGCTTCAACTGGCTAAGTTTAGTCCGGAAACCGACGCCCTTCTGCGGGAGCATCTGCCGCCCACGGCGAATTTCAACAATCCCGTGGACGTGATCGGGGACGCGGACCGGGATCGCTATGAACACGCCCTGGATGCCGTGATAAAAGATCCCGGCGTGGACGGGGTCCTCATGATCCTGACCCCTCAGTCCATGACCGACGCCATCGGCACGGCAGAGGCCATCGTCAATATTTACGACTGCTCGATTAAACCCATCGTATGCAGTTTTATGGGAGTTGTGGATGTATCCGCCGGCGTCAAGCACCTTCAGGACAATCATGTGCCGGTCTACCGGTTTCCCGAAAACGCGGCAAAGGTCATGGGAAAGCTGTATGAAGCCACCCAGTGGCTGGGCCGCCTGATCCTGCCGGAGTATGAATTAAATTTTGATACCCAGCGGGCTGTGGACATCGTCAGGGAGTGCCTGGACCAGGGAAAAACCGTTCTGGGCGAGTATGACGGTAACGAACTGCTCCAATGCTACGGATTTGAAGTTCCGGCCATGAAGCTTGCGGGATCGGCGGCCGAGGCGGGTGATTTTGCTGAAGAGATCGGTTTTCCGGTGGTGCTTAAGATCATCTCGCCCCAGATTTTGCACAAAATGGATGTGGGCGGGGTCAAGGTCGGCCTGGATACCCGTGCGGAAGTGGAAACCGCCTTTGCCGATATCATGGAAAGCGCGGTCCGGCTGCGGCCGGATGCCGACATCAAAGGGGTGCTGGTCCAGAAGATGGCCCCGCCGGGCCAGGAGGTCATCCTGGGGGTGAACAAGTATCCGGGTTTCGGGCATCTCATCATGTTCGGCATCGGCGGCATTTATGTGGAGCTTTTTAAGAACGTCACCTTCAAGCTGGCCCCCATCGGCCGCAACAACGCCCGCCGCATGATCCGCCGGATCAAAGGTTTTGAGATGCTCAACGGCTTCCGTGGAAAACCGCCTGCGGACCTTGAAAAACTGGAAAAGCTGCTGGTGGGGTTATCGTGCATGGTCACCCATCATCCCCAGATCAAGGAACTCGACATCAATCCCCTGTTTCTGCATGAGGCCGGAAAAGGAGCCACGGTGGCTGATATCATCATTACATTCGAACCTGAAGAAAAGGCATAAATCATAGATGGGCGGCGCGCATGGTGCACATGGAATGGCGGCGGAATACGCCGACCGGTGGCCGGATTTCATAGACGGTCCCGAAGCAAGAGAAATGGAACGGCGGTGGCCGATGGCGTTGCAGGAGCTCAAGGCCCTGCGCATGCGGCTCAAAGATCTCGGCCCGGCAAATTCCCACGTGCTGCCGGAAAAAGTGTCCAAAGCCGCCAGGCGCCGGTTGATCAAAGGGCTGGCCCAGGCCATCATGCAGGAGGATCGGCCGGGACTCAAACGATCCGTGGCCCGGCGCATGGCCGACAAAATCGGGGATTACCTGCTGTGGCGCCGGGAAACGTCGGTGCCGGTGATCCATGAACTGGTCGTGCTGCTTCCCTGGTGGATCAGCCATATGCCCGGCGCGGTGATCCCCCGGATCCGGGACATCGGGCTGAACTATATCTTAAACGGCAGCGTGGTGCCCCTGCAGATGGCCTGGAAGGATATTTTAAACGCGGACCCGGTGTTCATGGGGCACTGCGCCTGTCGGAGCGCCGGGGTGGTGGACGACCTGAAACAGAATGAAAAAGTCTTTTCCCTTGTGGGCGAGGCCGAGGGCCGACGCCTGCTGGATCGTTTCGTGGACCGCTATCAGGAGCTGAAACTGGCAAACGGGTATGTCCCGGATACCGATGCGCTGTATATGAAGCTCTGCGAGGATTTGTCGGCCATGCGCGCCTCCGGATCATCCGATTACCGTATCGAGACGCTGCTGGCCCGCACGTATTCGAGCTGGGAAATTCTGCCCATACACGAAAAATACACCTCCGCCTGGGTTCGGTCCCTGCACAGGAACCATAAGGCACACCTGCTCAATAAGGAGCTGGCGTTTGAACTGGCTAACATTTTTTATCTGGCCCGGGGCACGATTTTTTCTTCCATGAAGCTGTTCGACACCCCGTATACCATCTGCTCCTGTCCCACTCCGGAAACCGGCGGCGGATGCACCCTGACCAACTGGTATTACCGGGGCGGCTCCAACGCCTCGCTGCTGCCCAATGAAGCATTTTTCGGCAGACGCCGGGATGCCGCCGGGAATCTCATGGCGTGCCGGTATTTCCCCGAACGCGCCGGGCGGGACTGCATCGGCTGCGGTTGCTTTCATGAAGCGGCCGAGCCGCGCCATCCGGATGCCATTCTGGAGCAGGCGGACCGGGTTTTGGCGACCTACCGGGAGCATGGCCACATCGACTGATTCGATCCATACGTTGTAACTATCCTGTTTTATTGCTCCGGATCAGAAGTGATAAACAAGAGACAGGCCAAGCTCGGCTTCAAAATCTTTTCTTGCAATGGGGCTGTCATGGATGTCATCGGCATACAACTCAACTCCCGCTTCTGAAATGATATGAATATGATCCATAAGATATCTTCTGTCGATGACGGTTAAACCGGTGGAGCGGTATCCGCCGTTCAAATCGATTGCCGGCAAACCGGAAGCAGCGGAATCGGCTTGCGTCACGCCGAAATCCTTGTTGATGAATTCCGATGTCCCGAAAGTTGAAAAGAGAAATACTTCAGTGCCGGTGCCGTCTGATCGGGACCCAAACCGATGACCGGCCGCAATCACGCCCAGTATCCCGAAACCGGCTTCTCCGGCCATGATCCTTCCACCGATCCAGTTTCGCCAATTGGGATCAAGGGATCGGCGGAGCTCCGCAAATCCCACGATATGGCTGTCTCTTTCTTCAAGTCCGTCGAGATGGCCGTCTTCGGAGTCATCCGGCTCAAGGCCGCTTTCATATCGAATGCCCAATTGGGTAAGCCATAAATTATCCGCGCGGCTTTTCCATCCCAGTTCCATTCCTTCCCAGAAAAACAGATGATTGTTTTTCCGCCACTGGATTGCCCCGGCAGGATCAAATTCAAATTCATATTCATCCGAACCGTCATAAGCGGCCTCATACTCAACGCCGACGCCAAGAGCAACGCCCCATCCGGATCCTCTGGTGAAATCAGATACCGAGGGAAGCGGGACAAGAGGCGGCTTTTCCTCATTGGCGAGGACTGAATCATCAGGAACCACTGAAAATGCAATAAAAACAAAGATTCCCCAAAAAATGATATTCGATTTTTTCATGGGCGATGCTCCTTTTTGCCATATTTAGATTCAGCGTTAATTTTTTAAGCTTTTATCGAGAAAATAAGGGATTGATTCCGTGAATTCAATTTATTATGCATAAACGGACGGGTATTTGCACAAACGGTGCTTGCGGTTTCATTAACGGTTATCGAAACGGGAAAGGGACCGGCGCATGAATTTTCGGTCAACACCGGTGATCAGATATTATTTCTGGGCGGGCTTATCACTCATTTTTATTTTTGCCATGCTCAATCCCGCCGGAACCAGGGATTCCGGACTGCATATTCGTCTGGCCACCTGGGCTTTCAATGTCGGCATTTTGCTTTTTTTAATGATCCGGCTGCATCTATTGCTGCAATCCATCCATATTTTTAATTATCTGAATCCCTGGGCGCAACTGACATTATCCGGTATGTTCGGTTCCGTTGTTTTTGTGCCGTTCGGGGTCGGTATTGATTATATTTTCGGGCTGGACGACTGGTCCAATATTTCATCTTACCACGGCGCAATCTCAATATTTTTTAATGAATTGAAGGGTGTTCTTTTTCCGGCAACCCTGACATGGATAGCCATTAACGCGCCCCGGATTATCAAGATGGATTTTACGGAAATTGAGGTAAAAACGCCCGGGCATGATAAATCGGCCAACAGGTTAGATCAGGCTGATGAAACAAACACGTTAAACACGTTCATGACGGTCATTCCCCGGGAAATCGGAACGGATATCATTTATCTAAAATCGGAGCTTCACTATATAAGAGTGGCGACAAGCAAGGGTGAACGACTGGTCCTGTTTAATTTAAAAGACGCAATCACTGACGTGGAAAAAACGGTTAGAGGCATTCAAACCCATCGATCCTACTGGGTTGCAGTAGACCATATCAAACAGATGATCAGCGGCAACAACCAGAAATTTATCATTACATCAACGGATGTCAGAATTCCGGTAAGCCGCAGAAAATCTGTAGAAGTTAAAAAGTTTATAACAACCTGTCATGACAATTGAATTGAATCATCTTTTTCGGTTTCTTTTTCGGCAAATTTCGATGAAAAGAGGAATAAAGGTGGTCAGGTCCTCAATGACGCAGATGTCGGAAGCTCCGAAGATGGCGGCCCGGGGATCGGTGTTGATGGATACGATCAGGTCGGCGTTTTTCATGCCCGCGATGTGCTGGGACGCGCCGGATATGCCGCAGGCGATATAAAGCCGTGGAGCCACCGTTGCGCCGGTAACCCCCACCTGCCGGTTCAAGGGGAGCCATTTTTTGTCGCACACCGGCCGGGAGCCCGCCACCGCGGATTTGGCGAAAAGGCCGGTCAGTTCAACCAACAGATCCAGATTTTCTTTTTTCCCGATCCCGTTGCCGGCGGCCACGATCACTTCCGCTTCGTTTAACCGGGCGCTTTCCGCCTCGTCCGACTTATAACCGAGAAATTGAACCCGCTGTTTTATGTGGGGTCGGGATGCCGCCGGCAGCTCGATGACGCGGCCGGGCTTGTGCTCCTTTATCGATGAAACACCCTCGGAGACATAGGGCGACGGCGGATCGGGCGTAAATGCGCCGGGCTCGATGGTCAGCACGGTCAGGTCATTGTCTGAAGCAAGTGCGGCGGTGATTTTGCCGTTGAAGACCTTGCGGGTAAAACAAAGGTCGCCATCTGAAACGGATATTTTTTCAACGCCGGTGATGCACCCGGCCTTCAGCCGGATTGCCAGGGCAGGGGCGATTTCCGCGCCGGCCGCATCACCGGCCATGCAGATATGGGATGGATTCAAGTCCAGTATGGGCTGGGGCGCAAAATCCATCCAGAAGGCGGCGGGATTGTCGGCGGGAAAATCCCCCCGGGACCAGATCACATCAAGGCCGGTCTCCCCGGCGGTGGTTTCCGCAAGCCCGTGCAGCTCATCGCCGACCATGAGCAGATGTATCGGCGCGCCCGTGTGTCGTGCAATCTGTTGCGCGCAGGCGATCAGTTCCCGGGTGACGGGCGCCAGTTGTTTATTAGTTGTTCGGATGATAACGATAATCGGGCGTTGCACGCGCTTTTCTCCCCTCGGTAATCAATCCTTTTTCACAGGAGCGCCTGGAATTTCCAATCTCTCATATCCCGTTTCGAACGTCAATCCCGAAAAGAGAGCGATCGTTCGTTTTTTTAACATTGACGGTTTTCCGATTTTTGATGTAGGTTATGCATGAAATAATTTGAAATCCTTTGATTTTACCGGGCGATATTTTTACAGGGAAAAGCTCCCGTGAAGTTTGTTGGGAGGTATTCCGGAGATCCTATGAAACCATCTTTTGCGGTTGTGGGCTGTGGCCGGGTGGGAACGGCCTTTTCCCGATATCTGGCCGGGGCCGGTTACCGGCCGGCCGGGTTTTCAAGCCGGCGGCCGGAATCGGCCCGGGATGCGGCAACGCTGGCCGGGGCGCCTGATAAATGGTTTGCCGAAGCATGGGACGCGGCCCGGACCGCGGATATCCTCCTGATCACCACGCCGGACGGGGTTATTGCCGAAACTTGCCGGGAAATCGCTAAAAACGGAGGTATCCGAAAAGACAGCGTGGTTCTGCATTGCAGCGGCATGCTTCCCTCCACTATTCTGGCGGCCGTGGCAGACTGCGGCGCAAAAATCGGCTCCATGCATCCGTTGCAGAGTTTTGCGGCCAGGCAATACACAGACAACCCGTTTGCCGGCATCATGATGGCCGTCGAAGGAGATGCGGCCGCCATCGAAGCCGCACGGATGATGGCAGAGGATCTGGGTGCGACGCCCTTTGTCATCCGCACCGATGGAAAGACGCTTTATCATGCATCGGCAGTGGCGGCGTCCAATTACCTGGCGACCCTGATGGCCGTTGCCGTTAAACTCATGGCCGCTTCCGGCGCTCCTGAGAAAGATGCCTTTCAGATTTTAAAACCGCTGGTAATGGGAACTCTTGGCAATATTGAAACCCTGGGGGCCGCCGATGCGCTCACCGGTCCCATCGCCCGGGGGGATGTGGACACCGTGGCGGCTCATCTCACGGCCATTGGAAACCTGTCGGCCGATATGCTGAAATTTTACAAACAACTGGGAAGGGCCACCGTCCCGCTTGCCCGGTCGAAGGGAACCCTTTCCGAAGAAGCGGCTCGCCGGCTTCTGGAAATGCTTGCCTGATTCCGTATCAGATCCGGTGCAACGCAAGCGGCGGCCCGTTGAGCCGGTCATTGGCGGTTTTCAGGGCGGTTTCGCTGGAAATCACCGCCACCGAGGACCGGTGTCTGCCGGGGCTGAAATGTTTTTTCGCCACGGCCAGGATCTGGTTTTTGTCGAGTTCAAGGAGCCGCTGCTTGAAGGTCTTGCGCAGATCGTCGGACAGGCCGATGCGTTTGCGGTAAAAGGCTTTCATGGCGCCGGCGGCTGGCGTGTGGGGTTTGTCGATGTCCGCGCAGACCTGGAGGATCGATTCGGTGATATTGTCGTCGCTGTAATTCCCGGATGTGATGAAATCCGCGGCCGCGTCGTAGACGGCAAGGGTCTGGGCGATGTGAGGATCCCGGTAGGAGCCGAAATAAAACAGACCGCTTTCCATCTGATATCCGGCAAACCCGCCGTAGGCCCCGCCTTTTTCCCGGATTTCCCGATGCAGAAACATGGAGCGGAGCAGCTTGCTGATCACGGCCAGAGCCGGCGCGTCCTCATGGTGTAGTTTTTCCGTTTCAAACACGCTGGCCACAAAGGAAACCGCCGTGGAGGTATGCCATCCTTCCCGGACCGGTTCTCCCGGAAACGAGGGTAGGGGGGCATTTTTGTCGTCATTGCCGTTGCCTTTCATTTCCGCCAGCATGGCCCGGGTGAGATCCCGGGCGCGCGCCAGATCGTTTTCTTCACCGATCAGGGCGAGATGCATGGTTTTCGGAGCCAGAATCATTCGGCTGATCCGGTAGAGGTTTTTTGATAGTTTGTCCAGATTTTCATCATTGAGGTTTTCGGTTAACGTCTTGATCATCCGGAGCTGGTGAATGCCGTGCCAGGTTTCATTTAAATCGCCGGCTGCGGAAAAATTCCGGGATGCCAGGGAGATGGCGAACATATGACCGCTGGATATGACGGCCGATTCCAGGTTGGACCGGTATTCCAGAATCAAGCGTTTGAGAAGACCGAGATCCGAAAAATCGGTGCAGCAGAGCAGTTCAGTTCCCAGGTCGAACATGTTTTCCAAATTGCGGGAGAGGCACTTGGCGTTAAACCACAGAAACGGAAAACAGCTTGCCGGTGAAGGGTCAATGAAACCGGCCCCCGCGTTGACTGAAACGCCGATGCCGCCGGTATAAAGATCGATGAGCTGGCCGATTTCCCCGTAGGAGTGCCGGGTGGTGCCGGTTCTGAGCAGGCTGCTGGCGTAAAAGGGCATCAGGGGAAGCAGATCCGGGGGCAGGGTGGCAAGGTCCGCGGCACAGGAAAAATAAAAAATGCCGGAGGTCGGCTGGTCATAATATAGAGCCGGGATATCGGCGCAATGGCCGGATTCGCCGACAATGCTGATATCGGGCGGGATATCCGCAATGGTCAGGGTGGGCAGGCAGGACAGGTCTTCCTCGGCGTCTTGGCTTTCCATCAGGACCTTAGCATCCTGGTTGATGCGGTCGATGTCTTCCGGGGTGAGGCGTCGGGCCACGTCTTCCAACTGCTTTTCAACCAGAATGCGTTCATTTTCCACCAGCTCCGGATCGGGCAGCAGCGTCAGGCGGACCTGGTGCGGGTTTTCAAGAAAATAGCGCCGGATGCGATCCTCCAGAAAGGGGCCCTTGTCCAGTTCTTTGAAAAGGCGATGGATGAGATCGTCGAATTTAAGGGCCACCCATGGCTCGCCGCCGTGAAACCAGTCGCCGGAAAACCGCATCAGAAGTTTGAGGCCGTAAGGATACGGCGAGTTGGTGATTTCTTTTTGATGGAATTCGATCTGGTGAATCGCCGAATCCACCAGTTTCCGGTCGATACCGTTTTCCACAAGCCCGGCGAGGGTATCCATTATAATGGATTTGATCCGGCCGGTTTCATCCGGGTCCACATCCTTTAATCCGCAGGCAAACATGGTATCCTTGTTGTCCGCGTCATAACCGGTGCCGTCCGACAGGTTGGAGCCCAGTTCGGAATCCAGCAGTGCCTTTCGCAATGGTGATCCCGGGTTGCCCATAAGCACATGTTCTAAAACGGATAGAACCAGCACCTCGAAGGCGTCCCGGATATCCGCGGTCAACCATGCCAGGCAGAACTGGGCTTTTTTTGTCGAATCTTCGGCCGGGTCCAGGGGATAATAATAAGTGGCGGTTCTCGGGCCGTCCCATCGGGGCTGGGAGCCCACGTCCGTGTCCGGGTCGATGCGCGTATAGCGGCCCAATACGGCATTTTCGATAAATTCCAGATGGGCCTCCAGCGGAAAGCCGCCGTAGGTGTAGAAATAGGCGTTGCTGGGATGGTAATGGCGTTGATGAAAGGTTTTAAGATCGTCGTGGGTCAGTTTTGGAATTTCCGCGGGATCCCCGCCGGAATTGAAACCATAGGTGGTATCCGGGTAAAGCGCGTTGAGGATGGATCGGCCCATGATCTGATCCGGTGACGACATGGCGCCTTTCATTTCATTATAGACCACGCCTTTGTAGACCAGTTTGGGCTTACCGGAGACGGGGTCGGGTTCAAATTCCAGTCGGTGTCCCTCCTGGTGGAAGCTGAGGCGGTCCAGATTCGGGAAAAAGGCCGAATCCAGGTAAACCGACATGAGGTTGTAATAATCTTTACGGTTCTGGGTGGAAAAGGGGTACATGGTCCAGTCAGAGGCGGTCAGGGCGTTCATAAACGTATTGAGGCTGCGCTTGATCATGGAGAAAAACGGATCCCGCACCGGGTATTTCGCAGACCCGCAGAGCACCGTATGCTCCAGGATATGGGCCACGCCCGTTGAATCCCGCGGAACGGTTTTAAAGCCCACGGAAAAGACGTTTTCCGGATCCGGCGCGGAGATATGGATATGCCTGGCGCCCGTGGCCGGATGATGGAGCTGATAAAAAACGGCCTTTATTTCCGGCAGATCGATGATTTTTTCAATTACATAACCCCGGATGCGGCCGCCGACGGCAAGGCCGGGATTGAAGTCGTCTTTTAGCTGGTTCATCATCTGTTTCCAATTCCTATGTATTTTTATTATCTTAAATGTTTCAAAACCAAATGTGATGCACTGGTAAAAAGTCGCCATCGGACGGCCTTGTAAAAAGTTCAAGATCAAGGCTTGCGCAATATCGAAGAATGCAGCGTACTTAGCGTACGTGAAATTCTGAGA
>QZJS01000051.1 GCA_003597945.1 Desulfobacteraceae bacterium | reverse complement strand
AGAAGCAGGATCAGCAGCAGGCCTGCGGCCGGGGCCAGCCGCCATACCGAAACGCTGAAATCGGCCGACCATGATATGCTTCCGGCCGGCATGATCCCGCGTATTTCGCGCATGACATTTTGTTGCCAGGCATCTGAAACCGATATTTCCGGCCGCGTCTGATAGGCTTGGATTAATTTTTGCCTCAGGTTTTTGTTGTCTAACGGCATCATCGCCTTCTTCCTGTTACATTATTTTTTTAAGAATCGTGTTGAGTTTTTTTCGGCCCCTGTATGAACGGATCTTGACATTGGCAACGCTCCAGCCCAGAAGTTCAGCGGCCTCGCCATGGGAAAAGCCTTCAAAATAGACAAGTTCAAGAACCATTTTCTCCGGTGGTTTGAGTTGCGCCATGCCAGTGTCGAGCAATTCCCTCAGCGCCGCTGTCCGATGGTTTTCCACATGCCGGCTCCTGGAATAATCGGCCACGATGTTCGCGTAATCGGTTTCGCCGTTTTTTGCCAGGTCCGTGAAAGGGGTTTCCCTCGACCGGTAAACCCGGCGCAGGCAATCATAACTGGCACGAATCGCGATGGCGGTCAGCCACTGTTTGAAACCGGAACGGCGGCTAAAACCAGCCAAACCCCGGTATATCCTTATAAAGGTATCCTGCGCGGTTTCTTCCACGCACCCGGCCGGCACGTGACGTCCGACAATCCGGAAAACATGGGCCCGGTATTTTGTCACCAGGTGCTCGAAGGCATTTGTATCGCCTCCAAGCACCCGGTCGATGATGGTCGCGTCGCTGGTGTCGCCGGGGGTTTCCGTCATAGCTGCTTACCGGAAAGAGTTCTCAAATCTCAAAAATCAGATTTGGTCAACGCCGTTAATGGTTACGCGCCCCTGGCGCCTGCGGTACGCCCACCACCAGAAAAAATCAATTGGCGTCAGCAGGCAGACTTTCCTGCCACGCGTCCATCATGGGGCAGCCCGGACGCATCCGGCCCTTAAATGGTTTCGATTTTCCCTTTGGTCCGGCAGGGGCGCTGGAAAGCGACGTAAACTGTTCCTCAGTCAAAATCGGTTTCAGATCGGCCAGGATTCTGCCGCGTAAAACCGCCATATCCTCTTTAACGGCGGATGTGCGTTGATGCGCCCGCCGGATGGCTTCTTCGTCAAAGGCCTCATCCATTTCCCGGTCGTCCGCGCACGCCTGTCGGGCTGCGGCGAGCCGATCCATCAGCGCTTGTTGATCGCTGCCGTATTTTTCCATGACAGCGGCCACTTCAGCCTTTTGGGCGTCGGTCAGGGACAGGCGCATGAGTTGCCTGAGGGAGATGCCGCATGCCCCGCCCATCATGGGACAATCGCGGAATGCCGTATTATCCCGGGCGGGCCCGGAAGTGGTGCGGTCTCCCATGTTGCGCATGTTCTGGGCATATGCCGACGCGGTCAGCGCCAGGCAGAAGATTAGCGCGACCATCATTATCTGTGTTTTTTTCATGATTACCTCCATTGGTTTGCGTTATCAACAGGTTTCCTTCCGTCGGCGCCTGCCGAACGGAAAACATTCTCCACGCGACCGGTGGTGATGCCGCCCTTTTGTTTCATAACGTCGTATCTAAAATGAAAATAGTTACACGCAAGATGAAAAAAAACTTTACCCTTTTTATCCGGTATGTGAAATTAGGGCCGTAACCTCAAATCCTTTTTTAATTTTAAAAAGATAGATTTTATTTTATTGAGGGGGGCGGATGAATTTATCAGCGGAAAAATATGTAGGCGCGGTGGATCAGGGCACCACGAGCACCCGGTTTTTTATTTTTAACTACAATGGCGACACCGTTGCCATGCACCAACTCGAACACCGCCAGCTCTATCCCAGGCCAGGGTGGGTGGAGCATGATCCCATGGAGATCCGGGACCGGATGAACGAGGTGATCCGGAAGGCCATGGCCGCGGGTGGTATACGTCCTGAACAACTGGCGGCACTGGGGATTACCAATCAGCGTGAGACCACCGTGGTATGGAATCCCAAAACCGGAACACCTTATTACAATGCCATTGTATGGCAGGACACCCGCACGGAAGAGATATTCCGGGCTCTGGCGGTTGACGGGGATATGAACTGTTTCCGCCCGCGGACCGGGCTGCCGCTCACCACCTATTTTTCAGGCCCCAAAATTAAATGGATCATCGATCATGCACCGGGTGTGAAAGCGGCCCTTGCAAAAGGAGAGGCGATTTTTGGAAATATCGATACATGGCTGATCTGGTGGCTCACCGGCGGCCCTGACGGCGGTGTTCACGTCACCGATGTGACCAATGCCTCGCGGACCATGCTGATGAATATCGAAACCCTGGAATGGGACGCGGAAATGCTGCGGGTCATGGGCATCCCCCGGGAGATGCTGCCGGAGATCCGGTCTTCCAGCGAAGTTTACGGGCATACGGTCAATACGGGTGTTTTTGGAGGAGAAATTCCGGTTTCAGGCATTCTCGGAGACCAACAGGCCGCGCTTTTCGGCCAGACCTGCTTTTCGCCGGGGGAAGCCAAGAACACTTACGGCACCGGATGTTTCATGCTGCTAAACACAGGAGAAAAAGCCGTTCAGTCAAAATACGGCCTGCTGACCACGGTGGGCTACCGGATCGGGAAACGGCCGGCCGTATACGCCCTTGAAGGCTCCATCGCCATTGCCGGCTCCCTGGTGCAGTGGGTCAGGGATAATCTCGGCCTGATCAGGACCTCGCCCGAAATCGAGGAACTGGCCAATACCGTGACGGATTCCGGCGGTATTTATTTTGTTCCGGCCTTTTCCGGGCTTTTCGCCCCCCACTGGCGCAGCGACGCCAGGGGCCTGATCACCGGCCTGACCCATTACATTCACAAGGGGCATATCGCCCGGGCCGTGCTGGAAGCCTGCGCTTTTCAGGTCCGCGAAATATTTGAAGCCATGGAAAAAGATTCCGGCATCCGGCTTAAGGCATTGAAAGTAGACGGCGGCATGGTGCAAAATGAGCTGCTCATGCAGTTTCAGGCCGATATTCTGGATCTGCCCGTCATCTGTCCCAAAAACCGGGAAACATCGGTGCTCGGCGCCGCCTATGCCGCCGGACTGGCGGTTGGTTTCTGGCAGGATCTTTCTGAGCTCAGCGCCCAATGGGCTTTTGATAAAAAGTGGGAAGGAAAAATGCCCGGACAGCAGCGGACCGCTCATTATGAGGGATGGCTGAAGGCCGTCCGCCAGAGCTATTCGGGTTGAATCCCGCGGTAAAAAGGGCAGCGCGATCAAAAGGGTCAATGGCGACCGTGAAGCAGAGCCCGGTGTCGCATTCTGGAATTCAACACGTTGAAAGTTAACGGAAACGTTAATTAATTTTATTTGACAGCCGGGGTCCGCAAGGATAATGGTTTACATTTTTAAAAATCATATGCTATTTGAGTTGATGCTGATGAACGGATTTCTCAGTAATAAACAGTGTTCCATCGTTTCCCGATAATGAGCGATATATCGGAAAAATTTGCGCAAAACGTGCCCGGCCGATTTTATGTGGCGTGCGTATGTATCGGATGCAATCTGTGTACTGAAATTGCGCCGGCGAATTTTAAGGAAAACACGGATCTGGAACTGGCCGTTGGAAACAGCTATGTTTGTCGGCAGCCGGAAACCCCTGAAGAGGAACGGCACTGTCGGGAAGCCATGGACGCTTGTCCGGCAAGCGCCATCCGGGATGACGGCGATGCGGCGCGCGCGGCAATTCAGGCGCGGGAAAATCATCATTTCATGAAATAAGATAAAGAACGATCATGCCAATAAATTAAGGAGGAAGCCGTGAAGCAGATTGTCAGTATCAGTCTTGGCAAAAGTGCCGATGATTATGAGTTTGTCGCCGAATTTCTGGGACAGCAGTTTACCATCAAACGGGTCGGCACCGACGGCGATGTGACCCTGGCCGCGGACCTGATGGAGCAGTGGAGCGCCGAGGCCGACGCCATCTGCCTGGGCGGGCTGAATTTTGATTATGCCATCGGCTCCGGCCGCGCCGTAGCCGAACAGGCGAAAAAGGTAAAGATATTGAAATCCCGTATCACCGCGCCCATCACCACCGGCGAGCGGTTGCGCCGGGTTTCCTATGAATGGGCCATCAGACATCTGCAGTTCAAGCACGGCAACAATTATTTCAATCACACCAAAGTGCTGTTTCTCTCCGGTATGCTCAATTACAATATCGCAAAGGTGATTTCTGAATGGACCGACAACCTGACCTTTGCTGATCCCGTTTTTGAAAACGGCATTCCCAAGTTTCTTAATTCCCTGGATGAACTCGAGCTCTACGCCAAAGGCGTGCATGATGTGCTGGACTGGGTGCCCACCCGGCGGCTGGCGTCTTCGGCCATGCCGATCCGGACGTGGAATGAATACATCGTCCGCAAGGCCATCCAGAAAACCTCCATTCTGGTGGTGCCGACCTATGATTTTTATGATTACCTGAAAGGATGCGGCCTGGAGGAACTGGGGGGCAAAACCATCATCACATCCACCGTTTATGAAGACCGGATCCAGTTTCTCAAGGAGCGGGGCGTGGATGTGATTATCGACTGCACCCCCAAGATCCTGGAACAGGTGGTGGGTTTCAACGTACTGGAGGCCCTGATCGCCGCCGCATTGGATATTCCCTTAAATGAACTTACCGATGACGACCTGTTGGAGGTCATCAGCGAGCAGCGGCTGGATCCCCGTCAGATTTATCCCCAGGGTCAGTTCAAGCGCATCAACCGGTTCTCTTTTGTCATTCACCCCCTTTCCCAGGAGCAGCTCAAAAAGGATCCGACCATCGAGCTGGCATCCCGTTTCGCGCCAAAGGGGTTCATGGATGCCGTGGAAAAGATCATCGCCTATTCTCCGCCCATGGTCTATTGCAAGATTACGGGGGTCCGGTCTCCCACCGGGGTGGAAGCCGAAGGGTGGCTGATCACCGTTGGCGGCACCCCCAAACAGATGCTTTCCCACAGTCCTGAATTTACCTACAAGCGCCTGCTGCAGGCCGCGAAAATGTCCAAGCGCCTCGGGGCTCAGATCATGGGACTGGGGGCTTTCACCAAGGTGGTGGGGGACGCGGGAAAGACCGTGGCCAAGCTGGCCGATATCCCCGTTACCACGGGAAACAGCTACAGCGCTTCCGGGGCGCTCTGGGCCGCGGCCGACGCGGTCCGGCGCATGGGGCTCATCACGGTGGATAAAGGAAAGAAGTTAAAAGCCAAAACCATGGTTGTCGGGGCCACCGGGGCCATCGGGTCCGTCTGCTGCCGTCTGCTGGCCATGGCCTTTACCGATGTTTACATGGTGGATGTCCGGCATTCCAAGCTGCTGGCCTTGAAGGAATCGATGCTTGGGGATACCCCGGACGTTCATGTGGAAATTTCCACCCGGGCCGATAAATTTCTGTCTGATATGGACGTGATCGTCACGGCCACCTCGGCCGGCGGCGGCAAGAGCGTCATCGACATCATGAAAGTCAAACCCGGGTGCGTGATTACCGACGTGGCCCGGCCTCTTGATCTATCCCCCCAGGATGTGGCCAAACGTCCGGATGTGCTGGTGATCGAATCCGGTGAAATCCTGCTGCCCGGGGATAATGTTGAAATGCGCGATATCGGACTGCCCCCCAGGGTGGCATACGCCTGCCTGGCGGAAACCATTGTGCTGGCCCTGGAAGGCCGGTATGAAACCTTTACCATCGGCCGGGAAATCGAATGGCAGAAAGTCAAGGAAATCTATAAGCTCGGGCTCAAGCACGGGATGAAGCTTGCCGCCATTTCCGGGGTCAACGGCGTCTATTCCGATGCCGATATCGCCGAAGTGGCCCGACTGGCCAGAGAAGCCCGGGCGGAAGCGGCCGTGCCGGAAAAAAGCCTTAAACGATCGGCCGGCTGATGAAAAATCCAATATAACATCCTTATAAAAGCAGGCATGCGTAAGCGCCGCCTGTTTCAGGAAATTTTTAAATGATTATCGGTTTTGTCCAGACCAAGGGCGGCACGGGCAAGAGCACGCTTGCCGTTAACATCGCGTTTTCAAACGCCGTGGCCAGAGCTTTTGATTCCATCGCCCTGGTGGAGCTCGATCCTCAGGGGACCCTCCGGAACTGGTGGGAGGAGAGGGAAGAGATGGGCTATGATTGCAGCAGGGTGTCGTTTCATCATATTTCCAGTACCCAGAAGGAGGTGTTCCAGGAGGGGATAAAGGCCATTGCTCAGCACAACCAACTGATGATCATGGATATTCCCGGCGAGGGGACCGGCAAGCTGCACACCCGGTTCGCCTGCGCTTTCTGTGACATAGCGGTGATACCCATGCGCCAGTCGACCAATGATGAATCTGCCTTTTTAACCAATTTATATCCCATCATCAAGGATATTGTATTGGCGGTGCCGGAGAAAAGAGGTCGGTTCCATGTGCTGCCCGTGTTCACCCACCCGCGGACCAGTATTGATAAATGTTATGCTTATTTTAACGAGGTATTGCCGCCCTACGTGACATGTCTTAAGGCGGTCTATCCCGCACGGAGCGTGTATGAGAATTTCAACCGGAAGGGATTGAATCTCAACGAGTACGCCGCTGTTGTGGCGACCAACCGGAAATTCAGGCAACAGGTTGAAAAAGCTGTAAAAGATGTCGAAACCATAGCCAATCGACTGATCAGAATCGGGAGGGAGAAAAATGCCAGTGCCAAGGGAAAATGAAAAAAAAGTCGAGAGGGCCTTTGAGGTCATCGAAAAACTGGAAAAAAGCGACAACGCCAGAAATGTGGGAGCCGAATCCGCCAAAAAGAAAACCGCCGACCGCAAGGATCACAACAAGTCCGGGCTTCGCATTCATTTCGCCATGGATGCCCTTGTGTCTGAAAATGATACCCGTCAAGCCGGAGAAAAAGATCTGCAGTCCGGCAGTTCCAAACTTATTGATATCCGTTTCACCGTGCCCTATATCTGGCGGATTCCGGTGATCGGCAAAACCGCCCTGAAGATTGTCAAGCATCTCCAGGCGGAAAAGTATCCTGAATCCATTCGCGACATCCTGGGCTCTTTCCGGCGGGATAAAAACCGCTGAAGCAGGGACTTGTCTGAGAATCGGCGCAGGTGCGGTTATGGGGGCGATGTCTATTCTGATTGCTTGATGGTAAAGACGATTTCGTCTTCGCCGATCAGTTTTAATTCCTGCCGGGCCGTATTTTCTATATATTCCGGGTCGTTTTTCAATCGGTCGATTTTGCGGTAGATCCGGATATTTTCATTCTCGATCTGCTGATTTTCATCTTTTATATCAGCCAGTTCCCGTTGCTTGGCATCGAGTTCGCGCCAGCCGCCGTCACCGTACACAATCAGATAGCCGAGGGAACCGATTATGATCGCGGCGGCGATGGCGGCAAGGGTGATATGAAGTGGTCGGATCTGCACGTCTTATTTATCCTTTTTTAAACATCGCCAGTATATCGTTTAGTTCCCGACATTTCAGCAAAACCGCGGCGGCGATATAAAGAATCATTCCGACGCCGACGCCGCCCATTACCCTCGTGAACGCGGCGATTTTTGAAAAATGTTCCGGTGTCGGAAACCAGGCCAGAACCGTCCAGAGCCCGGCTCCCATGACCAGGGAACATATCACGGATTTAAATACCGGGACAATCATCTTTTGCCATCCGAGAGATCCCATTTTTTCCCGCAGGGCATAAGCCAGCAGACAGAAGTTGATCATGGATGCCAGGGCCGTGGCCAGTGCCAGGCCGCCGTGCAGCAGTTTTCCCATGAGCGCAAGAGAGAGCAGGATATTGGCGGTAATGGCGATGGTGGCCATTTTTACCGGGGTCCGGGTATCCTGAAGAGAATAAAAGGCCGACACCAGGATGCGGACGGCCGAATACGCCCAGAGCCCAGAGCTGTAGCAGATAAGAGCGAATGCCGTGGCCCGGGTGCTCTCCGCGTCAAATGCGCCGTGCTGGAAAAGCAGGGTGATGATGGGTTTGCTCATGATGATAAGCCCGACCATGGCCGGCAGGGTGATGAAAAAGGTCAGGTTCATGGCATGGGCGAATGTCTGAGACATGGCGTCAAAATCCCGGGCCGCGGCCTGGCGCGACAGGCTGGGCAGTACCGCCACCGACAGGGAGATGGCAAAAATGCCTAAGGGAAATTCCACCAGCCGGTCGGCGTAATAAAGATACGACACACTGCCTTCGGGCAGCAGGGATGCCAGAAGGGTACCCACGAAAATATTGATCTGGTGGACCGCGGCACCGATAACCGCCGGCCCCATCAGCAGGACCACCCGCTGGACGCCCGGATGAAAGAAGGCGGTTTTTCTGTAAAAGCGAAACCCGTGCCGCCACATAAACGGCGCCTGTAGGGCCAGTTGCAGGATTCCGCCGATGATCACGCCGATTGCCAGCCCCACGACGGGTTCCTGCATGTGCGGCGCGATAAAGACCATCCCCCCGATCATGGCAAGGTTGAGCAGGACCGGGGCCAGGGCCGGCGCCGCAAAATGTCCCAGTACATTGAGCATTCCCATGCACAGGGCCACCAGGCAGATAAAAAAGACATATGGGAACATGATGCGGGTCAAAAAAACGGTGAGCGCCAGTTTCTCGCCGCCGAAACCGGGCGCCATCAATCGCACGATGCCGGGTGAAAAAAGGATTCCGGCCAGGGTGGCGGCCACCAGCACCACCGAGAGGAAGCGAAACATGGCGAAAGCCATGCGTAAAGCCTCATCCCGTCCTTTTCCGGTGAGGTATTCGGTGAACACCGGGACAAATACCATGCTCAGGGAGCCCTCGGCAAGAAGCCGGCGGAGCATGTTGGGGATGCGAAATGCCACGAAAAAGGCGTCCGACAGGAGTCCTGCCCCGAAAAACCAGGCGGTCGCCATGTCCCGCAGGAATCCCATGATGCGGCTGGCAAGCGTTGCCAGACCGATGACCCCCGCGGCCCGTGTTACCATTTTATTTTCGTTTGCCATGGGAATCCGTTTCAGGGTTTGATGGCTTGGATCATATGAAATGCAGCGGGTTCCGGTTTTGCCGCATACCTTAAAAACCGCTTGACACGCCGGCTTTAATCCGATAACAGATCCTGCAAATTAATCAATTGTTACATTCTGGTGCTTTCGTAAAAAGTCCTTTTTCATGCGAAATCGGACTTTTTATGATTCCATCGCATTCTTATAAGTAAAGGAGTCAGACATTGGCAAATCATGCATCCGCGATCAAGCGGAATCTTCAGAGCCAGAAACGGCGCTTGCGCAACCGGGTCATCAAAACCCGGGTCAAATCCGTTGTCAAACAAGTTCGCGCGGCCGGGCAGGCGGGTGAAGCCGCCTCCCTGACCGAAGATCTGAGAATCGCCCAGTCCGTCATTGACAAGGCCGCGAAAAAAGGTGTGCTCCACAAGCGGACCGCGGCCCGTAAGATTTCCCGGCTGGCCCGCCGGGTCGGCCAGGCCGCATCCGCGTCATAATGCGGCAAATTCTTTTGCCGCATTAAAAATCCGTGATCTGATAATAAATCCGCTCGGCCATGCGTTTTGAAAGCTTTGCCAGAGCGGATTTTTTGTTCTGTTCCGTCTGCAGGTGGTTTGCACCCACAAAAAAAGTTTCATCTTCGGCAACCGGAGGGCTTGACCAGATGATCCGGCCGTCTGGCGCGGTCAGCGTCGGGATGACCACTACCCGGATACGGCGTTCTGCGGACACGTTCGCGCTTTTATGGGCGATGGTGTTGATACCGGCCGACCGGATCTGGGCGGTAAGGAATGCCTCGGCCGAATCCCGGTCCGTCATCCGTACCGTACCGAAACGGGTAAACTGGTGAACGATCTCATTGGCGATCTGATGTTCCAGTCCGGTTTCTTTGGTCTGATTTTCAAACACGCCCACGCTGAGCGTCCGGATACCCTCGGGCAGGCGGCCGCCTCCGGCGAACCGGTATCCACAGGCCCCTGTGAATGCCGGGATCAGGAGTACGCAAACAACCCAAGCGATCCGGGACGTCCCGAAAGACCGTCGGCCCATTCGTGTTTCCCTCCGGATACCCGCTGAATCAATATGAATTGCTTTCACGTTGCTATTGCTTTTTAAAATTTTGATGTCCGCGCCCCGGATCATCCCAACACGATATTGACGAGTTTTTTCCCCACCAGGATGATTTTGCGCACCGGCTTGTCGCCGATGAAACGGGTCACCTGATCATCTGTTAACGCCCGCTGCTTGATGGCTTCATCATCGGCATCCGCGTCAATGGAGAACCGGCCCCGCAGCTTGCCGTTGACCTGGATGACAACCAGCAGCGTGTCGGTCACCAGGGCCGAGGCGTCGAATTTTGGCCAGGGCGCCATTGACAATGTCCCCGGCGCGTGTCCCAGGGTTTGCCAGAGTTCCTCGGCAACATGCGGCACGATGGGTGAGAGCAGCAATATAACGGATTCAACGGCCGACCGCATGACGGTGGCCGTATGCGGAGATTTGAACCCCGTGTCAAAACCGTACATGGCGTTGATCAGTTCCATGACCGCGCTGATGGCCGTGTTAAAATGGAACCGGTCTTCAATGTCTGAGGTGACTTTCCGGATGGTCTTGTGAACACCGGCGTGCAGTGCCTTCAATTCACCTTCCAGATCATCGGGTGTGCCGTCAAACCGCTTTGATCCGCCAATGACGGGCATCCAGTCGTCCACCAGCCGCCAGATCCGGTTGATGAAGCGGAACCCGCCTTCCACCCCCTGTTCGCTCCATTCCAGATCCCGCTCGGGCGGGGCCGCAAAAAGGCAGAACAGACGGACCGTGTCCGCGCCATAGCGATCTAAAAGCGTATTGGGATCAATCACGTTTTTTTTGGATTTCGACATTTTTTCCACCCGGCCCACGGTCACGGCGCTGTTGCATTTGGCACAGACAAGGCCCCGGTCGTCGGAGGCGGGAACGGCGTCTTCCGGAAACAAAAAGCCGTGTTGCGGGCATTGCAGGGTCTCCTTGCAGACCATGCCCTGGGTCAGAAGTCGGGTAAATGGCTCCTTGTAATCCACCAGCCCCATGTCGTTTAACACCCGGGTGAAATAGCGGGAATAGAGCAGGTGGAGCACCGCGTGCTCCACCCCGCCGATATACTGATCCACGGGCATCCAGTAGGCCACATCGGCCGGATCGAACATGCCGGTGTCGCAGTGCGGGCTGCAGAACCGTTCGAAATACCATGAGGACTCCACAAAGGTGTCCATAGTGTCGGTTTCCCGTCGGGCCGGGCCGTTGCAGGTCGGGCAGGTGGTATTGACAAAGGATTCCAGCACCGGCAGGGGGGAACCGCCGGCGTCCAGAAGGTCCGCGGTTTCCGGAAGGACCACGGGCAAATCGGCATCGGGCACCGGCACCGTGCCGCAGGACGCGCAATGAACCATGGGAACGGGCGCGCCCCAGTACCGCTGCCGGGAGATGCCCCAGTCCCGCAGACGAAAGCTCACGGCCCGTTTGCCCATTTTTTTATTTTCAAGAAAATCGGCAATGGCCTCCATGGCCGCCTTGTTGGGCATGCCGTCAAAGGGCCCGGAATTCACCAGAACGCCTTCGCCCGCATAGGCTTCGGTCCGCGCCACCTCTTCTATGGCTTTGTCCGGCGGACAGATAACCACCACAATGTCTAATCCGTATTTGACGGCAAAATCGAAATCCCGCTGGTCGTGGGCCGGAACCGACATGACCGCGCCGGTACCGTATCCCATGAGGGCGAAATTGGCGGTGTAAACCGGCATGCGCCGGCCGGTTACGGGATTGACGCACCAGGCGCCGGTAAACACCCCTTCTTTTTCAAAATTATCCGTCATCCGGGCCGACCGGT
>QZJS01000045.1 GCA_003597945.1 Desulfobacteraceae bacterium | reverse complement strand
GCCTCTTCAAAATGCTCACATATTATCGAATATGCTCCGCTTTTTCATTGGCCCGCGCCTTGCCCTCGAACCTGATCTGAGGTTTTGAAACGGCTTCTAGTGTGTTACACTTCATCAAACAAATCTTCTTCATCTGTTAAACCGCTTTTATCTGTCATAAAAAGATTTTTAACAGAAGTGATCATGGGATGGAACTCCTTGAATACAATAATCCCTTCTTCATCATCCGCGAATTTACGCAGGCCCTTTTTAGTCGTCAGGATAAATATCAATAAATTCTTTTCCTGATTTGCGATTCTTTTGAGCAGCCGGTGTAACGGAGAAGATAAAATGGAAGACAGGATGAAAATAAAGGGGTGTTTTTTTGACTGCTCCCAGATTTTGTATAATAAAACCGTTTTTTCTGAAGGTATATTGTGATCTTCAGCAGAAGTGATAGCGGAATCATTTATTTGATGACCTTCCATGAATTGGCTGAAGCCCTTATTCATGGCACTGGAGATTTTCTCCGTGCTGGTGTTGGATAGATTATTTATAATTTCGATATCGCTTAATATGTTGACGTTTGGCGCCGCGGAAATAATCAATAAAGCAATGGATTGCTTTATTGAATCGATTTCAAGCTCAGGTGATGCCACATAGATCCAATGCAGTATGCCGACTCTGATTCGTGCAGGGGTTGATTTTTCTGTATCAAATAGTTCCAGAGTAAGAAGTTTTTGAAAAAGTTCATTGCCGGTTATTTTTCCCTTCGTTCGCAGCTTATGACAATAATCTGCTAATAGATCTAAACGTCTTGTTCCCGGATAGAGCCGGCTGCATGTGCTGATGATTCCGGCCACATTCCGGAAACTGTTAAAAAAAAATCGGAATGCTATGCCGAAAATCAGAAGCTTTTTCCATCCGACAGCATTGTTATCGACGGATAGGATATAAAATATAATCAAGATATACAGGATGATTACAAAAAAGGTCGAGTTTAACGCCTGGATTTTATCTCCTTGTGTAAATCGCCTTAAAAACATAAATTTTTGCTGAAAGAACAAGTCGCCTGATATAAATTCCGTCAAGCTATCTTTGGAATTATCTTCTTTCTGAAGACTTGATTTTAATAAGTATGAAAACCGGCTTCGATAAGTTTCGCCAATGTCTTCAAACGCTTTCTGCAAGGCGGCAGTAGACTGGTTGATTTTGAAAAAATATGGCATAAAAATCAAGGATATTAAAATTACGAAAATGCTTAATGACCAGTTGGTATAGAACATGATAAGCCCAGCGACAATGCAGGTGAAACCCGGCAGAATCCCTTGAAGGAGATGCTTTGCTATCATTCCGCGTTTTTGCAAATCGCTGTTAATCATTCTGGTCAACTCCTGCTTCAGGCCGTTTGAAAAGAAACCCTGCCAGCCGTCATTATCAGGATGGTTTATCAGCCGAACAAATCGAATGCCGCATGCCTGGTAATATCGAATAGCTGTTCGTGCGACCTTTAACTCGATAAAAAAAGAGCACCATGCACCAATAACACCCAAGATTAATAAAAATGTTGCCATAAAAAATGTTAAGGGAATGTCTCCATGAAAATAAAATGTCCACGGTCCCAGAGATAAACCGCTCTGTTTTACCCATTCATTGATTAATACAAAATATCCGGCAAAACTGATTGTCAGGGCGGTGACCGAGCATATGCTGAGAAACGAAATTGCGAGGATCTGTTGCGGGAATTCCGCACGGACTTCTTTATAAATTATACAAATTAATTGCCCATACCTGCGTATGGCATCAATATAAATCATTAGTGTGTTCAATTGAGTATGACCCTGCAAGATTCGACTTGCTCCAGAGTTTATTTGGCATTTTTTAATTTGATATAAAGCCCCTAAATATTTATTCTATACAGTCAGGATATCACTGCACTGCTGTGGAAAAAGGAAAAACGTCATCTGCTTAAGGCCTTTTCTAACTTTCTGATAAAACGCGGGAAATGCTCTACTGAATAGTGATAAAGTTTCTGATCCAGTGCTGTTAATTTCATTAAATGTTTCCTGTTTTTATCGGATATATAATCATCTTTAGTTTTCCCCACATTTATTTTTACATCATTAAACTCTTTATCTGCTCCCATGACCCGCGACATAGCATTCAGGGCTTCATTCACCTGAAAATATGGAGTGATTAAAATATAATACCTTGAAAGAGCGTCGAGAACATCCTTAAAAGAGGGGGCTTTTTTCCCGGAAACAGCCATACACTGGCTATTTTTAATTTTAGGGTGTTCTTTTTTTATGTAATCTGAAACAACTTCATCCAGGCTTTTCCCGACAACGCTACCAAATGCTGGGTGGCTCGGTCTTTCAATCACAAAGTTGTAAAATGATATAAATCTTGAGATCGGGTCTCGTAATGTACACATATATAATTTTTTTTTATATACATGCTTTGGTTTAAGTAAAATGCGATTGATAAGAAAATGGCTGAAAAATTTATCTTCAACAGGAATAGAAATTTTTTTTGATAAATGGAAGTGTCCGCTGATTAACCGGAGTTTTTTAATTTCCTGATTAGATAAATCCGATAATTTTTTTTCGGCATGTCTTCCATCATATACGTATTCTTCCCCGACAATTTTTGTCAAACCGAATAGAAATGAACTGCCGGCGGCTTTTGCAATATGCGTATGAACCAGTATATTTTGATAAAAAAAATTATTATAGTTTAACATTTTAATCAGTTTTAACTTGCTGTTCCTTTCTGGTCAAGAGCACACTTTAACATATCGCCCGGTTTTTCGGGGCTACTATATGCCCGGGGCCATGGAAATCGGCAGGCGGCGATCACAGCCAATCGATATGACGATGAATAAGGTTGATATATCAACGGAAAACCGCACGTTTAATCATGGGTTCATCGAAAAAATAAACCTCGACATTGGTGTCATCCACGCCTTCCCCGTGGATTTTTGTAAAAAGTGTTTTGACATAGGCCGCCACCTTGGGATGAACATGGTATTCTTTGTATTTATCCCAGATCACCCAGCCTCTTTTGTATTGGCGGACATCTTTAAAAAAACGTTTGAAATTGTAAGGGTTGGGTTTTGCAAAATCCTGTGGGACCTTGCCAAGACTGATGGTCGGGGTGTCTTTGGGGATGCCGCGCATATAGTAATCGCGGAGATATTGAGCAAAAATCACATCACCTTCGGCCAGGTTATTCCGAACCGTTGCATAGGCAACAGACGGGACGGGTTGACCCCGTGCTCCATGATATAAAAACGGCGCGCCCCGGACAAAATGCGCCGCCTGGGATCCAAGTAGAAGAAAAACTCCAACCAGAAAAATAAAGCGGTTTCGAAATACCTTTAGTATGGTCACATATGTGAGACAGATCAACAGAATGGCAAAAGGGACCGCATGGCAGATGTATCGATAATGCTGTGAATGAAAGTCCACCATGAACATGAAAAAGAAAATCGCAATCAGGACCATCAGCAGGCAGAAGACCAGTTTCTTTTTCTGGAGATTGTCAGGGCAGAGGAAAATGAGAACTATGCTTCCGGAAAGCAACATCAGGTTGGTCAGGGTGAAAAAAGGCTTCTGAACCATCAGTTTCATAAATATCGGTCGGATGGATTCAAATAAGGATATAACATTTGTCATAAATTTGATAATGGTATTGGTTGGCAGGAAAAGATAAATCAATATCGCCGCGATGATTAAAAAAAGGCTCAACCCGATGTATTTCTTTTTTCTGAACATGATCGCCATGGTCACTAAATAAGCAAATGTCACTGGAACAATTAGAAGCGAAATGACGTGAATATGATATGCCCAGACCATTAAAAAAAGCGACAGCAGGGCAAATCGATAGTCAAAATTTAAATAGTTTGAAAAAAATTTATTTGTACCCCATCTACTTTCAAGCCAGCACCAGCGCCCCTCTATGGTGAGAAAAACGGTCATGGACCAGATAAAAAAAAGGGGCATCAGGACGGCGTACATCCGAGTATGGCGAAAATAATACATAAAATCAGGATTTAAAAGAAAAATGGCGGAAATGATTGTCGCCAGGGCGGCATTTTTTGTAAAATAGAAGGCAATAAAAAAGGAAGAAAAAACAAATAGACATCCGAAGACCACGGAAACAATCCTGGAAGACCATTCGGAAACCCCGAAAATTTTGTATGATTGAGATACCAGCCAGAGGTGCGGCCATGCGCGTTCATATTTATGAGACGTGATTTCTCCCCTGATGAAATCCCAAGAATAAAAGCTTCCGGTTTGTCGATATCCCTCGGCTGCTTTTACAACCAGATATTCGTCATCCCAGAAATTCAGGCTATCCAGGCGGAGTGAATAAAGATAGAATGCCAAAAATGAAAAAATGATGATCAGCACGAGGTAATAAACCGGAAATACAGGCATAAACCTGGAAAAAGCAGCATTCGACCGGATCGGACTGCCCATCTTCTTCTCATTCGTCACAGAAAAAACCGATCTGACGGCATTTCGATTCAGCAGGAAAAACAAAATGGTTATAATGACCCCCGAAATTGGCGCCATGGGATGGTCCCAGATGATGGCTTCCATATGCATTTGCACAGGTCTGGGTAAAAACACCAGCGCCGTTATACAACCCAGCATCGCCAAAAACGCATAGTTGAAAATAAGTATATAAGGATTTCGATGTTGTGAAAATAATCCGTTCATTTGGGTCCGCCTTTCCCGTCGAAAGCCAAATAAGATGCTTTTGGAAATAATAAAAACACGATTCCAAATCACAAAACAATCGAAAAAATGAAAAAGCTGAAAAAGCTGAAAATAAAGGTTTGACAACGCTTGCTTCGTTGCTTTTATAAGAAATTTATAAATTCTTTTGATGGCCCAACGAATAATTGTAAGTAATGAAGGCGTAGTTTTTGAATATTTTTAAATTATGTTATGAATATCCGCCACTTGGCGGTGGTGGTGGGCATGTGGTTTATGGGCTTTCGAAGCAGCTTGTGGCCACTGGCCACAGCCTTGACCTCTTGACAATGAAATACCGAAGGTTACCAACGATTGAGAAGACGGATAGTCTTTCCATTCTTAGAGTACCTTGTATTCGTAAAAGTCTGGTTATCTGTAATCCCCACGAAATGGTGAGTTATCTTTGCACTGCCCTGCCGGCGGCCATGATGATGGCGAAAAAAAAAAAGTATGATATTATCCACGCCCATTTTATTTATCCTGACGGCATTCTGGCTTATATCGTTTCAAAGTTTACCGGAATTCCTTATATCATAACTTCGCACGGATCGGATGTGCCCGGGTTTAACCCGGATCGGTTTTTGTTGCTTCATAAAATATCTCATCCGGTATGGAAAATGGTTGTTCGCTCATGCAGCCGGATAATTTGTATATCGCGATTCATCGAAAAGCTGGTAAAGCAGGCAATGCCCGAGGCAAGAACAGCGATTATTCCCAATGGGTTTTTCCCCGGCCGTTTCCGAACGGGGAAGCCAAAAAGTGATAGAATTTTGATTGTCACTCGCATGTTCAAGCGAAAAGGAGTCCAGCATTTTTTTAAAGCTATTGAAGGGCTGGCTCTTGATCATGAAATCCATATTGTCGGAGATGGTCCATATCGCAATGAGTTGCAACAGCAGGCGGAATCGGCGCGGATTGGCGCTGTTTTTCATGGCTTTATCAACAACAAATCAAAGCGGTTCGCGGATCTGATGGAGACATCGAAAATATTCGTGTTCCCCTCTGAATCGGATAATTTTCCCATCGTCTTGTTGGAAGCCATGGATGCCGGAATGGCGATTATCACCACTATGGACACGGGATGCGAAGAAGTCGTGGGCAATACGGCTTTGCTTGTCCGGCCGGGCAATATTGAAGAACTTCGTCAGGCCCTGATTAAATATGTTGAAGCCCCGTTGCTGTGTGAGCAATTCGGCGCAAAAGCAAGACGTCGATTGGATGAAAATTTCAGTTGGCCGACTGTCGCTAAAAGATATATTAATATCTATGAAGAGGTTATTAACCCGATTAAAAGAAATTAGGGCCGAGGGCTGAACAATCAACTCTTTTCCAACCGGACAAATCTCTGTCGATCAGTTTTTCCAAACTATTAATATCCTCTGAATAATAATCGTATAGCATGCCATATATATTAGAACCCAGTTTGATTTTTTGCCTTTTATTATAGGTCGTATTTAAATGATCCCTGACGAATTCAGCCAGCGGGGTAATTCCAATGTATTTTAAAAACGGCCGTAAAAAGAGAAGCTTGTTTTGATGAATAAAGATTCTTGACGATTCAATCAGATAATTGAGCCCTGATATTCTGTTTTGTTTTGTTCTATTTATTTTTTTATCCAGCGTGGAAGGGACATATTCACGGACACTCAGAAAATTAAGAACCTCTGAATATAAAGATTGCGGATGAGCTTTTAAATCATCAAATAAAACGATTTTAATATTGGAAGTTGGAAATTGATTATAATATTGGGTCAGATGTTTAAAATAAAGGCCATATTTTAATATTATCGGATATTTGTTTATTGCATCGGCGAATGGCACAGCCGGTATTTTACCGATCTGAATCGCATAAAAATAATGCGAAACTACTCTTTCAACCGGATTTCTTAATGCGGCAATGATTTTAATTTCCGGATTGTATTGATAAATCTTCTCCACCGCTTCAGGGGCATTGAGATAATGCGGGGAAATTTCACCTTTGACTTGGGCGGGGGCGGCGCCTTTAAAAAAAGAATGGTACCAGGTTATGGGCTTTTCATACCTGTAATTTCGAATCTGGGTTGCCAACTCGGTTTTACAAAAATATATCAACTCCTTCTTTTCCGGGATAAAGATATCCGGATGCTGCCTCAGGGCATCGGCAAGCCACGTGGTGCCGGCTTTTGCGGCGCCAATCCCGATAAAATCGATTTTAAAAGAATCGTCCATGACTATCAGTGACCATTTTCTTCCAGTTTTTGTCCGCCTAACGCCGCTTCATAAATTTGTATATGGCGGTCAATAAGCATTTCGGTTCGGTATCCCGCATTGACATGGGCATATCCCTTTTCGCCAAGTTCCCGCCATCGATTGTTTTCCAGGAGCCATCTCAAGCCCTTTTCAAAATCTCCGTCTATCGCACAATAGCCGAAATTTTCGGCAAATCCATCTCGATAATCAAGCCCGGCAAGCAACGCGCATTTATGCGCCGCCGACTCAATAAAACTGTTGGTCGGCATGGCTTCTCGGGTCGCCGTATTGACCATAATCCAGCATTTTTCAAGTATTTTTGAATGCATTTCCGGGTTTTTAAACTGGTCAACGTGCCCGACCATTTCAAGATTTTTAACCCCTCCGTATTTGTTGCGCAAATAAGCGTCCCATCCCTTATGTTTTGATTCTCCGGCCGCGATGAATCCGACATCGGGAAACCTGGCCGCGAGATCCAGAAAAAGCTCCGGCCGTTTTCGCCTGTCCCAACGGTTCATCCACCCAACGGTCGGATTCTTGGCTTTGCGAATCTGTTTTTGCGGAATATCTACAGGGTTGTGGAGAGGCAATACCCGATTCAAACCATACATGGACTTGATCTTTTCGATCTGGGAGTCGGACTGGGAAAAAACCCCATGGGCTTTCCGGACTGCAATGGTGACGAGGAAATTATGTTCGTAAATAAAGTTTGAGAAAACCTGGAGCTTGTTAACTGACGGCCTTTCAAATTCAATTTTCCAGTCGCTTAGATTTCTGGCATCCTGAAAATTGATAATATGTTTTTTATGCGGCATTGCCTTGATGGCGAAATAGGTACTCAGGGACGGCTCGGAGGCGTGATAGATATCCGCGTCAATCTTCTTATAGATGGCAAATGCTTTCCAGGGCATGTATTTTGGAAAACTGATAACTGTGATTCCGTCTATTTTTTCGAATTCTTTTTGCCCCTGCTGTCTCGGCACAACCGCGAAAACTTCAATACCTCTTTTGACCAGCTCCAGACAAACTTTTCGGCTCGCCCGGCCGAAACCCCCATATTTACCCCACGCAAAAAACTCCACACATGAAAAACAAACCTTCATGTCAGGCCTTCTCCAAAATATTCCCGACGACTTCTTCACAGCCTGTGCCACGGGTTGTAATAATCGCCATGCCGGCATCCATGGCTTCCAAAAGCACGACCGGAAAGTTGTCGGATTCAGACGGGAACACGAATATGGCGGACGTTTCCATCAGTTCTTTGAATAATTCCGAATTATTTTCAATAAACACATGAAACCGAATCGGAGTAGCGATCGATTCGGCTTGCTGTTTCAGATCCACAAGATAAGGCCCATCCCCAACAATATGAATCGCATAATCAAGATCCATCCCCTCGAAGGCCTTGAGAAAATGCTGGACCCCTTTTCGTTTAAACATACGGGTGATAATCAAAATTGTTTCTGATTTAACCCTGTTTGATCGAAAACGTCCGGGCAGATTAGGCAAATCTTCATCAACGATTGCCCTGTTTTCACGTCAAAAGTTGAAGAAATATCAGGCAAGAGTTTTCCGGATGCCTTCGTTAAGACTCAGGGATGGATTCCAGCCGAGAATGGCATGGGCCTTTGCCACATCAAGACAGCTTCTTGAGAGGTCCCCTTTGCGGGCGGGGTTTCTTGGCGGATGTTTCAGGGCTGGGTCATGATCGGTATTCATGCGTTTATCAATGCCGGCGGCGGCATGCGCATGATAAATCATGTCATATAAATCCGCGGTCCTGGTGGCGATGCCCGTACCGATATTAAATACGTCGGCGACGAGGTTGCTTGAATTCATTGCTAAAATATTGGCCCGGGCAATATCTCCGACAAAGCAGTAATCCCGTTCCATGCCCCGGGGCTCATCCGGATAGGCGTTGATGACCGAGGGCCGCCCGGCCAGCAGGTTTTCAATAAAAATAGCCACCACGCCGGCTTCGCCTTTGGGAATCTGCCGGGGACCGTAGACATTGGCATAGCGCAGCACCGTGTAATCCATGCCGTATTGATGGTGATAGAATTGCAGGTAATGTTCGGCGATAAGTTTGGTAATGGCATAGGGCGACAAAGGCTGGGGCGGATAGGTTTCCGGGGTGGGGTAGGTATCGGCTTCGCCGTAAATGGCCCCGCCGGAGGAGATAAAGATGGTCTTTTTTACCCCATGGCGGACAGCGCATTCCATGAGATTGAGAAAGCCTATGACATTGACGTCGGCATCGAATTTGGGATCACGTACTGAATCGGGAACAGATATTTGGGCCGCGTGATGATTAACGAAGTCGGGATTTTCCTGCCGGAATACCGCGTCCAGGTCATCGGAGCGGATATCTAACTGGTAAAAACGGGCCGCCGGGTTGATGTTTTCCGTCCGCCCCGAGGAGAGATTGTCTACCACGACCACGTCATATCCTGACGCAATGCAGGCGTCCACAACATGGGAGCCGATAAAGCCCGCCCCGCCGGTCACCAGAATCCGCTTGCCGGAAAATTTTTGGTTTTCCAATCCTGTTGTCCTATTCACTTTTTATTTTTTTGCCATTTTACTTGATTCATGTTTCTAACATATCGGGAAAATATTTGCACGCAAAGAAACCGGACGGTGTTTATTTTTTTGAGGGGTTTTAGAAAGAAATTGACGTGGCGTCCGATTTTGTTATATGTGTATAGCAAAATCAGGAGGTGAAAAAATGCTGGCAATCAGATTGCCTCAAGAAATTGAAAAAAGGCTGGAATCTTTAGCATTCAAAACCGGCAGGACAAAGTCTTTTTATGCCCGGGAAGCTATTATGGAGCATCTGGAAGATCTGGAAGATTATTATCTCGCGGTCCACCGGATGGAAAATCCACCCGAAAGAATCTGGGCGCTGGAGGAGTTGGAGCAGAGAAATGATCTGGAGGGTTGAATTCGATGATCGGGCCAGAAAAGAACTGCGCAAGCTGGATCGGCAGGCGCAGTCCCTGATTCTGTGTTATTTACGGGATCGAATCGCCACGGATGATGACCCCCGTCGTTTTGGCGATCCCCTTCGGAAAAATATGACCGGTTTCTGGAAATATCGTATTGGACCATACCGGGTCATTTGCGATATCCATGAACATATAGTTACCGTTCGCGTTCTGCGCGTCGGCCACCGAAAACATGTCTATGAATAGGCACGCCCAGCCAACCTGAAAAGACACCAGCGATCGTCGGTTTTTGACTTATCGCGGAGAGCGGCATGACAAGAATCAATATCCGTCAGGTCGTCAACGCCTGGATGCGCATCATGAAATCACCGATATCCCGGCCATATTCCGGGGAGCCTTCCACCACCAGGTACTGGTTGCGGATGGCCTCCACCATGCTCACCTCGTTTAGCATGACCGGCATGGCCCCGTCAACACCGTTAAATCGCATGTGCACAAACGGATGCCGCCGGGTGTAGAATCCCCGGCCGGCCTTGGTTTTTCCGGCTTTTACCCGCAGGTATCCCGCCATGTCGGGCTGGCCGTCCACCGACATCTGGTAGATCCGTTCCGGCTGTTTGGCGGTCCATTTGACCATTTCCGGGTCCCCGCCTTTGTTGTACTGGCTGAGCGCCGTGGTGATCATGTAGATGGTCATCTTGATCTTCATGCGGCGCTTGAAGGGGTCCTTGGGTCGGGCCGTGGGCATCAGCACTTTAAGATAGAGCAGCAGGGAAAACATCTTGATCAGCATGCCCAGGTTGAGAAGGCCCCGGATGCGCGGGATAACGGGCTTGCCGGCCAGCATGGCGTTCATTTTGGCCACGCTGGGAAAGCCGAAGGTGATGTCCGGGCCGGGGCAGACGCCCTGAACGATCTCCAGGCGTCCCTGCTCAAAATGGAGGCAGGCCCCGACATCGCCGTCCAGATCCCGGGCGATAAACTGCACTTTGCCGGTGACGGTTTTAAATTTCGCCTTCATTTTGGGGTCGTCTTCGATAACGACCTTCATCACCGGAAACAGGGCTTTAAGGAAAATTCTGGCGGTCATCAGTTCCGTGGGTGTGGCCATGTCATACCTCATCTTCCCAGTCTTCGTCTTCCTCAAATTCACGGCCCATGATTTCGCGGACCTTTTCGATGATGCCGTCGGCATCCAGCTTGTAGTAGTTCTGGAGGTCTTCGGGATAGCCCACGATGCAGTAGCAGTCCGGGATGCCGACTTTTTCAAAGGCGCACCCCTTTCCCGAAGCCGCGATGACATCCGCCACGGCGCTGCCCAGTCCACCTTCGACATTGTGGTCCTCGAAGGTGATGATGCGCCGGGTGTCCTTGATGGCCGATACCACGGCCTCGGTGTCGATTGGTTTGATGGTGTGCATGTTGATGACCCGGATGCTCAGCCCGTCGTTTTCCTTGAGGAATTTGCTGAAGAAAACAAGGCTGTCGTTTTCAGAACGGCTGCCATAGGTGGTGGGGCCCGCGCAAAAAGACTCGATATAATAAGAAAATCTAAGGAGAATAAACGAATAGTGTACCAGCATCCAGGTGAGGACGTTGATGGTTTTTACATTCTGAATGGGGAACAAATCATTTTTTGGGAGAATGTTTACAAAGAAATAGACGGACAAGTGGTGCCTGCAGAAGCGCTTACCGATGTATGGTATGATATTAGTTGGACTGGTATCGCAAATGAAGGTGGAGTTACTCTCAAAAACGGCAAAAAGCCAGAGATGCTCCTAAAAAGGATAATTGAACTCTGCACGAACAAGGATGATCTCGTATTGGACTTTTTCATTGGGTCAGGAACTACCTGTGCAGTCGCCCACAAAATGGGCAGGCAGTACATCGGCATTGAGCAACTTGACTACGGCGACAACGACAGCATTATCCGCCTGCAAAACGTCATCAAAGGCGATAAATCAGGCATCTCGCAAGCAGGCAACTGGCAAGGCGGCGGCGACTTCATCTGTTGCGAACTGATGAAATTCAACGAAGCCTTCATGGAGCGCATTCAAGCC
>QZJS01000130.1 GCA_003597945.1 Desulfobacteraceae bacterium | reverse complement strand
ATCAAATCCATCGTGGCGACCTACCGCTCGCGCTTCGACCTCGCCAAGGGACTGAAGAGCGCGCTCGACGGCCGCCCCGCCGTCGTCCAGATCTGGGGCCAGCACTGATCCCAAAGAATGAAGCGAAAATATCGACTCGTACTCGTACTAATCGCGGCGATGCTATCGGCACCGTCTGCGCATCCGGGAAATCCCGGTAATGTATCTGCCCCGCTTGGCCGGAACATCGAAAATCAGCCGCACCGTCGGCGGCGTGATCAAGGCCGGCGGAAAAATTTTATGGATCGTGGCCCGTGAAGCCTGGATGGACCGAAACGCCGTCCGTCGTCATGGCGGCCGTCCGCAGCTCTATTAGTGAAAAAATCGTGATCCTTAAAATCCAGGCGCTGGAAGTTATAACTCCACGAGCATGCGAAAAAAAATACTGGTTGTTAAGCAGAAAATCAGGAACAACGCACAAACGCAAAAAAGAAGGATACAAAAAAATGACATACCGAATGATATACTTATGCATGGCGGCATCGGCCATGCTCATGGCGGCCGCGCCCCTGATGGCTTTTGACCTGCGCCTGGCCGATCCGGCCCAGGCCGCCAAACTTTCAGATGCCGTCATCCTGGATGCCCGACCGCCGAAAGAATGGCAGCAGGGCCATATCCCCGGCGCGCTGTCGTTTTCATGGGAAAACTACACCCGCACGGAAGAGGATGGGGTTAAATGGCGCATCCTGCCGCCCGAAGAGCTGGCCCGCGCCCTGGGCGCCATGGGCATTTCCCATACCGACGCGGTGCTGGTTTACGGAGACGCCGACACCAGTTGGGGCGGAGAAGGCTGGGTGGTCTGGATGCTGGCCTGGCTGGGCCATGAGGGACCGGTTTATTTTCTTGACGGCGGGATTCAGAGCTGGCAGGCGGACAATCGGCCAATGACCGCTGATGCGGGCAAAAACCGCGCGCCAACGACATACGAGGTGAACCTTGCGCCCCAGGTCAATATCAGCCGGGAGCAGATCGACGCCCGGAAAGATAAGATCAATCTGGTGGACACCCGCGGCTTTTTCAAGGAATGGATGCTCGGGCGTCTGCCGGGGGCCGTTCATCTCGGCTGGGAGAAATTCTACCAGGGCCGCCACCGGCAGGTCATTTCCGCCGACCAGCTCAAGACCCTTCTGGAAAATAAAGGCGTGGATCTGAATAAACCCGTGGTCTATTACTGCACCGCCGGCATCCGTTCCGGCTATACCTGGCTGGTGCACCAGCTATCCGGTCTGCCGGGGGCCGTCAACTATGAAGGCGGCACCGAAGAGTGGGCACAGAAACACCCCCTGACGAGATGATCCATGACATCGCTGATCCTCAATGTGCTGACGGTGGTTCATTTTCTGGCCGTCGGCGGACTGGCCCTCTACGGCATCCACCGGATCTGGATGATTTACTGCTGGCGCCGGTGCGCGCGGATTTCTTCAGCCATTGAACCGGACCCTGAATTTAAAAAAGACCTTTCCTTACCGGCAGTGCTGCCCACGGTCACGGTCCAGCTTCCCCTGTATAATGAATCCCTGGTGGCCGGACGACTCATTGACGCGGTGGCGGCCTTTGACTGGCCGACGGAAAAGCTTGAAATCCAGGTGTTAGATGATTCCACCGACAACACAAGCCGGGTGGTGGATGAACGGGTGGCCTGCTGGTCCGCCCGGGGAATGGATATCCGCGCTGTCCGGCGTCAGCGACGCACAGGGTATAAGGCCGGGGCTCTGGCCAACGGGCTGGACCGGGCCAAGGGAGAGTTGATCGCCTTATTTGACGCGGATTTTGTTCCCCGGCCCGATTTTCTGCGAAAAATGGTCCCGCATTTCACCCGCCCGAATATCGGCATGGTCCAGGCCAGGTGGGGGTTTCTCAACAACGGGTATTCCTGGCTGACCCGGCTCCAGTCCCTGCTGCTGTCCACCCACTTCGGCATCGAACACGAGGTCCGGTTCCGGCGGGGGCTGTTTTTCAATTTCAACGGGACTGCCGGAATCTGGCGGAAAACGGCCATTGAAAGCGCCGGCGGATGGTCGTCGGATACCGTGACCGAAGACCTGGATTTAAGCTATCGCGCCCAGATGGCCGGATGGCGGTTCGTATACGCCGGCGACGTGGTGGTCCCCTCGGAACTTCCGGTGACCCTTTCCGATTTCCGGCGTCAGCAGGAGCGCTGGGGAAAAGGGGCCATTCAGACCGCCAGAAAACTGCTTCCGAAACTCATGGTCTCGGCCGTGCCCCCCGGGGTCAAAATCGAGGCCGCGGCCCATTTGCTGGCCAATTTCTGCTGGATATTCGCGTTTACGGCCACCATTACGTTATTTCCGGTATTGTTAAACCGGATCGGCATCGGCGTTTACCAGATCATCTGGTTTGACGTGCCGCTGTTTCTGCTCACCGGCATCGCCGTGATCTGCTATTATCTGATTTATGGATGGCGGGCCTGCCGGCGCCGGGACCTCTGGGTGCTTCCCCTCCTGCCCGCGGCCAGCATCGGCCTGGCGCCGTTTTTTTCCCTGGCGGTGATCAAGGGCCTGACCCAGAAAGGCGGCGTGTTCCTGCGGACCCCCAAGTTCGGGATCACCGACGGCATCCCCGCGACATTTCAGACCACCATTCAAACCCACGGCATCGTCAACCTGATGATCAATCTTCCGCTTTTGCTCTATAGCCTGGTCCCGGTGGTTTTCGCCTGGCACCGGGGCACCTGGCCGGCCATTCCCTTTTTATGCTTCTTTCCGCTGGGATTTTGCATCATCATGGGAAGCGATCTGCGTGAACTGTTGCAAGTAGTTGGGAAAAAGGGTACGAAGACGGCATAAATGCAAAAAACGGTTTTCGAAGACAAAATGGATAACGCGCTATCATATAATGAAGGGGACAACGCATGACACTGACAGACATCCTTAAAAAATCCCGTGACGCCGAAAGCTTTACCCGGGAAGAACTGGTCCGGATGCTGTCGTATCCGGCCCATTCTCCGGAAAGCTTCGCCCTGATGTCTGAAGCCCGGCGCATCTCGGAGGCGGTATGCGACGGGAAAGCCGAAATTCACGGCCAGTTCGCCCTTGATCTGGCGCCCTGCGCCTGCAACTGCCTCTGGTGTTCGTTTGCTAAAAAGAACAACGTGTTCAAAGACCAGTGGCGGATATCATCCGAGGAAGCCGTTGAAATGGCACTCGGATTTGAGCGCCAGGGCGCCAATGCCGTGCTGGTCATGACCACCGCCGCGTATCCCTTCAGCCTGCTTCTGGATATGGCAAAAGAAATAAAAAAAAACCTGAAACCCGGCACTGTATTTATCGCCAATACCAGCGACAGAACCCTGCCCCAGGCCCAGCAGATGAAAGAAGCCGGTTTTGAAGGCGTCTATCATGCCCTGCGCTTGCGGGAAGGAATTGAAAACGAAGTTGAACCGGCCCAGCGACTGGCCAGCATCCGCCATTTCCAGGCCGCGGGACTCTGGGTGGGGACCTGCGTGGAGCCCATCGGCCCGGAGCATTCCAACAGCGAACTCGCTGAAATGATACAATTTACAGCTTCCATAAGGCCGGCTTTCAGCGGCGCGGCCCGACGCATACCGATTCCGGGAACGACCATGGCCGAGCGCGGCATGATCTCTGAGCTTCGCATGGCCCAGTGCGTGGCTGTCACCCGGATCGCCATGCCCCGGGAAACCCGGGGGAACTGCACCCATGAACCGTGTACCCTGGGAACGGCCGCCGGCGCCACGCTCCTGTGGGCCGAAATGGGGGCCAATCCCAGAGATGACCAGGAAAAAACGGAAAAAAACCGCGGAAAAGACGTTCAATATTGCAAGGATATCTATCGGGAATCCGACTGGCGGGTTTTAGACGGTCCATCGATGCATTTCAGCAGCGCGCCCGCGCCCCTAAAAACACCTTGACCTGCCATGTGATCCGGTTTATTTTTAGAACCTTAATTTGCGCATGCGCCGGATTTGATCGGAAACCATAACTTCTTCAATTCTTCAGGAGGCCTTATGAAAAAAGCGATTGTTCTGTTGACCCTGGGACTGATGTTGTCGGCTTATTCCTTAAGTTTCGCGGATGAAAAACCACGCATCGGGGTTCTTCGTTTCAGCAACCAGACATCCGCGGGATGGTGGAGCGGCAGCATGGGCTCCGAACTCCAAGACATGCTGGCGGCGGAACTGGCCAATCTCAATGCGTTTCAGGTGCTGGAGCGCAAGGAAATCGACGCCGTGCTTTCGGAGCAGGATCTCGGCGCTTCCGGCCGTATCGACCCGGCCACCCGGGCAAAGATCGGAAAGGTCAAAGGGGCCAAATACATAGTATCCGGATCGGTTTCCGCGTTTGAGTCCGAGACCAGCGGCGACGGGGGAGGCATCTCCATTATGGGTTTTTCCATCGGGGGATCGCGCGACAAGGCTTACATGGCCATTGATCTTAAGGTGATCGATACCGAAACTGCAGAGATCGTGGATTCCCGAACCGTGGAAGCCAGTTCAACCTCCTATGGACTCAATCTCGGCGCAAGCATCAGCGGTGTTTCCGGCAACCTGGGCAAATATGAAAACACCCCCACCGGCAAGGCCATCCGTGCCTGCGTCATCGAGGCGGCCGAATACCTGGAATGCTCTCTGGTCAAGGGGAAAAACGATAGCTGTATGAACGATTACGACGCCAAGGAATCCAGCCGGCGGGAAAGAACCAAGGGCGCGGTGGATCTGGAATAACAGGTTCACGGGAATGGTGAGGATGCTTTTCGCAACAACGCAACAATCAGATCAATTGAAAAATCTTTAGATAAACTTCATTCGCCTGGACGGCGGCGGGGCTAAAGCTAAAACCCGCCGCCGTCCATTACCATTCTGGCCCTTGTATCCAGCAGGCCCACGGCGAACCCGAGCTGGATGAAGCGCTTGTCTTTGGTCTGACCGTGATAAAACCGGTAATAGATCTGCTGGGCGATCACCGCCAGGCGGAACAGGCCGAAGGCGAAATAAAAATCAAAATTGCCCACGTCAATGCCCGATTTTTCGGCATAAAGCGCCACCAGTTCCTTCCGGGTCATCATGCCGTCGATAATTGAGGGCATCATGCGCATAAGCTGGGCTTCCTGGGGATCATCCCGATCCACCCAGTAGGATATGGACGCGCCCAGATCCATTAACGGATCGCCGATGGTGGCCATTTCCCAGTCAAGAATCCCGATAATCGCGGTGGGATCTTCCGGATTGAGCACCATGTTGTCGAACTTGTAATCATTATGAATAATGCCGGGCCTGGGGGTATCTGGCGGCTGATGCCGGTCCAGCCAGGCCATCACGTCTTCAAAATCCGGAACATCCGGGGTCCGGGCGTCCCGGTATCGCCGGGACCATCCTTCCACCTGGCGTTTCACATATCCTTCGGGCTTTCCGAAATCCGCCAGACCGATGGACGCATAATCGAGCGCGTGCAGCCGCTGCTGCAAATCGATCATGTTTTCACAGAGCCGGCGGGCGTCTTTGGGGCCAAGGGACAACCCCGGGGGCAGATCCTTGCGCAGGATCACTCCTGAAATCTTTTCCATGACGTAAAACGAACAGCCCATGATGCTTTCGTCTTCGGTGTAGGCCAAGGGCTTCGGGCAGTAGGGGAAGACCGGATAAAGAGCGCTTAAAATCTTAAATTCCCGGCCCATGTCATGGGCGGTTCTGGCTTTTTTACCGAAAGGCGGGCGGCGCAGCACCATTTCTTGTTTCCCGGCGCGCACCGCGTATGTCAGATTGGAAAAGCCGCTGGGATACTGCCGGATTTCCAGGGGTCCGTCCAGCCCGCCCAGGGCATCGCCCAGAAACGCCGTTACAGCCGCAACGTCGAGTTCCTCCCCTTCCCTGATGGCCGTGGCCTGATCCGTGATGGTCATGGTTTCTCTCCCTTTATCGCCCTGATCCCTTAACCTTTATTGTCGCATCACTGTCTTAATGGTCTTGTATTAATAAAGATTTACGCCTCACCGATTACGGCGCCGGCCGGACGGCGGATTCCATGAAACCGATCAGGAAATCCGCATACTGATCCACCGATATGCGGCGGCCGGCATATTTCCAGCGCTTCAGATACCAGTCCTGGAGCATGGCCTTGAGAAGGGAGGCGGTCATGACCGGATCGGCCACCTGAAACACCTTCTGACGGACGCCCTCCTCCAGAATATCGATAAAAAGCTTTTCCGTGGCCAGCTCGCCTTCAATGGCCTTTTTCTGCCGGCGCTTGTCTAAGTTCTTGGTCTCCATATAGGAAAAATAAAACCAGGGCTGCATCACTTCGGTCAAATACAGGTGGCCGCGGATGGCGGCCCGCAGTTTTTCAGCGGGCGGGGCCCCGATATCGATGAAGGCCGTCAGGATTTTCAGGGTCAGCCGCCGCCCCTGGTCCTGGATCATCTCCAGCAGTTCATCCTTGCTGGTGAAATACGAATAAAGGGCGCCCATGCTCAAACCGGAGGTGCGGCTCAGGTCCCGCAGGCTCATGGTCTGGAACCCTTTTTCATTGCTGAGCCGGAGGGTGGTGTGGAAGATGGCAGCCAGATTCTTCACAGCCACGGCTTCTTTTTTGATCTTGATGGAATCCTGGTTCTTCCGGAACGTATCCCGGCAGATCTCCTCCATGGAGATCTCTGCCATATTTTTAAATTCGTTGAATTTCATCGCTATCAGGCTTTCGGCGGATAGAGCTGCAACAGCCGTCGGGCCAGAGAAACCTTGTGCACCTCGTCGGCGCCGTCGTAGATCCGGGCCGCGCGTTCATGACGGAAAAAGAACGCCAGAATCGTATCGTCGGTCATGCCGAGCCCGCCGTGCACCTGCAGGGCCCGGTCCACCACCTTCTGCATGGTATTGGCCACCACGAATTTGATCATCGATATTTCATGGCGGGCCGCCTTTGCGCCCTGGGTGTCGATTTTCCAGGCCGCGTAAAGGGTCATGAGCCGGGCCGCCTGGATGTCGGCGGCGCATTCGGCCACCCATGCCTGGATGATCTGCCGGGATGCCAGGGGTTTGCCGTCCCGGGTGATCTTGCGGGCATTGGCCCGGCGGCACATCATTTCAAAGGACCGCTGGCAGATCCCCAGCCACCGCATGCAGTGATGGATGCGGCCCGGCCCGAGCCGCTCCTGGGCGATGACGAACCCGTGTCCTTCCGGCCCCAAAAGATTGGACCGGGGCACCCGGCAGGACTGGAAAAGGATCTCGCCGTGGGAAAAATAATCTTCGCCTTCATGGCCCATGATGGGAATATTGCGCACCAGATTGAAGCCCGGGGTGTCGGTGGGCACGATAATCATGCTGGCCTGGAGGTATTCCGGGGCCTCGGGGTTGGTCACGGCCATAACAATGGCGAAATCCGCACCGTCGGCGGCCGTGGCGAACCATTTGTGGCCGTTGATGATATAATGATCGCCATCGGCAACAGCGGTGGTTTCGAGGAGCACCGGATTGGAGCCGGGCATATCCACTTCGGTCATGGCAAAGCAGCTCCGGATCCGGCCGGCCACCAGCGGTTTGAGGTATTTTTCCTTCTGCTCCGGGGTGCCATGGAGATGAAGGATCTCCACGTTTCCGGCATCCGGGGCCTGGCACCAGAACACGTAATGGCCTAGTGGGGAACGGCCCAGGGCTTCGGAGAGCAGGCCGTGTTCCAGAAGGGTAAGCCCCATGCCGCCGCAGTCCGTGGGAAAATTGGGAGCCCACAGCTCCATCTGCCGGACCTTTTCCTGTTTTTCCCGGATCACCGGCAGCATTTCCCGAAATCCCCGGTGGGTAAATTCCGCTTCCAGCGGGAGAAGCTCCCGGTCGATAAATTCATTGACCAGGTCTAAAATAGCCTGCATTTTTTCCGATACGGTAAAATCCATGATGCCCCCTTTAGGTGACGGGTGTCCCGCCGGTGATGCGGACGGGTTGCGCTGAAACGGTTCATCTTCGGTTTCGGGTCGGCCCGGGGTGATGTTTTTTACTCCGGTCGGCCCGATGCCCGGTTGGGCGTTTTGCTGTTTCAACCGGCCAACTTACCCCTGAATCTATCCGGAAAACCGGGGCATGTCAACAAAAAAACGAGCGATCGTTCTATTTTTACTTGACCTGAATCATCAATAGGTTAAAATGGTTGAAAATCAAAAAGGCTAACACCATGAAGATCCTCGTATGCGTCAAGGCAGTTCCGGAACCAGATGAAACGATCCGGTTTAACGGCGGATTTCCCGATATTCAAATCGGTGAAGCGACAAGTTTGCGCATGAACCGTTTTGATGAATTTGCCTTGGAAGAGGCCGTGCGCATTAAGGCGGCGGTTTCGGAAACATCGGTGGATGTGGTTTGCGTGGGACCGGCCGGGGCTTCAAAAGCCGTTTTCCGGGCCGTCGGCATGGGGGCTAATGCCGGATTTCATATTAAAACGAATGATTATATTGAATCCTGCGACGCCGCATTTGTCTCCGCCTGCATCACGCGGTTTGCGGCATCAAAAGGCTATGATCTGGTAATCACCGGCATCATGTCCGAAGACATGATGCAAATGGCCACCGGCCCCATGCTGGCCGAACGGCTCGGCCTGGCCTGGACCGCATCCGTTGTGACGGCCGCCATTCGGCAAGAAACGGGCGGGACATGCGTTTATGTGGAGCGGGAACTCGAAGGCGGAGTTAGGGAGATGCGCCTGATCCCCCTGCCGGCCCTGCTGACCATCCAGACCGGCATCAACGAGCCCCGCTACCCGTCCGTGTCCAACCTGCTGCGCGCCCGGGCCGCGGGTCTGACCACCATCGAAACACATTTCCTTGGTATCCTGGAAAAGCCATCTCGCATCACCGGATACGCCCTCCCCCAAAAAACAAGACAGGGCCGGATCCTTGACGGCACGCCCAAAGAAAAAGCCATGCAGTTATTAAACATCCTCAGGGCCCGGAACCTGCTCAAATAAATTCTGGATGTTATCTCCAAAGATATTGCGGTTGCCGAATTTTATAAAAAAGTGCCGAATAGCTATTGCATGGTGCACTGACAAAGTGCGTTTCGAAATTACAGCTTGTGGCAAGTTTTATAGATCCATGTCAGTCTATTTTTTTGCTCTCGTGAAAGGCTTTTTCAATCAACAATATTCATTGCGATTGGAGGTGCCTTATACCGTATTGTGTTGCTTATGAGAAATCTTTTGATTTTTTAACCCTAACTGGTAGAAGAAAAATGCAAGATTTCAGTATTTTTTTTGGAAGTAAGAATAATAATATTAATTCCTTATTATTGGATTCGAGTGCCACAATTTAAAAATGTTGATATTTTTCCGTAGTAAAAAAAATGCCTATTTATGGTCACTCTTCAGCAATTGTCAGATTGTGCACTATCTGTAACTTTAGAAATGGCCCACTGAGCGTCCTCTTGAAAGATTAGATTGTAAGAGGGGTTCTCTGTTAAAAACTCTTTAACCGCTCGATAAACTCCGTGATGCTTGTGTTTGGGATCCTCCCGCCAGTCGTCTCCAGCAATAATACCATTAGGGTTAATTTTCCGCGTTAGCAGCATGATCTCAGCCTTTGTTGTCTCATAAGAATGTGTAGAATCAATATAGGCCCAGTCTAGATATTCGTCCTCAAACGCTTTAATAGCCTCCAAAGAATTTTTTATATGGATCTCCACTCGGCGGGACGCAATCTCATCCTCCAACGCTATGACCAATGCTCCAAAAGACCTGACAGTAGATTTGTCTCCAATGGCCCAATGCCATTCAGCCCTCCATTTCCACCATGGATCTACCAAATGCAGGCGGCTGGGTTGGTTTGTTTCGAGTATGAATTTGGATAAAGTGCCCTTGTATACGCCCAATTCAACACCAATGCCACCCGCAGGAATAACTTCTTTGAAAAGTTTCGCTCGAAGGCCTATTTCAGTGCCTTTATCAGTAATCGTCCTCATTCTCGCCTTTGCAAGGATCGAGAGGCCCCGCGAGTATAATCCTTGAAGCTTTGGCAAAGAGTAAACCTTATTTAGTCGTAAAAAACTTATGACACTCATGCCCGTGCCTCCTTAATAGAAATAGATTATTCAACAGTCAACTGCATTTGTGCCGACTTCATTAGTTTTACATCTTATAGTGTAAGCGTTCACAGGGCACAGCATCTGTCTTGTTCCCGGACACTTGAAGTACGACGAGTACGTCTTCGTGCCCGACGCCTCGCATCTGCGGCACCATTTAAACGCCTATAAATCAGTAATTTATAAAAAATTAAAAACTTTGACCCCGTGAACGGTTACCTTATAGTTAAAAAAGCTGCAATTCAATAAAAAAATTAACCAGAATATCAAAATTTTACTAATATTTGAGTTTTTTTCAAATTGCGCTTCTCGCTTTAATCATAAAGACACAAAAAACCTATATTTGACTGACTAATCTATGTTTTTTACTAGTGCAAAGATTTTCAAGAATGAACATTGTCGATAATCACGGGGCGCGTCTTTGGTTGTGGGGCATATACAAGATCTGGGGAAGAGGATTAATTTTTGAAGACCACAATACAACCACAGCTATCAAGCTATTTGCTAATGTAGCTGATTTTTCGTGTAATTTCAAAATACAGCATTGGCCTGCAAGAGTCTGCTTTCAGGTTTTAAAAAAAAAATTATGCAGCCAGTCTTTCTTTTTCATTTTTTATTAATTTGTTTAGGAGTAATATAACGTTTCGGATATATCTGGAATGTACTGTTCTGACATATTAAAGATCGTTTTATCTACCGGCAGTAGGCAGTAAGTAAAGCTTTTCGAGTTTTTTATCTCCTTAAATTTATTATTGGATGCGCCTTTATGATATTGGATAAATTATCATTTATTGAACAGAATTGTCAGGAGTATTCGGATACTTGGAAATCCATGAACTGGATCACGGCTGAAAAAGTCGCTGCCGCAGAACAAAAGAGACGTGGATTGTTGCATTCACTTTTAAAAACCGCAGAATGGCGATTTTCCAATACCAAATTGTCTACCGGCGATATTTCACCCGGATGCGCCAGATGCGGTGAGGGCGTCTGGTCTTGTCTGTTTATCAACGGAGTCTGCAATGCAAATTGTTTCTATTGTCCTTCCGAACAAAAATCAAAGGGAGTCCCGTCAACCAATAACCTTTCGTTTGAAAACCCGAATGATTACCAGGATTATCTTTCCTTATTCAAAATCCGTGGGGTCAGCTTCAGCGGCGGGGAGCCATTGCTGACATTTGAGCATATCCTGAAATTTTTAAAGAAAATCAGAAAATTGGAGAGCGGCATCAGCCATATCTGGATTTACACAAACGGACTGCTGGTAACAGAAGATAAGCTGAAAACCCTTCGCGACGCTGGGCTTGATGAAATACGTTTTGACATCAGCGCTCACCATTATAATGCAGAAAAAGCACGAATAGCCGTCGGCATAATTCCCCATGTGACGGTTGAAATTCCGGCAATCCCTGAAGACCTCCCCCAACTTAAACAGGTGGTCGGAACACTTTATGACTCCGGGATCAGCTATTTAAATTTACACCAGTTACGCTGCACCCCGTTTAACAACGCCAACTTGATAGCACGCAATTACACATTTCTTCATGGCCCAAAAGTGACGGTGCTTGAATCAGAATTGACCGCTCTGGAACTGATGCAATATACTCTTGATGCGAATATCGGATTGCCGGTTAATTACTGTTCATTTATTTACAAGCATGAATACCAAGCGGCTGGCGCCCGCAGAAGAACCGCTGAACTGATAAAAACAAGCTATGAAGATGTCACGCAAAAGGGATTTATACGGCGAGTGGGCATTATGGGGACGCCGAAGGATATCGAGAAAATCATCCAGAACCTGACTGAAAATAATTGCGAGCGGACATTGTGGCAGGCGCAAAAAGGATGCGATATGCTGTTTTTTGCTGCATCTTTATGGAATGACATCAATTTCTCAGGATTCCGCCTGGTCGTGAGCTACTATAATACCGCCCTGCGACCCACGGTTTCCTATTCTAATCCCTTTAAGGAAATACATCTTAACAAACACCGAAAAGTCGTGATCGAAAGAAAAACCGAACTCAAGGCAAAAATAATTGAAGAAGACCTGATACGCTCCTTTGGCAGCCTTTATATTGTTGGCAGCAATCCGATTCTTAAAGCGGAAAATATTTTTCAAGATATTGACGGTTACGAACATTTTACACACGGGCTTATGGATTACTATTAATTCGTAAAACAAAGTC
>QZJS01000047.1 GCA_003597945.1 Desulfobacteraceae bacterium | reverse complement strand
CTCAGCGGCCCCGGGGCCGGCACCGTGGGTTCGCCGGGAAATTCACCCTGGATGACCACGGTGGGCAACAGCACCATCGGACGCGTGTTTACCAATACCCTTGACGTGACCGGGCCGGAGACCGTTCCCGGAGAACTAACCGGCATCGCCGCCGTTCCGGGCGAGGGCGGCCCACCCATCCTTGCTAATATATCAGGCGACATCCGCTATGCCGGGGATGTGGCCCCGGGCAATGAGCTGGGCTGCAGCCCGTTCCCCGCCGGCGCATTTAACGGCAGCATCGCTCTGATCCAGCGCGGGAACTGTAATTTTTCCGTTAAGGTTGATAATGCCAAGAATGCCGGCGCCATTGCGGTGGTAGTCTTTGACCACAGCGGCGGCCCGCCCATGACCATGGGCGGGTTGGAGGGAACCACCATTCCGGCGGTTTTTATCACCAAAGCCGACGGCGAAGCCGTCCGGGATTGGATCCAGGCCGAAACCGGCCCCACCGCGCGCATCAACGCCGGAACATCACGGGTCGTCAATCCTGACTGGGCCGACATCATGTCATCCACCAGCTCCCGCGGGCCCAATGTCAATCCCAGTTGGATCAAGCCTGACATCGCCGCTCCCGGCACCAACATATTCGCGGCTTACATGGGCGGGTTGAATAATTTCGGCATGATGAGCGGCACCTCCATGGCCAGTCCCCATGTGGCCGGCGCAGCGGCCTTGCTGCGCGAACACTTTCCGGGCTGGACCCCGGCTGAAGTGCAGTCCGCCCTGATGATGACCAGCCGTTACGACACGGTTGTAAAACAAGACGCCGTCACGCCCGCGGATGCCTTTGACCAGGGCGCCGGACGCCTTGATCTCACCGCTGCGGCCCTCACCGGCCTGGTGCTGGATGAGACAACGGCCAATTTTGAAGCGGCCAATCCCGCCCTCGGCGGCGATCCCAAGACCCTCAACCTTGCCAGCATGGCCAACCATAACTGTGCCGGCACCTGCACCTGGACCCGCACCGTGCGCAGCGTGCTTGATGATGCCGCCGACTACACGCTGAGCGGCCAAGGCCCGGTCGGCATGAACTTCACCTTCAACCCGTCCTCCTTTACCATTCCGGCAGGCGGCACTCAGGAAATCGAGATCACCGTGGATGTCACGGCCCTGCCTGTCGACGTTTTAGCCTTCGGCCGGGTTCTGCTGGAGACCGACGCCCTTCATCCTTCCGAAAATCCCGTGGCCGACAATCATATGCCCGTGGTGGTGATTCCGCGTGAGGGAGCCCCGGTAATCGACGTCGATCCGGACCAGATCACCTCCACCCAGGCCCCGGATACGATGGTGGACCGCACGCTTACCATTAATAACACCGGTTCCGCCGATCTGCAGTGGGAAATCTTTACCGGCGAGGCGGGAACCCCCGGCGCCCCTGTTGAGATGGTCATTGATGATGGTTCACTAGAAAACAATATCGGCATCGGCGGAACAGCGCAGTTTATTTTTCTCAACCGCTTCACGCCATTGGCGGGAAGTTTTCCCATCACTCTGAATCAGATTCAAGTCTATTTCGACACTACTGGTATAGTCAACATCGGGGATGACATGCGGCTTGTGGTCTATGAAAACACCAGCGCCAATCCCGATCCGGCGGTTGGCGCGAACCTTTTGGCCACCGTTGATGTAACGGTTACTGCCCTTGATGCCTGGAATACCTATGACCTGGCCGCTCCGGTAATGCTCAACGGTCCCGGCGATGTCCTGATCGGCGTCATCGCACTGGAGATACCCGGCACCTCTTACTGGCCGGCGGCAATGGATCAGACGGCAAGCCGGGAGCGGTCCTGGGCCGGATGGTGGAATACGGCTACGGCGCCCACGCCGCCAACCCTGCCGCCTGATGCTGGTTGGACTCTCATTGATGCTTACTTTCCGGGCAATTGGATGATCCGCGGGTTCGGCACGGGTATTGGCACTCCCTGCGGCAACCCGTCTCCCGTGGCATGGTTGTCCCTTTCCCCGACCGATGGGACAACGGCCCCCGGCGCGGGCACGCCTGTAACCGTTACGTTCGATTCCACCGGCCTGGCCTTCGGCAATTACGAAGCCCTTCTCTGCATTGCCTCCAATGATCCGGTAAACAATCAGGTTCTTGTTCCCATAACGTTAAATGTCGCGGAAAGCGCCATTCCCAATATTGACGTGGACCCGCTGAGTATTTCCTCCACGCAGCCCGAAAATACATTCACTAGTCAGGCCATGTCCATCGCCAATACCGGGACCGGGGACCTGACCTGGGATATCGCCCAGGAGCCCACGGCGGGATCACCCCCTGAAGCGCTTACCGGCGGCAATAGCGCCGCGGCCCGGGATATAGTGTCTCCTTCTGACGGCAGAGAGGGGACAGGCGTCCCGGCGCCGCTCACAGACTGGGCCATGCCCCAGGCCATTGCTTATGACAATGGCTTGCTGGTCACCCATCCCGGCGGCGGTTTCGGCGGGGCCGATGCCAGCGCCTTGCAGACGGCTCTGGGCCTAAATACTTACGGATTCGGGGCACAGGTCAGCAACGGCAACCGGGTGGCAGACGATTTCACTATCGGCGGCAGCGGTCTGGCGGTTACCACCATCACTTTTTTTGCCTATCAGAACGGCTCCACCACAACATCCACCATCGACCAGGTCAACATGCGCATCTGGGACGGACCGCCCAATGATCCGGGCAGCCTGGTGGTTTTCGGCGATACCACCACCAACCGGCTGGTGTCTTCCACCTGGACCAACATCTACCGCGTAAGAGACGACATCCTAACTGACAACACGCGGCCTATCATGACCGTGGTGGCCGAGGTCAACACCTTTCTGCCGCCGGGCACTTACTGGGTGGACTGGCAGGTAAACGGGACCCTGACCTCCGGGCCCTGGATACCGCCGGTGACCATTCTGGGCCAGACGGGCAAACCGGGCGCTAACGCCCTGCAGTACATCGGTTCCGGCTGGGGTGCGGTGATTGATAGTGGAGTTGCCGCCGCGCCCCAGGATCTGCCCTTTATCGTTGATGGCGAAGATTCCTGCGCCAACCTGGCCAATGTGCCGTGGCTGAGCACGGATCCTTCTTCGGGCGTCAACGCGGCCGGGACCAGCACGGAGGTGACCGTAGGCCTCGATTCCACGGGCCTGGCGCCGGCCGTCTATACGGCCAACCTCTGTATTTTCTGCAATGACCCGGATCCGGGGCCCGGCAACGGCACCGAGCTGGTGGTGGTTCCCGTTACCCTGGAAGTCACGGAAGTACCGCCGGCACCCGCCATTACGCTGACCAAGACCGTGGGCACCGTGGTGGGCGTTTGTGCCGGCACCGATGAGATCACCGTGCCGGCCGGCACCACCGTCTATTACTGTTATACCGTCACCAACACCGGCAATATCACTTTAAACCTCCATGATCTGGTGGATGACCAGCTCGGCACTATCTTTAGCGGCTTAACCTATGCCCTTGCGCCGGGAGCCAGCGTCAACACCGTGGATGCCGGTCTCACGCTCTCAGCGGTCATTAATGCCGACACCACCAACACGGCCACATGGACCGCCTACAACACCGGCCCGGTGAACCAGGTCACGGCAGAGGCCTCTGCTACGGTATGGGTGGAAATCCCCGTCACGGTAGCGGTTGAGGTGGGGCCTTCGGGCGGCGGCACGGTTGCCGGCGGCGGGGTGTTTAACATCGGCGACAGCGTCACGGTGGAAGCGTTCCCCGATCCAGGCTGGACCTTCGTGCACTGGGAAAACAGCCCGAATCCGCCGATCCCCGACAACCCCTATACCTTTACGGTCACCGGCGACATCACCCTGACGGCCGTTTTTGCCCGGGAGCTGGCGGGGACTCCCATCCCCACCCTGTCGGAATGGGGCATGATCCTCATGCTGCTCTTGCTGTCCGGATCGGCTGTCTGGATGATCCGTCGCCGTCGGATTTCATAGCGGCTGAACAATATCGGAGAAAACTATAGAGCGACGTAACCTGATAATTCACCATAAACAAAAGAAGGAGGGAACCGCAAGGAACCCTCCTTCTTTGTTTTTGGAGCGCGGACTGAATCCGGAGATGATGTTGAAGCATCGGGATATTCTATATTCCCGATTCCCGGGTTTTTGTTATTTCAACCCCATATCCCAGTTCCAGAGACCGGGGCGTTTTTTCATCGTCACATGGCGGGGGACCGGTTCCGCCAGCCGGACGAACAGCCGGTAACCGGATGATTGCAGCTTTGTTTTATATGGGGACAGGTCGATTTCCCAGTTGGGAAATACCCATACATCCGGGCCATAAATGGCGGCCCATGCCTCTTCGTTCCGTGGGCTGGAAAAAGGCGTGTCGGTTTTCAGGCTGTCGGCCTTTGTCCGGGATACGCAAAGGGGCCAGTTGCCGGCAATCACGATCCCCAGGGGCAGGGGGCTTTTGGCCGGCAGCAGGGCATAATCGGATGCCGCCAGTTCCGGGCTGACGATCACACCGGAAAAACCCATCTGTTTCAATAGGGCCATGGCCGTCGGATTGGCCGTATTGCAGAAAGGCCCGGCCCACACTTCCATATGCCGGGTTTTTTCAAAAAAACCCATCTGCCAGGGCGCGTTGGCCACAAAATGCGTGCAGCGGCGGTTCACGGCATTTTTTATAGCCTCCCGCATAGCCCGTTCATGGTCCGGCCAGATGACCGGGGGGAGCCAGTACCATAACCGGCTGCTGTCTGATGAGACGCTTTTCCGGGATTCCGGCATGAGCCAGAGCCCGGCCGCATCCGATGACCGGCCGGGCATCTGACCGGTCCGCCGCCATACGGTCATATCCATCGCCGGGCCATTCGGAACGGTCCTGACGGATGGTTTCACCCGGGATGCCGTTGCTCCCTTTCCCGGCAAGGCATTTTCGTTAGGCCCTGATGTTTCCCCGGGCAGCCCTTCGGCCGATATCAGTTCCGCTGCAAGATCGGTAATCTGCCGGGCCAGTTCCGAATCCCGGCGATCAATGAGAAACACCGGGGTTCCTGCCGGCGCAAGGGTTTTACCGGGTAATTTCAGATTCACCCGTCCTTTGCGGGGAACATATTGTTTGATCCGGGAAACCGTATGCCAGGGTTCATCCTCATAGCCGACCCGGAGCATATCTCCCGGCAGCAGTTCTTCCCGCGCCGATATGCCGGGCCGGAATCCTTTTCCGCTGATCCGGCCGACCATCAACCCCGATCCGGTGTGGATGTCCACGTCAACGGGATTCTGGGGCCGCTGGGAGAGCAGGTTGTAATGGGTGGTTTTACGGCCCAGGGCGTATTCCAGAAAGCCGAGAGCGGTTTTTTTTGCTTTTGCGTCCCCGGGATGGTCCCGCAGAAGCCGGTAGGCGGCCACGGTGTAATAGACGTAATGGGGGCCTTTTTTCCGGCCCTCGATTTTAAGCGCGGCGATTTTCGGGATTTCCGGCAGGATTTTGGTCAGCACGTCAACCCCCAGATCCTGGCAGGAAAAAAAACGCTGCTGCCGGTCCTGCTGCCGGTAAATGCGGCGGCAGGGCTGTACGCACCGGCCCCGCAACCCGCTTTTGCCGCCCATGAAGCTGCTCCAGTAACATCGACCGGAAACCGCGTAACACAAGGCCCCATGCACAAAAACCTCTAAGGACAGGCGGTCCGGGCAGTTGTCGGAAAGCATGCGGATCTCATCGATGCTCAATTCCCGGGGCAGCACCACCCGAGTGATTTCCGGAAAACGCTCCACCACCTTCAGGGCCTCTGCAAATCCTGCATTAGCAAGGGTTGACAGATGAATTTCACCTTTAAACCCGGTCTGCCGGGCAAGGGCCACCAGCCCCAGATCCTGGATAATTAAGGCATCCGGCCCTACCTTCTGGCTGAGCTGAGTTAAAATCATTTCTGCCGCGTCGATTTCATCGGGTTTGACCAGGGAATTAAGAGCCACGTAAACAAAAACGCCTTTGTCATGGGCCAGGCGCGTCAGAGGGATCAATTCTTCGATGGTAAAATTTTCCGCGGCCATGCGCGCGGAGAATCGTTTCAGACCGCAGTAGACGGCATCCGCGCCCGCGGCCAGGGCCGCCAGAAAGGCGTCGCGTCCGCCCGCCGGGGCCAGGATTTCCGGTCTCCCGGCGGCTTTTGGGTCGGTTTTAAAAGTATTTGACGGTGTATGGTTCATGAGATCGATTTTTTAACCTGTGCGTATAATGGCGCAAATCGCGGCAACAGGGCCGCGATCCATGTTGTTTGTCATTTATGTGTTCGTGAATATAAGCTTGCCCGGATATTTTATTGATGATATGGATATAATATATCAAAATCAATCTCAATTTTTCTTTATCCTGATCCTGATTCGGGCCGCTTCTTAAAAAGCTGATTGAGAGGACAATTGCTGATTTTGGCGAACAACACCTTGAAAGACGCTTGAAGCGAGCAAGCCGGTTTTTTATGGGGCAGTCACAAATAGAATTTTAATCAGACTTTTTCGCGCATGAAAGGAAACCATATATGAAAATCGCAGTCAGCGGCAAAGGCGGCGTGGGCAAAACCACATTTTCCGCGCTTTTGATCCGAACCTTAAACGAGCAGGGCAAATATGTTCTAGCAATCGATGCGGACCCGGACGCCAACCTGGCGGGCGCGGTGGGCATCGCCGACGCGGAATCCATCGTGCCGATTTCGGAAATGAAAGATCTGGTCTATGAACGCACCGAAGCCAAACCCGGTTCCATCGGCGGATTTTTCAAGCTCAACCCCCGGGTGGACGATCTTCCGGACGCCCTGTCGGCCCGGCTCGGCAATATCAAGCTGATGCGGCTGGGCGGGGTTAAAAAAGGCGGCTCCGGCTGCATCTGCCCGGAAAGCACCCTGCTCAGAGCCTTGATTACGCATATTGTTCTGGCCAGAAATGAAGTGGTGGTCATGGACATGGAAGCCGGCATCGAGCACCTGGGCCGGGCCACGGCCCAGGCCGTGGACAAACTCCTGGTGGTGGTGGAACCGGGACGGCGCAGCATCGACACGGCCGAGCACATCAAATTTCTTGCCGCCGGCATCGGACTCAAAAACATCGCATTGGTGGGCAACAAGATCCGGAGCGATAAAGACATCGCGTTTTTAAAGGAGCATCTCTCGGATTTCACGTTTTTGGGTTTTCTGCCCTATGACGACGCACTGGTGGAGGCGGACGTGAGGGGGATTTCCCCCTTTGACGTGGATACCTCCGCCAAGGCCATCATGGCCGAGATGATCGAAAGGATATGAGATAAAGGGTCTATGACAGATCTTCACATCAGACACCGCCGCCACCGACCCGCCCCCCGGCACAGGCGCGCCATGCCCAACCTTTCGCCCGGGGCGGATTCAAAGCTGAAAAAAATCTTTGCCGACATCGGCACACCTGAGAAACATGCTTTTGAACCCGACCCGTTTCAAGTCGAAGCCATCGACGTGATCCGCCGGGGTCTGGATTGCCTGGTCACGGCCCCCACCGGGTCCGGAAAAACCTGGATCGCCGAACAAGCCATCCGCCTGATGCTGGAAAAAAAGCGCAAGGCCTGGTACGCCTCCCCCCTGAAAGCCTTGAGCAACTCGAAATATTCTGAATTTTCGGAGCTTTTCGGCATTCAAAACACCGGCATCCTGACCGGGGATCGTAAAGAAAACGCGGACGCGTCCGTGATTATCGGCACCACGGAAATCCTGCGCAACCAGCTCTATGACGCCATGCACCGGGGCGCGGATCTGGATACGGATTTTGTTATTTTAGACGAAGCGCATTTTCTGGGGGACCCGGACCGCGGCGTGGTCTGGGAGGAAACCATGATCTATCTTCCAGCCCGAATCCCGCTGCTCCTGCTGTCGGCAACCATCGGCAATGGCCGCCGCATCGCCAAATGGCTGGAATCGATCCGGGGGAAGAAATGCGTCGTGGTGGAGGAATTTGTCCGCTCCGTGCCGCTCTATCCCATATTTCTTCATCCATCGGGCACCCTGTTTCCCCTTCTGGCCGGGGGCAAGGATGCCGACGGCGGTAAAAGCCGGCTTTACCCCCGGGTCGCAAAAGCGATTACCGGGAACAAGGCCCAGCAACTGGGATACGGGCGGTCGCTTCCGCCCATGATCGGCGTTCTGGAGGTGTTGCGGAAATACCGGCTTCTTCCGTCTATTTTTTTCCTTAAATCCCGCTCCGACTGCGATGGGGCCGTTGCCATGTGCGCCGGCATGTCCATGGAGGAAGACCCGGAAAGAAATCGGCTCCGAGAGCAGCGCATTGATGATTTCACGGCGCGTTTTCCGCATATCGCCGGTCACCGGCAGATGAAACAATTGCGGCGTCTGGCCATCGGCGCGCATCACAGCGGGCAGTTGCCGGCATGGAAAATGCTGATCGAGACCCTGATGACCGAAGGCCTGCTGGACGCGGTGTTTGCCACGTCCACCGTGGCCGCGGGGGTTAATTTCCCGGCCCGGACCATTTTGTTTCTTAATTCAGACCGCTTCAACGGCCGTGAATTTATCCCGTTGACCGCCACGGAATTTCATCAGATGACCGGCCGGGCCGGCCGGCGCGGCATGGACAACATCGGTTTTGCGGTGGTCATTCCCGGAAAATTCATGGATATCCGGCTGGTGGCCAAACTGTTTTATGCCGAGCCCACCGATGTCTGCAGTCAGATCCGGATCGATTTCTCCATGACGCTCAACCTGCTGCTTTCCCACACCCCGGATCAGATCCGGGACCTGCTGGACAAATCTTTTGCCGCTTACCTGATGGCCGCTTCCGGGAAAAAGCATACGGTCGATTTGGATACCGCCGCTGACCCCCGCATCCTTTGGGAGGATTTTCTCCGGCACCTCGATTTTTTAAAGAAAAAAGCTTATGTCGGCGATGACAACCGGCTGACGGAAGACGGGATGTGGGCGTCTCAGCTTCGAATCGATCACCCTCTGATGGTGGCCGAGGGTTTCCGCAACAACCTTTTTCCCACATCAGACCCGGCCATGCTGGCCGGCGTCATGGCCGCCATGGTCAATGAAAAGGAAAGCGACGATACATCCATTGACCGCTCAAAAATTTCCAGGAGCCTGATCAAAAGTTTTCAAAAGTTGGATTCCGGCCTGGCGCCCTTTGCCGCTGAAATGCGTAAAAAGGGATTCGCGGCCCCGACCCTGTTTTTCCTGCCCGCATGGAGCGTCTATTTATGGGCCAGGGGCGTGCCGTGGGACGATGCCCTCAAGACATCCCAGGTGGCCGAAGGGGATCTTGCCATGCTGATTATGCGCACGGCCGACAACCTGAGACATATCCGCAATATCGGCCGGGTCTTTCCGGACGCGGCAAAGACATCGGAGGCGGCCATTGAACTGATATTGCGTGATCCGGTCATATCCACCCAGGACGCGGATGTGATTTCAAATGGGACTGATTAACTGGGCAAGCATCACATTCAGCATTCTGCTGTCGGTCACAACGGCCGGGCATGCGCTGTTTAACAAGCGCACCCCTTCATCGGCCCTGGGCTGGGTAGCGGTCTGCCTGGTTTTTCCATTGCTCGGTCCGGTTTTTTATTTTTTCTTCGGCGTCAACCGTGTGCAAACCCGGGCCCGTAAGCTCGAGGATCAACACCAGGCATTTCAGCTCGATCTTCGCGAATATTCCCATGCCGTGGGTCTGGCGGCGATAAATCCTTCAGATCTGGGCCTGGCCAACGCGCACCTGCAGATCGCGCGCATTTCTGAAAAAGTGACCGGGCTGCCCCTTGTGGGCGGGAACCGGATCGACCCCCTGCACAACGGCGAAATTGCATACCCGGCCATGCTCGAAGCCATTGCCTCGGCCAGGAAAAGGCTTTTTCTGACGACTTACATCTTAGACACCACCGCCACCGGCAGGCAATTTATCGATGCCCTGGCCGATGCCGTCAACCGGGGCGTGGATGTCAGGGTCATCATCGACGGGATCGGCGAACTCCATTCACTGACCCGGGCCGGCGCCAAACTCATAAAAAAGGGGGTCCGCGTTGCCCGGTTTCTGCCGCCCAGGCTGATTCCGCCGGCAATCCATATCAATCTCAGGAATCACCGGAAGCTTCTTATCGCCGACGGCCAGCTCGCCTTTACCGGCGGCATGAATATCGGCGATCGCCATCTGGCCGACAACATTGAAAACCCCTCCCGCGTCATCGATATTCATTTCCGCCTGACAGGTCCTATTGTCATGCAACTGGAACGCACTTTCATCGAAGACTGGGCCTTCTGCACCGGCGAACAGATCATACCCCTGCCATGCCTTCCGGTAAAACAGGGATCCGCGGTCTGCCGGGCCATCCTCGACGGCCCCAACGAGGATATCAACAAGCTGGCCACCATCCTGATCGGCGCCATCTCTTCGGCCAGGGAGCGCATCCTGATCCTGACGCCTTATTTTCTGCCGTCTACGGAAATGGAATCTGTTCTAAAAATCGCCGCCCTGCGGGGCGTCGACGTTCGCATTGTTCTTCCGGGCAAAAACAATCTTCCATTTATCCAGTGGGCCGCCAACCGCATGCTGCCATACCTTCTGGCCAGGGGCGTTAAAATTTATTTTCATCCTCCGCCATTTGTGCATTCGAAACTTCTGGTGATCGATGATGTATACGCCCAGATCGGATCGGCCAATATGGATCCTCGGAGCCTGCGGCTCAATTTCGAACTCGTGGTGGAAATCTTTGATACGCATCTGGTTCAGGCCCTGGCCGATCATATTTCCGAAAAAATTATCAATGCCTCTGAAGCAAACACGGATGCGTTTGTAAATCGGTCTTTCCCGGCTAAAATACGGGACGCTCTGGCATGGTTGTTCTCACCGTATCTATAAAGCCGTTTCACTGATGCCTCTTTGCGAAATTGAAGACGGGACTTTCCCCTTCATCGAAGAGATTGATTCTTGAAAAAGTTTCGCACTGGAAATCACTGGAAAACAATAATTGTCTTTGAATAAATAATTGGATATATTAGCGAGCAACAGCGACAGCTCTGGCGCATCCTCCCCACGCGATGTTTTTTCGGGATGTAAAACACACAATGCGCGGCAATAAATAATATTGCCATGCGGCAACCGGGGATTTAAAAAATGATCACCTATTCAAAACCCTCCGGCGCGAAAAGCATCAATATCGCCGCGGTAACACGGGAACTGATCAGCCTGATACTGAGACTATCCGACACGGCGAAAAAACAGGTCTTGCATGCCATCAATGATCGGCGGGAAAACGATTCTGAAAATACAGGCAAGATTGGCGGAAATGTTGGTGTGCAACTGATCCGGCGGGTCATGAATATGCATCCGGAAAAACGGTATCGGTTTCTCGGAGAGCTAAAGGCCCGGAGAGAACCGTCGAAAAGAATCTATCCGCGGAAGGAATATATCACGCCGGTTCATTGTTGCGTCAAGCAGACGCTGATTAAAGGATTCATCACGGATATCAGCAGAGGGGGGGCGTTTATCGATGCGTCCCGAATCCGGGAACTCGGGTTTTCATCCGGGGACCCGATCATTATGAATTTCATTCATCCGACATACAAAACCCACCTTAGAGCATGCGGCCGCATTGCCAGGCTTACCAAAAAAGGCCTTGGGATTCGGTTTGACGACCTGCTGTGACATCTTTGCGGCAACCTGTCGGAATAACTTATTAATTTATTGATAAAATTTTCTATGCCTCACCCCATCACAGTGTCTCAAAAATAATACCTCGTAACAAACTGACGCTAAATCCAACAATACTGCCGGCCAAGGCTGATTTCATAGGCCCGGGCGTCGTAGGGGATGTTTTCATATCCGTATTCCTCCACGAGGACGCCGTCTTTTGTCACCTGTTTCAGCCTGCCGGTGGGATCATAGAAGTAGCCGTATTCGGTGGTTGCGCCGCCGATGGTTTCGGTCCTGGCGGTGATCCGGCCGGTGTTGTCACGGGTCACGTACCAGGAATATTTGCTTGAATCGGATATTGCCGTGTTCTGAGCGCTGATCTCAGCGTATCCGTTAAACGTCCGGCTTAAGCTCAGGCTGCCTCCGCCAACCGAAACGGGCAGGCCGTTTTGGACGTTTCTGGTAATGGTATAGTTGCCCGCCTGGATCAGCAGGCCGTCGTCATCATAGGCATAGGGTTCCGCGCCGCCGGCGTATGAAAATTCCGTTACATTAAAATCATCATTATATTCATAGGCAAGCGCGGCGTTTAAGGTCCCGGACAGGGTTTCGGATGT
>QZJS01000128.1 GCA_003597945.1 Desulfobacteraceae bacterium | reverse complement strand
AAAGGTTCGATGGCAAGCCCGCCTGGTGAGGCGTTGGCGGTGACGATTTCCGCGCTCCGCTTCATCTCGGAAGGATAGGTCGCCCAGACGCCGGGGGTGATGAATGTGGCCCAGCAGGATTCGGTATTATTATCCGTTCGATACAAATTGGTGGTATACGATCGTTTAGCGGAAACAAATGCGTGAAGATGCCGGTATTTTTTTTCAAAAATGTCGCCGGTGATGGACAGTTTCGTTGGTACGGCGGCAAAAGCGGTTTGTGGGACGTCCGTTTCGGCAAAGCCAACCAGCACGGTGCTGTCGATGCTGCCGCTGTTGTTGATTATGTTATATGTGTTTACCCCGGCGCCGTCGATGACCTCTTGGGTCGCCGCGTACGTTCCGGTGTACATCCAGATTTCACCCACGTCCAGAATTCCGGGATTTTTCATATCGCCCTCGGGGCCGTCAAGGTCTTCCAGCAGCGGGGCCGTAATCTGGACATCGTTTAACGACAGGTTGCCGGTGTTTTCAATGGCGATGGTGTAAATAATGGTTTTGGGCGCGTCAACAACGGCGCTGTCCGCTATCTGGGTCACCGTGAAATCCGGATTTTGAATGACTTGAACGGATGCTTTGGCTGTTTGCGGGTCCGTTTCCGCGAAAGCAACGGTGACGGCGCTGTCGATATAACCGTTCCCGTCAATACGATTGTCCGCATCCACCCCGTTGCCGTCGATCATTTCCTGGGTGACCGAAAATTCACCCGTAAACGTCCAGGTTTCTCCGACATCCAGCACTCCGGCCGGGTCCGCATCCCCCTCGGGGTCGGGAAAGGATTCAGGAACACGGTTGTTTATATTCATGCCGGTCAGGGGCGTATTGCCGGTATTTTCAATTTGCAACGTCCAACCGATGGTGGAAGGCGTATCCACTTGCTCCATGTTTGCGCCATAGGTCATGGCAAAGCCGGGGGCCGTGGCCTCGGCGAGGTCTTTCTGGTCGGTTTCCTCATCCGTTTCTTCGTCGGATTCTTCCGTTTCCCGGTCTTCTTCCGGCTCCGTCTCTGTCTCCGTGTCCTTTTCCGTGTCCCCGGCGTCTTCGGCTTCCGTGGTCTTTTGTCGGTCCTCGGAAATTTTTTCCGCGACCACCGGAGCGGCAATAACAGCGGTGACACCGGCAGCGGCCGACCCAGGTCGTGATGATTCGCCGGCAACCGGCAGAGATTCGACACCGGCCGCGGTTTCGGTTCCCGGCGTTCCCGGGGTATCCGCCACACCGCTGGCGCCGGGAATCGCTCCAGTGGTGCCTGTCTCATGGGTCATTAGTGTATCAGGCGTCTCGGCCAGGCAGACGCTTACGCTGAAGATCATTGTAACTAATAAGAATAATATTGATTTTTTTTGCATTCTTTGCATTAAAATCGTACTTTCATGATAGATGTCGTTGGTAGGCCGGTGAAGGCTTTTGGGTTAACCGCCTGATTTTCAAATTTTTTAAAGTCATGATACATGGGTGAGACATCATTGCCGCCACGGGAATGTTCAGGGGGTCATCGGGCTGATGATTCCCGCCCTTTTTCCCGCGTCATCATCAATGGTCATATGATCGACTCCGATAACATAATAAGCGCTGTGGGGCAGCTCCTTGCTGATATAGGCATGTCCGTATTCGGCGTGTCTGGGGCAGGCCTTGAACGTTACCGCCGGAGGCACGTCAAACCGCTCTGCGGCGGCGGCAATGAGTGGATTCCCCGCCTCGGCCCGGCATAAAATGGACATGACCTCGAATGGGGAAAAATTCTTATCGTCCATCATGCTTTTACATACCCTGAGAATGACTTCAATATTTGTATTGCGGGTATCAAGATTGTAATCTTCTTCTCCCCGCTCCTCTTCGTCCCGGATCATGAATCGAAGTTCTTTCACCACAAACTCCAGGATCAACTCCGGCGTGTAATCATAATCATCGCTGATTTTTTTGGAGTCAAAAAGGGCCGCCGGCGGCGCGTTGTTGAGCAGGGCCGCAATCATTACCTCCTCGCAGGTGAGGTTTGTGTCGATGAGCGCATCGATGATCCGGGTGAATCCGAAACCCATGTCCCTGGCTTTTCCGATGACATCGTTGACGGGGAGGTTTTTTTCATTGATCAGGATCAATGCCGCCATCTCCAGATCGTTGTTTTCAAAAACAATATCAATGTATTCTCTAAACGAGGGATCAGCAGCGGGCTCGGCCCCCATTGCGGGCATGGCGGCAAGAACAAGAACGAGAAAGCAGCAGATCGAAACGGTTTTTTTCGTGGCCATGGGTTTCTCCCAAATTGCTTAAAGTATCAATATATCAACATCGCCGGTGTTGTCTTAACATTTGTTTCCCAAGCTTCGGTAAAATTAACCACGCTAACAATAAAACGGCAAAGTCTCATAAAAATCTCATTTTCATTTTTTTAACGACTGGAATTATCTCCGGAACTTATTCCATTTTACATTCAAGAGGACATCAGGTTGGCGTTCGTCTCCTTTTCCGCCGGCCGTTATGGGTTCAACCCGGGCACGATCACGGTGAAGCGTGCGCCCCGGCGCGTGTTTTCAGCCGAAATCGAACCATGAAGATGCTCTTCGGTCACCATTTTGGCAATGGGCAATCCCAGACCCGATCCTTCTTTTTTTTTATGGCTGACAAACGGGACAAAAACATCGGAGATGGGGTTGACCCGGATTCCTCCGCCGTTGTCTTCGATGACCAGGGCCAGGGATTTCCCCTGCGGCTGCAGTCGGATCCGGATTTCCGCGTTCGCCACATTTCGTTCCGCCAGAATATCCAGCGCGTTGTCGATGATGGTCATGACCACATGGGAAAAATAGCGCGGATAATTATTTAACCGGAAGGTCTCCCATTCCCCGTCGAAAAACACCCCGGCGCTGGCCGCGTTGATTTTTTTTTGCAATAAATTCATAATATCATTTATAATTCGTCCGGGCTTAAACAGCTCCTTTTCGTCGCCGGAGGCATAAAACATTCCAAATTCGTCGATGGTTCGACCCATGTCTTGCAAATCTTGTTCCATGGTTGGCAGAATCCGGGCCGCACGTTTGGTAAATTCCAGGGGGCCGGCGTCGGCGTGGGCCAGATGCCCCCGCAGTTCGGTGATCTGGGTCCCCAGTCGGACCATCGGCGCCTTCCACTGATGAATGATCATGCCGACGGCTTTGCCCACGGATGTAAAACGAGACTGGGCCAAAGACAGCGTTTGATAGGTGCTTTTTTCCACGGACAGGGATTTGATCCGCGATCCCAGCGCAAAAGACAAAAACGTGATATCCAGCATGGTCGCCAGAATGATGAAATATTCCGTTGTTTCGGTCAGTCTGACCCATCCTCTGATCGTCGCCCATTGAAGAACAACCGCCATCTGATAGGCGCCCTGACCCAGAAGATAATAACGGGCGCCCGGCAGGCCGAGGCGGATCGCCTGGATGCCTAAAACAACAAGCAGAGAAGCCGTTATCGTCAGGAATCCTGCCATGAAAACCACCCAGAAATCAAGAAAAAGACCGATGAGATAGGCGATGTTCAAGATGATCGCCACGGCGCTGAATCCCGCCAGCACCATCAGCATGCGATGCATCTGCGGCATGGTCCGGGCGGTTTTGAAAAAAAAGATTGGGAAGGCGATCATCGCCAGCACGAATAGGCTCGAAGTGATGAATCCGCTGGCGAAAATCAACAGGGGAGAAAGCCCCATGTCAAGGACGCGGAAAATGCCGTTCAAGGCGTATTGAAACAGGAGACTGAACAGGGCCATGACGCCGTACAGGAAATACGCGTTGTCCTTCAGGCTTCTCCAGACCGTCAGATTGTAAAGGATCAGAGTGACGGCCAGACCGCCGAAAAACCCGAACAGCAGATAGGAGTTAAGATTATAGCGGGAAAAATCGGCCGTGCCGGATATCTTCCAGTCCAGCTCGTAAGGCCCCATGCTTTGGACCCGGGTCGCTACGGTTATCCATTCCTCATTAAGAATATCAAGAACCACGGTGGAATGACGGGAAATGATGGATTGATCGCTCACCGGGCGCAGGCTGCCCAACTGGAGGCGCCGAAGCGGATTTTGATTCGATATCAGATAGACATCCAGGTAATTCAGCCCCGGCCGTGGGTTATGCAGAATCACCCGTTGGGGTTCCGCATCGCTGTTGGTCAGGCGGACCAGGGTCCAGACGGGATGTTTCCGATACCCCTGATTGCTGCGGGTCAGGGGTTGCCAGTCCGGGTTCTCCAGAACCTGTTCAATGGTCATGTCGGATGACGGGTCTTCCAGAAAGCGCATTTGGGACAGCAGACTCCGGGTTTCGGAGATGGTGGCCACATCCACGATATCGGCATGGGCGGCATGGACCGGCAACATGAAAAGAAACAGGGCGAACAGGCGGATTATTTCCATAAATATCCGATTTCTTTTGCGCATTCAATACGACTGATGTCGCCGAGCTTCTGCCGCAAACGCAATACCATGTTGCGCAGGGCCGCAAGGCTCATGTCGTGGTCATAGATCACCGCGGCGATGCGATCCATGGGCACCAGGTTGCCCGGCCGTTTCAACAGCAGTTCCAGAAAAAGCGCTTCGCGGCGGCTCAGGCGGATGGTTTGCCCGTCGGGCATGGAGATGATTTTGGCGATGCTGTTGTAGTAAGCTCCTTCTCCCATGGCAAATAACAGCCGCCCGCGCAGGTTTAGTTGAGCCACGCATTTGTTAAGCACGGCCGTCAATGTCTCCAGGGAAACCGGCTTGACCAGGTAATCCGTCAAATAAAGCGACGCGGCCCGCCGCAGTTCGGAAATATCCTGATAGGAACTCATCACCACCAGCGGGATGTCGGGGTCTTTCTTCCGGATGCCGTCCGCCACGCTCAGGCCGTCGATATCGGGCAGCCGGATATCTAAAAACGCCACATGAACCGGCAGCTTGTCCAGCATTTCAAAAGCCCTGGCCCCGCTGGGGGCATGATAGGCGCGTTTGAAAAACAGCCCAAGGGTATTGCCCATGGATTCGGCCAGGCGCAGATCGTCTTCCACATAGAGGACATTTAAATTTTTCAAGAGTTTAATATTCATTCAACCCCCCGATACCGCCGTTGTCGTGCAAGAGCGCCTTTGAAAAATTTCATGCAGGAATTGTGCCTGTGTCAAAAAATAATCATTTTTGGGGTAATATGCACAGCGACGGCATCTATAGGTCCGATAACGGGACAAGAAAAATCAAAACCTGTTTTTTAAACGAACACAGCCTCACGGGAAGGGGCAATTCTCCCCCGCGATTTTCTGATGTTTCAAGCACCCTGCAAAAAAAATGCAAATGAGATTTCTATGAGATTTTGCCATCATAACATCATCATGGTTTATTTTGCCCGAAATTTTGTCAGCTATTGACAAAAAAACGACCGATGCGATCCGGAGGCCCGGTAATCCGATAATATAGATGATACAACACGGCCGTAATGAAATTTCAAGACCGTTTGATTTTTTTTGGGATGCATCGGCAACATCAGTAACGTAAAATCAGCCGGAAGCAGATCTTGCATTCGGACGCTTGTTATATGACCATAATATATGGCACATGACTTGCATTAATTTTATCGGCTTGAAGTTTTCTTGTGTTTCAGGCAGAGTTGGAAACCTGTTGTATAATTAAAAAAGTAGATTTTCCCGGAGTTTCGGCTCAAGACAACGCAACCTGTGGTTTGCCCCGGTCACATATGGATGAACGGGAAACCTGGCCCCAAAGGAGTCGTGTGATGAAAACTGGAAATATCGTAAAAATAACGGCCATTTTTTTGATGTGCGCGCTCGGCCTGCTGGCCGTCGCGGCCCCGGCTGCCCATGCCTCCGCCACCGGGTATTCGGAGTATTATATCCCCGGCGGTGAAGACGCCATGGCGCTGGCCCTTAAGAGATACGGACCCGCAACAGCCAACAACAACATGCAAGTTATCATTTCCATAACGGCCTGGTCCGATAATGTGAAGGTTTATTACGATCATTGGGAAAACGGGTACGGTTTTGATCCGGACAACCCAGCAGGGACTGCTGATGAAATTTTTTATTTGGACCTGGGGGATGTGGAGACCTTGAACAACGGCGGTACTGCCGTGCCGACTCCCCGAGACAGCAACGTATTTTACTATGACGGCGGAGATCGCATCTATGTGGCAGGTGGCACGGTAACCGTGACAAAAGCCGGTTATATGGACGGTCGCTCACTCCAGGTGCAAGCGTGCGCCTGGGAAATTTATCCCGTCACTCCTCAGTTGACAACTTATGTCTTGCCATTTGGAGAAAATCTACTCCCGCTCTCGTCGGACTTCCGGAGAGTGTTTGTCCTGATCCAGGCCACGGCGGACAACACAACCTTTAAGGTGGATTTGGGTGGCACAGGAACCTTTAACCAACTCGACGTGAATTTTAACGGCGCGATCGATCCGGGCGAACCCGAAACAATTACGCTCGGTGCCGGAGAGACCTTTATCCTTGGCCCCGTGAACGATGGTCCCGCTTTTAATTTCCCTCAAATTAACGGCATCAATTTTCCTGGCCAGGGCGCTCGGGCCACGGTTAACAGCAATACACTCATCCAGGGCAGTGCCACGCTTCAGGTCAAGTTTATCATCGGGAATTCGAATGTGAACTATGATACCCGCGGGGTCAGTGCTTTTCCCCGCGGCTTCTGGACCAAGGATTATTATGCGCCTGTGAATCAGCCTGTGATTGTCGGAGGATCTGACAATACTATTGGCAACACGGATATTTTCCTTTACAACCCCCATGATGACCCCATCACGATCAATTGGGAAACCTTAAATGGATCCGGGTTCTTCTCCATAAACGGAGGAGATTCCGTTTCCTATCGCGCAGCAGCCGGGCCGCTCCCTTTGAACGGTGGTGCATATCTGAGCGGCAGTGATGTTTTTTGGGGAATATCGAACATCGATTCAGGTGATTACGCTTATGAATGGGCCTATACCCTTTTGCCCACAACCTTGCTGTACAAGGAACATTTTATGGGGTGGGCCCCCGGAGGTATGCCCAATGAGGTAGGCGATTATGGCGATAGTATTAATGGCAACGACAGCGGCGTGTTTCTGACGGTGGTCCAGGACAATACGACGGTGCTCGTCGATTTCAACAATGATGGCGTTGCCGATAAAACCTATACCCTGAACCGACTTGAGACTCAGTATATTTGGAATGATAGCTCAGGCCCTTCATATGGTGATTTGACAGGCACCCGGATCTGGGCTACGGGGGATTTCACCATGTCTTTTGGTCAGAACCCGGATACCGCTCCCTGGCAGGCGCGATCTGGGGACCTTGGGTATGTCTGCATCCCGGGCACGGACTTTATTGATATCGTCATGGGGGTGAGCAAATCGGTGAACCCGGGCACGGTTCCCATTGCATCGGGTGCGGAAGCGGTCTTCACCCTGGAAGTCGATTCCTACGCGTATCCCATTCACAGCGGGGTGACCATTGAAGACACCCTGCCGGCGGACTGGGAATACGTGACAGACAGCGCCGCCATCATCCGACCGGATTTGTCCATCCTGTCCGGCGCCGCAGCCAATCCCGCCATCAGCGGCGGCGGCAGCATCCTTACCTGGGATACAACCCAGACCGGCGGGGCCATGGCCGAAAACCGGAATATCATCATTACTTTCACGGCCCGGACCACCGATGATTTCAGCGATGGGGACCTTAGCGAAAACCGGGTCAAGGCCATCGGCTCCCGCACCTTTGGTAATCCGCCCGAAACCCAAATATTCACCGTCTCGGATTTCGCGTTTATCACCCATACGGAAAGTTCCATGTCCGTCACGAAAACATCGGACGTGAACGTGGCGGCGTTCCCCGGCGACATCATCACCTATACGGTGGAAATCGAAAACACCGGGGCGACATCGGCATTGAACAACATCACGATTTACGATCCATCGCCCACGGGCGTGTCCTATGTGGCGAACAGCACGGAACTCAGCCTGTCCAGCGTGGCCGACCGGTTCAGCAGCCGGGCCTACAACCTGAACACCGGCACCCGCAACTGGTCGTCCAACTGGACGGAGAACAATGACGACGGTTCGGCCACCACCGGAAGAATCCAGGTGACCACCGACGGCGAACTCAGCCTGCAGGGGGTTGGCGGCGGCGCCACAACCCGCTTTATCAGTCGGGGCGTCAACCTTACCGGGACCGGCGCTACCCAGGCGACCCTTTCCTACCGATACCGGCATACGAATAATCTTACGGCCAATGATACGGTCTGGGTCGAGTATCGGCACGGCGGTGCCGGTGTGTGGACGACCCTGGCGACATATAACAGTAATGTTGCGATGGGACGGGCCGACCATGTGTTGCCTCTCGCATCTCCGGCCAACCTTACCGAAATTCGGTTCCGATATGTGTATCGAAACGCCGGAAGATACTTTTATATCGATGATGTTTCCATCACCTATAATCAGGCGTTGACCGGCGGGGCTCTGCCGACCCTTCTCGCTTCCGGGGCCCTGTATTCGTTACTGCCCGGGCAAACCCTGACCGCCAGCTTCGATGTGACGGTGGACAACCCCTTTCCCACCGGTGTCAGCGAAATCACCAACACGGTTTCCGTGAACTGCCTTCAGATTACCATTCCCGTCACGGCATCGGTCACCGATCCGGTCGTCATCCCCAGCGCCTTGACCGGCGAGGTGGGGGATTTGGTTTGGCTGGACCTCAACGGCGAAGGGATCCGGGATCCGGGCGAGCCCGGCCTCTCCAACGTGCAGGTGACCTTGAAGGACCAATTCGGAACCCCCGTGGCGTCCATGTTCACGGACGCCAACGGCCGTTACCGGTTCACGGGCATCGCGCCGGGGACCGGGTATTACGTGGAAATCACCGGCGGGCTGCCGGCGGGGCTGGCGCAGACCGCTCCCTCGGGGCGATCCGACAACCGTTCGAATTCGTTTAACCTGGCCGCCGGCCAGGCTTATCTGGACGCGGATCTGGGTTATCAATCCCCGGCGGGAACCGGAACCATCGGCGATTTTGTCTGGCATGACGTGAACGGCGACGGCGTTCAGGACAGCGGCGAGCTGGGTCTGGCGGGCGTGACCGTGCTGCTTTACCGGGATGCGGATTTCGACGGCGTGTTCGAACCCGGCGTCGATGACGGGGCTCCGGTGGCCACGGCCGTCACCGGCCCGGACGGCAGCTATCTGTTTACCGGGATAACCGCTGATGATGGAACCAACACATACGATTATTTTGTCTATGTGGACGCCACCCAGGCGGCCCTGGACGGGATCTATGATTACACCACCTCTCCGGTGACCCGTGTGATCGATCTGCAACCCGATGAAGCCCGGCTCTCCAATGATTTCGGATTTGAGCTGATCGCGGGTTCAACCTATATCTACAAGGACCGGGTCTGGTTCGACGCCAACGAGGATCAGCAGGATACCGGCGAGAGCGGAATCGCCGGCGTCACGGTAAATCTGTTAAACGCCAGCCGCCAGGTGGTGGGCACCGTCACCACGGACGCGGCCGGCTATTTCACTTTCAGCGGCCTCCAGGGCAGCACCATCTATTACATTGAGATTTCGGACACCGCCGGCAAGCTCACCGACTTTTACGGCACCACAGCCGCGGCCCTTGCCGGTGAACGGCAGATATCCAATCTGACCATGGACCTTGACTATACCACCGGGAACGCGCCATGGCCCAATTTCGGCTACACCTCCAGAGGCGCTATCGGCGATTTCGTCTGGAACGACGTGGACGGCGACGGTGTCCAGGATGCGGGTGAACTGGGCTTGAGCGGCGTCACCGTGAAACTTTACAACGACGTGGACGGCGACGGCGTGATCGATGCGGGCGTGGACCTGGTTGTGGCGACCGTGGTTACCGACGCCAACGGCAATTACATATTTTCCGGCCTGGCCGACGGGGATTATATTGTCAGCATCGAGTCGCCGCCGGCCGGTTATGATTTTACCGGCACGGACAGCGATCTGGTGACGGCCGGCGCCCAGCTCGCGGTCACGATCACCGGCGGCGCCAGCAACCTGGATATGGATTTCGGCTTCCGGGTTCCACTGGCAGCCCAGCGGAGCATTTCCGGGACATTGTGGCATGACTTAAATAACGATGGATCAGATAATGGCGATTTTGACGGCGGCAGCTATCTTGCCAACGTAACCGTCGAACTACTGGACAGCGGCGGCAATCAGGTGGGGATCACCACCACCGACGCCAGCGGTCAGTATTCCTTCATCGGCCTTGCGGACGGAACCTACACGGTGCGCATCACCGATGAAAACAACGTGTTGAGTGGTTACAACACCACCTATGAATATACCGAAGGCCCTAAGGCCGGAGCCTACAACGGCCAGGAAGAGGTAACGCTGGATAACGTCAACCAGGACCTGGTGCGCAACTTCGGCTATTACAAACCCCCGGTGGTGACCCGGGCCGTAATCGGCGAGTTCGGGGCCTTTAACGAAGGCGGCCGTGTGGTGGTGCGCTGGGAAACCCTGTCCGAACACGGGACCCTCGGGTTTTTCCTCCAGCGTTTAAACGAGAAAACCGGCGATTACGAAAGTGTGAACGCCAAACTGCTGCCGGGCCTGCTGTATGCGCCCGCCGGCGGCGCCTACACCTATGAGGACCGGGATGCACGGACCGGCGCGTATTACACCTATCGCCTGGAAGAAGTCGAGGCCGGGGGCCGGCGGATCATCTACGGCCCGTGGCGGGTGTTTACCGGCGCCCCGCCCGTGGGATCGGAAACGTTGCAAAAGCTCGTTCCATACCCGTCCATTTCCGGGTTTAAACGGGCGGAGCAGTCGGTTTCCCAGGACAAGATCATCCGGGCATCCGAAAGACTGGATGCCCGGATGACGGCCAGGGCGGAAATACTGGCCCGACGGGGTGGGCAGATCAAAATCCATATAAAAGAAGACGGACTTTATTTTATTGATGCCGCTGATATTGCCCAGGTATCGGAAGTGAATCTGAATCTTGTGACCCGTCAGATTCGAACCAACCGGCTGAGGATGCACAATTTGGGCCAGGATGTGGCGGTCATACCCGCGGCTGACAACAGCGGCATCTATTTTTACGGCGAAGAACGGATCACCACCTATTCCAATGAAAATGTCTACTGGCTGGAACCCGGAAACGGCTTGCAGATGCAGAAAGTCAACCGTGCGCCCGGATATCCGGCGGAAGATTTTCAGTATTTTTATCAATGGGTGCGGGAGGAAGAAAACAATTATCCATTGATGACTCTTTTTACAGACCCCAATGCCGATTTCTGGATGTGGGATTTTATTTTTCCGGGGTTCGGCTATGACCAGGTAACCATACCGGTTTCCACGCCGGGTATCGTGGACGCCGATGTCGCCACCCTGACCGTGGCTCTCCAGGGGGCCAGCGACGTCTTTGACGGGGATGATCACCTCGCGGTGGTTCGGGTCAACGGCGTGGAAGTGGGGAGCGTGCAATGGAACGGGCTGTCCGCCAAAGTGATGTCCGTTCCGGTGTCGGCCGCCATTTTAAATGACGGCGATAATCTGGTTGAAATTGAGGGCATCAAGCAAAGCGGCGTTGATTATAATATCTTTTACGTCAACAACCTGCAACTGGTATATCCGAGGCGGTATGCTTCGGTCGACAACCATCTGACGGCTGAAAGCAATGGGTATCGCACCATTCGTATGGAAGGGTTTACCGATCCGGACATCCGGGTGTTCGACATCACCAATCCCCGACGGCCGCAAGTGTTGACCGGAACCGTCATCGAACCTTCCGCCGGCGCGGGAAATCTTCTGGTTCGTCCCTTGGATGGTTATACCGATTCGGCCATCCGGGCATTTGATAACGCCGGTACTCAGGGGACGGGGGCCATCGATAATACCGACGTTGAACCTGTGGCCGTCGGCGGAGATTACCGGGTCAGTTTCCAGAATGGGAACAGTTGGAGTAGCAGGAACAGTGGAAACATCCTGAGCCGGTATCTGGCCCTGACGCCGGAAAAAATTAAAAATTGCACCCTGGTCGCGGACCAGCCCTCTAACCTGAAAACGCGGGTGAACATTGGGAATTATCTGATTATTACCAGCGGCGACATGACGGCTGCGGCCCAGGCACTGGCGGATTACCGGGCCTCTGCGGGCTATGTGGCCAAAGTCGTGGATGTCGAGGATATCTATGACGAATTTGCTTATGGCATTACGGACGCCAGGGCCATCCGGGATTTTCTGGCTTATGCTTATGCCAACTGGCGCATTCCCTCGGAATACGTAGTCCTGGCGGGGAATGGATCGTTTGATTATCTGGATAACAGAGGGTTTAGCGATTCCATTATCCCCGCATTGCTGGCCGGGACCCCCGATGGCCTGATCGCTACGGACCTGCCGTATTCGGATGTAATCGGGAACGACCGGGTGGCGGAATTCGCAATAGGCCGGATTCCGGTGATCAGCGCGGATGAACTGTTGGATTATGTCAACAAGGTAATTGGCTATGAATCTTCCACAGGGGAATGGACCCGCCGGGCCATGTTGGCGGCGGACGCGTCTGACGCCGGTGGAAA
>QZJS01000120.1 GCA_003597945.1 Desulfobacteraceae bacterium | reverse complement strand
CGTTAAGAATTTCTCACTGTTTGAGGGCAAAGCCCGAGTTTGAGAAATTCAGCGGATCACCCGCCCCGACCGGCAACAGGCGCATTAAGCGAGTGGATTGACGGCCAGTGCGCCTGCCGTCAGCGTTGTATGGCGGACTGGCGGCGCGCATGGTTATGCTGTTCGCTCCGGAGTCTTTCGGGGCGCGAAATACATGGATGCTGAATGGCAAAAACTCGGCGCAAGCGCCTCAAACAGTTTGCCATTCTTGACGCATCCATATGTTTCGCTTGTTCCCCCGAAAGCCACGATTCCACTCACAGCATGACCATGCGCGCCGTTGATCGCACGATGAAGCCGCAGGAGATGCCGCGCAACGCAGAAGCGGGGCTGTTTACAATGTAAGCTAATCCACGTCGAAAACAATCTCATCCCCGTCGGCCCGTGCCCGGATGTGGCCGCCGGCCGGCACGTCGCCCTTGAGGATCAGCATGGACAGCGGGTTTTCAATCATCTGCTGGATGGTTCGCTTCAGGGGCCTGGCCCCGTAAACCGGATCATAGCCCTTGCGGGCCAGCAGATCCTTGGCGTCATCGGTCAACTCGATGTCGATCTCCCGGTCGGCCAGCCGTTTTTTCAGGCGCGCCATCTGGATATCCACGATGTTGCGGATCTGGTCCGTGGTCAGGTTGTGGAAAATGATGGTCTCGTCGATGCGGTTTAAAAATTCGGGTTTGAAGCCCGCCCGCAGCGCCTGCATGACCTTTTCCGCCATTTCCTCCCGCCGGCCCTGGCCGTATTCCTGGATCAGGTGGCTGCCCACGTTGGAGGTCATGATGATCAGGGTGTTCTTGAAATCCACGGTCTTGCCCTGTCCGTCGGTGAGCCGGCCGTCGTCTAAAATCTGGAGCAGGGCGTTGAACACGTCCGGATGGGCCTTTTCAATTTCGTCGAAAAGCACCACGGAATAGGGCCGCCGCCGCACGGCTTCGGTAAGATAGCCGCCTTCCTCATATCCCACGTAGCCCGGAGGCGCCCCGATGAGCCGGGACACGGCATGTTTTTCCATGTATTCGGACATGTCGATGCGCACCACGGCCTGTTCGTTGTCAAAGAGAAATTCGGCCAGGGCCTTGGCCAGCTCGGTCTTGCCCACGCCCGTGGGACCCATGAAGATAAAGGACCCGACGGGCCGGTTGGGGTCCTGGAGCCCGGAACGGGCCCGACGCACGGCATTGGATACGGCGATCACGGCCTGCTCCTGTCCGATGACCCGCGCCTTGAGCCGGTCTTCCATGCGCACCAGTTTTTCCCGTTCGCCTTCGAGCATTTTCGACACCGGGATTCCCGTCCACTTGGAAACAATCTCTGCGATATCTTCGGCATCGACTTCTTCGCGCAGCATTTTTCGATGAATCTGGAGTTCCACCAGACGGGCGTTGGCCGCATCCAGCCGGTTTTTCAACTCACCACGCCGGCCATAGCGCAGCTCGGCCACTTTCTCCAGATTGCCTTCCCGCTCGGCCTTCTGTTCCTCTCCGTCCACCCGCTCGATATCGGATTTAACGGCCTGGATCTCCTGGATGATCTCTTTTTCATTCTGCCAGTGAGCGTTTAACCGGTGGTATTCCTCCCGCAGGGTTTCCAGTTCCTTGTCCAGCTTGCCGAGCCGGTCCACCGAAGCGGTGTCGGTTTCTTTTTTCAGGGCTTCCCGCTCGATTTCAAGCTGGGTCATGCGGCGCTGAATCTCATCGATTTCCGTGGGCTTGCTGTCGATCTCGATGCGCAGGCGCGAGGCGCACTCATCAATGAGGTCGATGGCCTTGTCCGGCAGGAACCGGTCGGTGATATAGCGCTCCGATAAGGTGGCGGCCGCCACGATGGCGGAATCCTTGATTTTGACCCCGTGGTGGACCTCGTATTTCTGCTTGAGCCCCCTGAGGATGGAGATGGTGTCCTCCACCGTGGGTTCGGCGGTCATGACCGGCTGGAACCGCCGTTCCAGGGCCGCGTCCTTTTCGATGTGCTTGCGGTATTCGGTGATGGTGGTGGCGCCGATGCACCGCAGAGTCCCCCGGGCCAGAGACGGTTTGAGCATGTTGGAAGCGTCGATGGCGCCTTCGGCGGCCCCGGCCCCCACCAGGGTGTGGAGTTCATCGATAAAAAGAATGATTTTTCCTTCTGATTTCTCCACTTCCTTGACCACGGCCTTGAGCCGGTCCTCGAATTCCCCCCGGTACTTGGCCCCGGCCACCAGAGACCCCATGTCTAATGCCATGAGCTTTCGGTCCTTGAGGGATTCCGCCACATCGCCTTCCACGATGCGCCGGGCCAGGCCTTCTACGATGGCGGTTTTCCCAACGCCCGGCTCGCCGATGAGGACGGGGTTGTTTTTGGTGCGCCGGGAGAGCACCTGGGCGATGCGCCGGATTTCCTCGTCCCGGCCGATGACCGGGTCGAGTTTGCCCAGCCGGGCCGCTTCGGTCAGGTCCCGGGTGTATTTCTCCAGGGCCTGGTATTTGTCCTCGGGGTTCTGGTCGCAGATGGTCTGGTTCCCCCGGATTTCCATCAGGACCTTTAATACGGCGTCCCGCCGGATGCCGTAGCGGTCCATGATTTTGGCGATATCGCCGTCCTTTTCATCTATTACGGCCAGAAACACGTGCTCCACGCTGACGTACTGGTCCTTCATTTTTTCCGCCTCGGCAAAGGCCCTGTCAAAGACCTTTCGCGTGGCCGAAGACAAGTATACGTCGCCGGCGGCCCCTTCCACACGGGGCAGACGGTTTATGGCCGTTTCCGTATCCCGGCGAATATCGTCTATTGAAATCCCGATTTTTCGAAGAATCGATCCGGCGATCCCATCCGGATCATCGAGCATCACCATCAACAGATGCAAAGGTTCGATCTGCTGATGATGAAACCGGGACGCCCGGCCCTGGGCTTCCTGGATCAGCTCCTGGGATTTAATGGTGAATCGATCAAAACGCATGGCGTCTCCTTTGCGCCGTCCGAAGCGGTCCCTGGAACGACATTTATATTTTTTTGATTTAAAACAGTATTATTTTAAAATCTTACGCACAATAGAATAAACATTTCAATCCGGATGTCAATGTCGCTGGAATGCGGCGGCACTGTTTTTGTCCTGTTTTTTTGTTTGACCTTAGCCCATGGTATCATTTAATATGGAAATGCAATTCCGATAAGGGTGAAAAGATCCTTTTATCAATGATATTAATCAGTTGTCTTTTTTTTGACCCTGTCAATTGTAACCGGCTGATAATAAGAGATGCTCTTGTAACCGGTTTTTTGCAGTTCCACCATTTCTGAAACCGCCGGGATTCCGACCATATAACAGGACAAATCCGATACCATCATGGCGCATACCAGCTCGCCTTCCGACTATGATATAACTGCCAGGATCCTCCGGCGGATCGATGAGCTCAACCATTTAAACGACATCGACACCATTCTTGACAAAATCCTTTATGAGGCCCGGAGGCTCTCCCACGCGGATGCCGGATCCATCTTCATCCGTGAGAATGAGAACCTCCGTTTCGGATATGTTCACAATGACACCCTGTTTTCAGGCAAAGGCGCGGGAGAAGCCCTGTACGCCGATTTTTCCATTCCCATAAATGATCATTCCATTGTCGGGTACGCGGCATTGACGGGTGAAACCGTGGTGATCGACAATGCTTATCGCATATCATCGGAACGGCCCTTTTCCTTCAACCCCGAATATGACCGGAAATCCGGTTATATCACCCGATCCATGCTGACCATTCCCCTGATGACCTTTCACGGCCGTCTCGTGGGGGTCATGCAGCTCATCAATGCGTTAAATGCGGAAGGTCGCGTCACGACGTTTTCTGAAGAAGCCCGCCGCATGGTGCCGCTGTTTGCCAACAACGCGGCCGTGGCCGTGGATCGCGGGATCATGAACCGCGAGATGATTCTGCGCATGGTGCGGATGGCCGAGTTGCGGGACCCGTCGGAAACCGGAGCCCATGTCCAGCGTGTGGGCGCGTATTCGGCGGAAATCTATCAGCTCTGGGCGGAAAAAAATGGTATCGATTCCCAGCAGATCAAGCGTGAAAAAGACCTGATCCGCCTGGCCGCTATGCTTCATGATGTGGGAAAGGTGGGCATACCGGATCAAATTTTAAAAAAACCGGCACAACTCACCGACGCCGAGTATGATATGATGAAACAGCACACAATCTTCGGGGGACGTCTTTTTGCCGGGCGTACGTCCCATCTTGACGAGATGAGCATGGATATTGCCCTGGGTCATCATGAAAAATGGAGCGGGGGAGGTTATCCCGGCCGCATCGACGATCTTATGGCCCCGGAAATTCATATGAGAGCGCCGAAGAAATCGGATGAAATTCCTTTAAGCGCCCGGATCGTGGCTCTGGCGGACGTGTATGACGCCATGAGGTCCGCACGTTGCTATAAGCAGGCCTGGGATGATGATCGTGTTCTTGAAACCATCCAAAACGAAGCCGGCCGACATTTTGATCCGGAGTTGGTAGCAGTGTTTTTTGAGCTGTTGCCCGTGATCAAAGCCATCGGGAACCGGTTTCCCGGGTAAGCAGGACGTTAAAATATTGCCAGTCAATCGGATTCGAGGTGAGAATGCCTGAAAAAAATGTCAAGCTTTACGATCTGCTGGATTCCCAGGACCCGCAGGCTGTTTTAACCGAGATCCTTCATATCCTTGCTCTTCTCGGCGCTGACGGCCAGAGGGATCGTTTTATTTCCGCTTATAACGATATACTCAACCTGTTTAAGGGCGATTATCCCGGCTATCGGGCGTCTAATACCCGCTACCACAATCTGGAACACACCATCATGGTGACTCTGGGAACGGCCCGCCTGATTCATGGGTGTGTTGCGGGAGGAATGGGTTTTGCGCCGGATAATATCCTGACCGGACTTCTGGCGGCTCTCTATCACGATGCCGGCCTGATTCAGAAGTCCAGGGATCGCAAGGGCACCGGCGCTAAATATACCATCGGTCATGAAAAGCGGAGCGTGGCCTTCATGCGGAAGAATATGGACGAAAAAGGCTATCCGCACGAGCAGATGGATGATTGCGAGCAGCTTATCAAATGCACCAACATCCGTATGCCCCTTGCCGATATCGCGTTTCGATCCGATGAAATTAAAACCCTGGGAATGATCGTAGGTTCGGCGGATTTGCTGAGCCAGATCGCGGACCGCAAATATCTTGAAAAACTTGCCCTGCTCTTTAAGGAGTTTGAGGAAGCCGGCCTCCCGGGATTTGATTCCGAGGAAGAGCTCATTGAAAAGACGGAAGGATTTTACAAAAACGTGGCTCGCAAACGGCTGACGCTGGAGATGGATAATATATCAATTAATATGAAACATCATTTCAAGGTTCGCTGGGACATCGACCGCGACCTTTACGCCGAGGCCATCGCCAACAATATCGGTTACCTCAAATCCATGGTGCGTAAGAATGAAGCCGGTGGCAGGAAATTAGACCGAAAATTGATGAAGCGGGGCGCCATTGGCGGGGCGGCTTCGGCGGTCCGGAAGGTCGGCCGATGAACCCCGGTGGAAGCGCCGGAAATCATTGACGCAAGGAGAGCGTGAGGCAGGGTTACCTGAAAAATTTGAGGATTATTCTGACAGGGATCATCTGTACGGGTTTGTGATGGCAGGCACATACTGCCGGTTAGGAGCCGTGTCCAAACCGGCAGTATATGCTATGTTGCTGAATTCCCGGTTTTTCAGAAATTTCTGGGCTTGCAGATGGTTTCCCGGATTTTGAGATCAAAAAGACGGGACTGATTGGCGGGTTTGATGATCAGAGCCGTGTCCGCGCCCCGGCCTGATCCGCCGATGGCGATGATGTCGTTTCCCGAAAGGGCGCCGGCGTCCGCGGCCATGATGGCGACTTCCACGGCGACCTTGGTTCCCTGACCGAATAGCCGCAGGGTGTCGGCCACGATCAGCACGGGATATATTCCGCTGTGTTTTTTGGCAAAGGACCGCTCCAGTCCCGAAAGGGCATGGGTGGCCTGGACCACGCGAACGCCTTCTTCTTCCAGGTCTCTTCGCACGTCGTCGGTAATGCTGTTCTGGAAAGGTTCGTGAAAACCGCAGTGGTAGGTGACGGCCACGACCTTGAATCCTTTAAACACTTCCAGAACGCGATAGGCGGTTTCTCCGGAAGAGGATGCCACCACCACCTCGTTGATGCCGAGTTCCCGTCCGCGGTCGTATGCGAATTCCAGCGTCTGCCGTGTATTGTCAGGACCGGGCTCCTCAAAATGGGTCAACAAAGACTTCCAGTTCATTGGGGATCCTTCATCACACCGTTTTGATTTTCCCTTTCTATCCGAAAAGGAATCATCGCGTTTTAGCCTCCCCCATATCGGGAATGGGAAACTCGGAATCCGTTCTTTTTGTCCGGGCATGCTTTACAAATCAATATAATTGATACTATAATGCAAAATTATCGTAAACGTCAACATCAATTTCGGGTGTTAATATATCGGTCCCGCTGGTGATAATCCGCGGAGTCGGCCGATGAAGTCCATGCGATGGAGAAATCAATGATTATAGATGTCCATACCCATATCTTTCCCAAAAAAATGTGCCATGACCGTGCCGGTTTTTTTGAAAAAGAAGATGCTTTCCGCCTGCTTTACGAATCTCCCAAGTCCCGGATGGTCGATGCGGAATCATTGATTGCGGCCATGGACGAAGCCGGCGTGGATATGGCGGTTACCTTCGGATTCCCCTGGAGACAGCCGGGCCTTTGGCGGATGCACAACGATTATATCATGGACGCGGCCACTCGGTATCCGAAACGGCTCATTCCCCTCTGCTGCGTGGACATGGCCGCGGAAGGGGCCGCGGAAGAGATAACAAGATGTCTGGCCGCAGGATGTGCCGGGGCCGGTGAACTGGCGTTTTACGCATCAGGTCTCGGCCGGGAGGCCATCGCGCTGCTGGAGCCGGTGATGGCCTCCTGCAGAGCAGCCAACGCGCCGATCATGATCCATACCAACGAACCCGTGGGGCATTTTTATCCTGGAAAGACGCCCGTGACTCCAGGAGAAATCTACGGGCTGGCATCCGCGTTTCCGGAAAACAAGCTGATCCTGGCCCACTGGGGCGGAGGCTTGTTTTTTTATCACCTGCTGAAAAAAGAGGCCGCTGATGTTTTAAAAAATGTCTATTATGATACGGCTGCGTCCCCGTTTCTTTATGACCCGAAAATATACCGGATCGCCATAGACATCATGGGGCCGGATAAAATCCTGATGGGCACCGATTACCCGCTGATCAAACCGGAGCGCTATTTTACGGAGATGGACCGGGCCGGCCTGTCGGCGGATGAAAAGGCCAGAATTCTTGGGATCAATGCCGCCGAATTGTTTTCCCTCTCGCCGGTCGCCGCCTGAACAGGAGCCGATATGAATTCCGTTTATACCCGTATTCGCATCCTGGCCGTAGAAATCGCATCTTGTTATCCGCCGGTGACGTTTTACGCGGATTACATGGATCAGGTGGATTATTCCCTGGATCTGTTTATGACGGATCCGGTCATCGGGCGGCTTCGCCGGCATGTAGCGGAAAACATCGAGAATGATTTCGGCCACGGCATGGCCCATTCCATAAAAGTTGCTCTGGACGCGGGGACCCTTGTGGCCGTTGAAATGCATGGAAGGGAAGTGGAAGGGCCGGATCTGGCCCATCGGGTGCGGATGGCCCATTGCGCCGGCCTGCTTCACGATATCCGGCGAAAACATGCAGACCACGCGGCCCAGGGGGCGCTTTACGCCGGCCCGGTACTTGAAGACTATGGTTTTGACGGGGCGGATGTCGCCGATATCTGCGTGGCCATCGGCAATCACGAGGCTTTTAAAACCGTTGCCGAATGCCGGTCGGAAGCCGGGGCGCTGCTTTCGGACTGTTTGTATGACGCGGACAAGTTCCGCATGGGACCGGAAAATTTCACCCACACGGTCTGGGAGATGCTCTCTTATGCCGATGTGCCGCTGACCCGTTTCATGGCGCTATATCCGAAAGGCATGGCTTTTCTGGATCGGATCCGCCATACCTTCCGGTCTCCTACGGGAAAGATATACGGCCCCCGGTTTATCGATCTGGGCCTTGCCATCGGCAAAGATTTGCATGAATGCATCAGGTCCGAGTTTTTTTAAGCCGTGCTTTCACGGCAGTGTCTTGCCGATACGATGGGCGTGTTGAATACCAGGGCCGAACTGTCCTCGGAACGCCGGATATCGAGATTGATGGCATCCCTGTCGATTTCAAAATACCGCGAGATCACTTCCACCAGGTCCTGCTGCAGGTTTTTGAGCAGATCATCGGAGACCTCGAGCTTATCGTAGATCAAGGCGAATTTCAGCCGTTTTTTGGCCACATCCTTGGTATCGGTCTTGTTGAACAGTTTTTTTAGAATGGCGTTGAATGTCATGGCTGATCCTTAATTTTTTCTACTGAATTTGGCGCCGAGTTTTTTCCAGAAGCCCTTTTGACCCATGGGATTTTCAATGGGAAGGTCGGGGTGGCCGTCAAGGCGCAGACCGATGCGCTGGAACGCGCTGCCGGCGGCGGAATCTTTCTGCATAACCAGGGGCGTCCCGGTGTTGGTGGAAACCACTACCTTGTCATCCATGACTACCAGACCTAAAAGATCGACGGACAGTACGTCGAGAACGTCTTCATGACTCAACATGTCGCCGTTTTCCACCATTTTGGGAACAATCCGGTTGATGATCAGCCGGGGCTTGATGGATCGGGCATAAAGCAGTCCGATGACCCTGTCCGCGTCCCTGACCGATGAGACTTCCGGGGTGCAGACCACGATGGCTTCGTCGGCTGCGGCAATGGAATTTTTAAATCCCTGCTCGATGCCCGCGGGACAGTCCAGGAAGGTAAAGTCGAATTCCTTTCTCAGCTTGCCGGCCAGCCAGATCATGTTTTCCGGTCGGATGACGTTTTTTTCATGGCTCTGGGACGCCGGGATCAGGAAAAGATTGTCGATGCGCCGGTCCTTGACGGCCGCCTGCTTGATCTTGCATTTTCCCTGGATCACATCGACGATGTTAAACACGATGCGGTTCTCAAGGCCCATGACCACATCAAGGTTCCTCAAACCGATATCCATGTCCACCACGGCCACGCGTTTGCCCTGCATGGCCATAGCGGCCCCGATGGCCGCGGTAACCGTGGTTTTGCCGACGCCCCCTTTACCGGATGTTACGACGATTACTTTGCCGTCCACGCTTCACCTCATCACAAAAAGGTTGATTGGTTTTTTTATTAACGTACCTCCGGCCAGCCCAGTTGCCGGAACGGATTGCCCTTGACGTAATCATCCACCACGATCTCATTGTTTTCAACATAGGCGAATTCAGGTCTGCTGGCGCCGGATTCGGTAATCCCTGCCGCCACAAGTCCCCCGATCTGGATCTGGGTGGGCTTGAATTCAAGGGCCATGACAATGGCGGTCTCATTGTCGGGCTGTCCGGCGGCGGCTTTGCCAAGGAGGCTGCCCATCACCAGGATGTCGCCGCCGGCATACACCTCGGCGCCCGGGTTTAAGTCCCCGAGGATCACGAGATGATTTTTAGCGCGGATATTGAGACCGGACCGGACACGGCCGGCAATGATCAGCGCTTCGCTCCGGTAGTGGTGCCATTCGTTGCCGATGTCTTGTTCCCGGATCCGTTCCTGGTTATCGCTGCGTTTTCTGGGCTGGGGTTTGGAGACCATGCCCACAGCGAAGGTGTCCTTTAAAAATTGCCCCAGTTCATCGATGAGCCCGTCGCAATCCGCGTCCTCTCCCGGGTCAATGATGACTTTTGCGTTGATGGCCAGATGCTTGAGGCGTTCGAATGTCCGGGAAAGGGACTGCCGCAGCGTGTCAATGGACTGGGTCGGATCTATGGCGACATGAAGGCTGTCGCCGACACCTTTGAGTTTAACGGGCTGATTTTCCGTATCTTTCATGAAATTACGCGGGCCTTTGGCTGGAAATGAAAATCATATATTTAGTAGACGCTTATATTAAGAATACAATATATTGTCAAGTGTGAAATCGTGTCAGCGGCTAAAAAATATCACGGAGGACAAAAGATCCATTACCTGTTCAGGACGCAAGATGGTCGGACCGGAAAATATCGGTCTGTTCGCTCAATGCGCCTGTTGCCGGCCGGGCCGGTTGACCCGCTGAATTTCTCAAACTCGGGCGGCGCCCTCAGACAGTGAGAAATTCTTAACGCGGATCAACCGTCCCGGCTTTCTCGGCAACAAGCGCAAATTTGCTTACAGACCGATATTTTCCGGTTGTTGGTATGCGGAAATGATTTTTATTGAGATTTCGATGGGATATAAATTTAACGCCGGCCGCGGAAGATCGATGCCAGAAGCCCGAGTCCGGCAAGGGCCGCGGCGGTCATGCCGGTCCACCCGAGAAAGGAAATGCCGGCGGATGGGGATGAAACAGATGCCGTAATGAGAAGGGCCGAGGCAATAAGCAGGCCCGCGGTGAGAATGGCCAGGCTGACCCGGCTGCCGATCCGGTTGTGGTTTCGCTGGAGCTTTTCCAGGCTGGTTTCATCAATTTTCAAGGTAAGATCGCGCTCCCGGATCAGGCGCGTGAGTTCCATCAGGTCGTTTGGAAACTGCCGGATAAAACGGGCCGTTTCCTGGGAGAGGGTGAGCAGGTCATCGGCGATCCGGTGGGGTTTCAGGCGTTCCAGCTTGATCCGCTGGATAAAGGGGGCCGACTGCTGGATCATGTCGAAATCCGGGTCGAGCCGGCGGGCGATTCCTTCGATGGTGGCCAGGGCTTTCATCATCAGAAAGATGTCGGGCGGGATTCTCAGGCGGTGCCGGGTCACCATGTGCAGCAGATCCTGCACCAGGGCGCTGATATTGAGATCCTTGAGGGTGGTGTGCAGGTGGCTGCCGATGAAATCCGATACTTCCCGCTCCAACAGGCGGATATCCGGTTTTTTTTCCCAGGAGGATATGCGCAAAAGCTGGCGGGTGGCCTTCTGGGCGTTTCGGAGCACCACGGAGTCGATGAGATCCACGAAATCTTCCCGGGATTGCTGGTCCACCGTGCCCACCTGGCCGAAATCGAGCATGGCGATCACATGGTCCGGCAGAATGAAAATATTGCCCGAATGGGGATCGGAATGGAAAAATCCGTGTTCAAAAATCTGCTTTAACACGATATTGGCGCCGTTGCGGGTGACCTCCTGCCGGTCCATGCCGGTGTTGTCCATGGCGGCAACGTCGGATGCCTTGATGCCGCGGACATATTCCATGGTCAGGACCCGCCGGGTGGTCAGCTCCCGGAAGACTTTGGGGATATGGATGGTGGGGTCGTTTTTAAAATTGGTTGCAAACCGCTCCATGTGATCGGCTTCAAGGGTGTAATCCAGCTCCCGGGCAATGGTCCGGGCAAATTCCTCGACGATCATTATCGGCCGGATAAAGGCGATTTCTTCAACATTTCGCTCCATCAGGACGGCCAGGTGATACATGATGCCGATATCAATGGCGATGATTCTTTCCAGGCCGGGCCGCTGAATCTTGACGGCGATTTCGACGCCGTTATTAAGGCGGGCATGGTGCACCTGGCCGATGGATGCGGATGCGATGGGCGTTTTTTCAAAATCGTCGAAAAGATTTGAAAGGGATTGGTTGAATTCGGATTCGATGATGCCTTTGATGTCTTCAAAGGGGCAGGGCGGCACGTCATCCTGGAGCCGGGACAGTTCATCCACGTATTCCATGGCGATGAAATCCGGCCGCATGGACAGGGCCTGGCCCAGCTTGATAAAGGTCGGTCCCAGTTCCGCCAGGGCCATGCGGAACCGCTGCGGCCCCGACAGGGTCGCCGCCAGGTTTCTGCGTTTCCGGGAAACCGCGTTGATGCAGGCGGAGATGGATTTATCGACCTTGAATGACCCGAACATGTCGTCTAAGCCATAGGCGAAAACAACGGCGAGAATCTGCCGGTACCGTGCGTAATGACGGTAGGCAAGACCGGCGGCGCTGATTTTCCGTATGCTCAACATGACGGTGATGGACCATTTATGGTTGATCACGAAGCGGATCATCCGATTTTCCGCAAGTCCGTTAAAGTGTAGCATAACGGAAAATTAAATCAATCTGAATTGTTATCCCAGGTGATTCCGAATCCATATAGAGAAATTGCCCGAAGGAGTTTATTTGGCGACCTCGGACGATATCCAGGGGTTGGTGGCACAGGGCCGGACGGCAACCGAAGCTCTGGAGATAGCAAGAGACGTGGCCCGCAAGTTGATCGACGCACAAATGGAAAGATCCAGCCCCCTCAACTTATCATCTATCAGCAATTCTTTCGACTATCCTTTGATTGTGAATGCATGAAATGGGTCGTTTGTCCGGCTGAAAAGAAAAACGGGGCGTACACTGACGCCCCGTTTTAAATGATTGAAAGAAATTTCCCGGCGGTTATCCCCCGAAGGAAATCTCCGGGATTTCCACTGCCGCGCCGTTGGTTTCGGCAATGGCGTCGATTCTGCCCAGGGTGACGGGCAACTGGTAGTTGATGAAGAATTCGGCGGTTTTGACCTGGCCGTAATAAAATGCCGCGTCCTTGTTTTTGGCGGCCGCCTCAGCGAACGCCGCCGCATCTTCCT
>QZJS01000116.1 GCA_003597945.1 Desulfobacteraceae bacterium | reverse complement strand
ATCCGTGCGGTTGCTGACGATGAACAGCTGGACAAAGCAGAGCAGGGTCTTGGTGTAGCCGTTTCCGGGATCGGTCTTGTAGTCGACGATTTGCTCTATCGACTTGCGATTTATTCGCGATGACCGGGGCACGCGCCTGTTTTCCGGCGATGCCGATATTACCGATCTCATCCGGACTCCGGACATGTCCATGCGGGCCTCAGCCGTTTCGGCCCGGCCCGTGGTGCGCCGGGCGCTTTTAGATATTCAGCGGAAGCTCGGCGCGGAAAAAGGCGCGGTATTTGAAGGCCGCGACATGGGAACCGTGGTGTTCCCGGCCGCGGACGTCAAGTTTTTTCTGACCGCGGATTTAAAAGCCCGGGCCTTGCGCCGGTACAGGGAGCTGGCGGCCATTTCGCCCCAGGATCTGGCCGATGTGGAAGCCGACATGGAGACCCGGGACCGCAACGACGCCACCCGCGCGGCCGCCCCCCTTAAGCCCGCCGAAGACGCCGTCATCATTGATTCAACCCGACAGCCGGCAAAAGACGTGGTCGCGGCGATGATGGCCCATATCGCCGATCGTTTCGGACATCCGGCGATCTTGTGATATTGATGGTCCGGAAAAAGTCGAATCATTCGCTACGAGAGTCTTTCGGGGCGCGATTTCCATGGATGCTGAATGGCAAAAACTCGTCGCAGGCTCCTCAAACAGTTTGCAATTCTTAACGCATCCACGAAAATCGCTTCTTTCCCCGAAATCCACGACCTTGCTCACAATCCGACTTTTTCCGGACCATCGATATTGAAATAAGAAATGATTTTTTCGGGTGCGGTCAATTTATATGTTGAGTTTCCCTAAAAGGCCTGTTATACGCTCATGGTTATACTGTCCTCGGGCAAACGCCCGGGGCGTATAAAATTCGGCTGAAGGGAGATTTTTTAAATGGACAACATGATGGACAAAACGCAAGACAGGCAGTTGGAAACAGAAGCGGAAGTCAATTTCGCGGCGCAAAACGGTGAAGATGAGGCCATGGAGGAAAATCCGCTGGCAACATCTCCGGGCGGAGGCGCGGAGCAGACCATGGAAGAAATGATGGCATGGTATGATGAGAGCCTCAAGCAGTTTGAAGAGGGCGAGGTGGTCACCGGCACGATCATTTCGGTGGACAGGGACTTTGTGCTGGTGGACGTCGGGTATAAATCCGAAGGCCAGATTCCCATTCATGAATTCCTCGATGAAAACGGCAAGGTCAATGTCAGCCTTAATGACCAGGTAGAGGTCATGGTGGAGTGCTGGGACGAGGAAGAGGAACGCGTTTTCCTGTCCAAGGAAAAGGCCGCCAAGGTCAAGGTGTGGGATGCGATCAAAGATGTTTTCGAAGCCGACACCACCATCAAGGGCGAGATCAGCAACCGGGTCAAGGGCGGATTTTCAGTTGATGTCGGGGTTCAGGCATTTCTGCCCGGATCCCAGGCGGATTTGCGGCCCATCCGGAATCTGGATGAAATGGTCGGCAAGACCTTTGATTTCAAAATATTGAAATTCAATAGAAAACGGAATAATATCGTCTTGTCTCGACGGGCGATCCTGGAATTGGAAAGAGAGTCCAAACGGTCTACCACCCTGGCAGCCATCGAAGAAGGCAAGGTGATGGAAGGGGTGGTGAAAAATATCACGGAATATGGTATTTTCGTCGATCTGGGGGGTGTGGACGGTCTTTTGCACATCACCGACATATCATGGGGAAGGGTCAAGCATCCTTCCGAGATGTATGCCATTGGTGATACCATCACCGTCAAGGTTCTCTCCTTTGATGAGACCAACGAACGGGTTTCTCTGGGGATGAAGCAGCTTGTGGCGGACCCGTGGTCCGTTGCAAAGGAAACATACCCGGTGGGCACGCGGGTAACGGGACGCGTGGTCAGTCTGACCGATTACGGCGCGTTCGTCGAGGTGGAAGAGGGCATCGAAGGATTGATCCATGTGTCTGAAATGTCATGGACCCGGAAAGTCCGCCATCCCTCCAAGGTGGTCAGCGTGGGCGAAATGGTTGATGCCATTGTTTTGGATATCCGGCCGGAAAGCCGGCGGATTTCTCTGGGCATGAAGCAGACCCTGCCGAATCCCTGGGAGATGATCAGTGAGAAATATCCCATCGGCTCCACCATTGAGGGCAAGATCAAGAATATCACCGATTTCGGAATTTTTATCGGCATTGATGACGATATTGACGGCCTGGTCCATATTTCCGATATTTCATGGACCAGGCGGATCAAGCATCCTTCCGAGCTCTATAAAAAAGGAGACATGATCCAGGCCAAAGTGCTCGACATCGACAAGGCCAACGAGCGGTTTTCCCTGGGTATCAAGCAGTTGGCCGAGGACCCCTGGAAAACGGTTTCCCATCGCTATCCCGTGGGTTCCGAGATTTCCGGAACCATCACCAACGTGACCGATTTCGGCATTTTCGTCGAGTTGGAGGAAGGGATCGAAGGGTTGGTGCATGTTTCCGAGATCAGCAAGGAAAAGGTCAAGACGCCGGTCGGCCTTTATAATGTCGGCGATACATTGACCGCACGTGTTATGCACATCAATACGGATGAACGGCGTATCGGGCTCTCCATCAAGCGATTGGAAATGGATGATGAACAATCCATCATCGAGGAATATGTCTCCAACATGAAGGCCGCGCCTTCCAGCCTGGGTGAAATCCTGAAGGAAAACCTCCAGGAGAAATTCAATGCACAGGCCAAAAAGAACGGATTGGCGGCCCAGGCGGAAGCAGCCGCTGCGGAAGATGCAACGCCGGTTAATGTGATTGATGTCATGGCGCCGGAGGAATCGGAAACATCCGCTGAGCAGGCTTTAGCGGATGATGCCGGGGATGCGGAAGAGGATGTCCGGGAGGACAAGCCGGAATAAAAGGAAAAATCCCCCGGTGGTTTTCGTTAACAGGCCGGAGCCGCGAAACAAAGGGGGCATCAGCAGATATGATATAGGGGTGGCGCTGCGCAACGGAAATATCAGAGTGCGTGTCATCCCTATATCTGTTTTGTGATGCGGTATGCTGACGTGTCATCACACCATAACGGCAAGAGGGATTCCATGTTTTCCAGAAGACATCCTTATCTCTATTTTATCCTTGTTTTCACGGCCATCGTGTCGGCCACCACAATTATTACGGGGATGCTGTCCATGGTCGGCTCCCGCTTGTCGAAACTATCCTTTGGTGAAAAGGTCGGCGTGGTGGAAGTCAGTGCCATGATCATTGATGCCAGGGATTATATCGATCAGATAAAGACATTTGCGAAAAATGATGCGGTCAAAGCCATTGTCGTCAGGATCGATTCGCCGGGCGGGGCCGTGGCCCCTTCCCAGGAAATTTTTCAGGAGATCCGCAAGGCGGCCGCCGTCAAGCCGGTTATTGCATCCATGGGCACCATCGCGACTTCCGGCGGCTATTATATCGCCGCGGCCGCGACCGGGATCATCGCCAATCCGGGCACCATCACCGGCAGTATCGGCGTGATCCTGGGATATACGAATTTTGAGAAGCTTTTTGAAAAAATCGGTCTTTATCCGGTGGTGATCAAGAGCGGCCAATACAAGGACATCGCGTCACCGGTCAGGGAGATGACGCCGGAAGAAAAAGCATTGCTCCAGAACTTTTCAGACGGGGTGCACAACCAGTTTATCGAGCACGTGGCCGAAGGCCGGGGCATGGCGGTTGATGAAATCCGGCAGATTGCCGACGGCCGCATTTTTACCGGAGAGACGGCACTGGCTTTAGGGCTTGTGGATCGCCTCGGCAACCTGGAAGACGCCATTGAATGGGCCGGCCGGGAAAGCGGGATCAAGGGCGCCATCGACACGGTCTATCCGCCTGAAAAAAAGCTGCCGATCCTTCGCTACCTGATGGAAGAGGCCGTGTCTGAGATTCGGACGATATTGGGAAGCCGGGGAGGCGCATCGCCCATAACCGGCGGATATATCTATTTGCCGGAGTAAGACGATAAAAGCAATAAGGCAAAGACCGGGACCCTTTTATTCAAAAAGGCTGATATCGCCCATGCCTTTTCGAATTACTTCCGGCATGTCATTGATCAGGGAGATGACGCTGGAGGGTTCCCCGTGGACCGGGCCGCCGTCGATGACCATGTCGATAAGCGCGCCGTAATGGTCCTGAATGAGCGACGCGTCATGGAAAATTTCGCCGTCGCTCATGCCGGCGCTGGTGGAAATGATTGGATTGTCGAGCCCTTCCACGAGTTTGATGCAGATTTCATGGGCCGGAACCCGGATCCCGGCGGTTTTCCGTTTGGTAAGCATGATCTTGGGGACCATCTTCGAACCTTCGAGAATAAACGTATACGGGCCGGGCAGCAGGCGTTTCATGGTCTTATAGGCGTAATTGGAGACCTTGGCGTATTGACTGATGTTGGTCAGATCGGCGCAGATGAAACTGAAAGGTGAATTTTTATCCCTTTGTTTCAGGCGGTAAATTCGTTCAATCGCCTTTTTGTTTAAAATATCGCAGCCGATACCATAAAATGTATCCGTGGGATAGGCGATGACGCCGCCGTCCTTAAGGATGCCGACCGCCTGGGCGATCAGTCGCGGCTGCGGGTTTTTCGGGTTGATATGTATCAGCATGAAACGGATTCCTGCCTGTAAAAACCATGTAAAACGGCATATGTTTTATCTAAATGACAATCGTGTCTGTTGTTGTCGGCAGTTTTATGATATTGTCATCAGCCTTGTCAAGCCGGATACGCCTGTAAAGGGTTTTTTTGCGAAAATACAAAGTTTTAATTGCTATAAATTACGCTGCTATTGAAAAAAAGACGGAGGCAACATGATTAAATCACCACCCGAAGAAGTCTACTCATTTGATGATGTGCTGATATTGCCGGGTTATTCGGATGTATTGCCCGGAGAAGTCGATACCAGTACGCGGTTGACGCGAAATATAAACCTTAATATTCCGCTGGTCAGCGCTGCAATGGATACGGTCACCGAGGCCCTGACGGCCATCAGCATGGCACGTGAAGGAGGGATGGGCTTTATCCATCGAAATCTAAGCATCCAGGATCAGGCCCGGGAAGTGGAGCGGGTGAAAAAGTCCGAAAGCGGGATGATCATCAATCCCATCACAACGGCGCCCGATGTACCCATTCGGGAGGTGCTGCAAAAGATGGAACAGTATCATATTTCCGGTGTTCCGGTAACCCGGGGGGATAAGCTGGTGGGTATCGTCACCAACCGGGATCTTCGGTTTGAAACAGACCTTGATAAAAAGGTTTCCGAAGTGATGACCAAGGAAAATTTGGTGACCGTTTCCGAAGGGATCGATCTGGAGGAATCCAAAAAGCTGCTGCATAAACACCGTATTGAAAAGCTTCTGGTGGTCAACAGCCAGGGCAGGCTGACCGGCATGATCACCATCAAGGATATTGAAAAAATAAAAAAATTCCCCAAGGCATGCAAGGACGGTCTGGGCCGCCTGCGGGTCGGGGCCGCCGTCGGCGTGGGATCGGACATGGACGGACGCGCGGACGCTCTGGTCAAAGCGGGTGTTGACGTGCTTCTCATCGATACGTCGCACGGGCATTCGGCCAATGTTATCAAAGCCGTCAGACGTCTTAAGGACATGTTTAAGGATATCGATGTAATTGCGGGCAACGTGGCCACGGCCAGGGGCGCAGAAGAACTCATCAACGCGGGTGTTGACGGCGTGAAAATCGGCATCGGACCGGGATCCATCTGCACCACCCGCGTTATCGCGGGAATCGGTGTGCCCCAACTGTCCGCCATCATCAATTGCCGCTCCATTACCAATAAAACCGGCGTTCCGCTGATTGCCGACGGCGGCATCAAGTTTTCCGGGGATATCACCAAGGCCATCGGCGCCGGAGCGCATTCCGTCATGATCGGCGGCCTGTTTGCCGGCACGGAGGAAAGCCCGGGGGAAAAGATTATTTTTCAGGGCCGCAGCTACAAGGCCTATCGCGGTATGGGCTCCATTGAGGCCATGCAGCAGGGAAGCAAGGACCGTTATTATCAGGGGGATGAAACCGACGGCGACAAACTGGTTCCCGAGGGCATTGTGGGCCGCGTGCCGTACCGGGGCACCATTACGGAAAATGTGTTTCAGATGGTGGGGGGCCTCAAGGCGGGCATGGGATACGTGGGATGCCGCACCATCGAGGAATTGCGTGAAAAAGCCCGGTTTGTCAAAATCAGCGCGGCGGGCCTGAGGGAGAGTCATGCCCATGACGTGATCATTACCAAGGAAGCGCCCAACTACAGGCTGGATTAGGCGGAAATAACGGGAAAGGCGATGTCTCAAACAATAGAAAAATTCGTTCATCTGCATGTTCACACCGAATACAGCCTGCTCGACGGCGCCATCCGGATTGACCCGCTGCTGGCCCGGGTCAAAGAACTCAACATGACGGCCGTGGCCGTGACGGATCACGGCACCATGCACTGCGCGGCCGGTTTTTACCATAAAGCCTGCAAAGCCGGCATTAAACCCATTATCGGGTGTGAATGCTATGTGGCGCCCCGCACCATGGCCGACCGAACCCCGAAGGATCATGCCGGGCTCACTCATCTGGTGCTGCTGGCTGAAACCCAGGAGGGGTACCGTAATTTATGCAGGCTGGCAACAGCGGCCTATCTGGACGGCTTTTATTACAAGCCCAGAATTGATAAACATCTCCTGCGGGAATACAGCCGGGGACTGATCGGTATGTCCGCCTGTCTCAAGGGGGAGATCCCCCAGTTGCTGCGGGCCGGTCGCGTGGAACAGGCTGATGAGGCGGCCCGTTTTTACCAGGAAGTTTTCGGGGAAAATAATTTTTTTCTTGAAGCCCAGCAAAACGGTATTCCCGACCAGTCCATTATCAATGCAGGTCTTCTGGAGATGAGCCGCCGCCTGTCCATCCCCCTGGTGGCCACCAATGATTGTCATTATCTGGATAAGTCCCATGTCCGGGCCCATGAGGTACTGCTGTGCGTTCAGACGGGCAAAACCATGAAGGACGCGGACCGTTTTCGCTTCAGAACCGATCAGCTATATTTCAAGTCTCCGGCGGAAATGACGGCCGCTTTTGAGGCTTATCCCGAGGCTGTGGCAAATACCCGTGTGATTGCCGATCGCTGTAATGTCGCATTTGAAAAAAATGTTTTTCATTTTCCTCATTTTGTCGTTGATTCGGCTAAATCCGAGGCCGATCTGTTTACCGAGAGGACAAGGACCGGTTTTGAGAAAAGACTGGGGCGGATCATCGAAAAGCATCCGGATACCGATGTAGCCGTTTATCGTGACCGTTTGGATTATGAGATATCCGTAATCGTATCCATGGGCTTTGCCGGCTATTTTTTAATTGTTTCCGATTTTATCGCGTTTGCCAAACAGAAAAAAATTCCTGTGGGCCCGGGCCGGGGATCGGCGGCGGGCAGCCTGGTGGCGTTTGCTTTGGGCATCACGGATATCGACCCCATCGAGCATGGATTGCTGTTTGAGCGGTTTTTAAATCCCGAGCGCAAGAGCATGCCCGATATTGACGTGGATTTCTGTCCCAACGGCAGGGAAGAGGTGTTCCGCTATGTGGTGGACCGGTATGGCGGAAGCGAATACGTGGCTCAGATCACCACATTCGGGACCATGAAGGCCCGGGCCGTGATCCGGGACGTCGGCCGGGCCATGGATATCCCTTTAAGCGAGATCAACGCCATTGCCAAGCTGGTGCCTGATGATCTCAACATCCGCCTTGACCAGGCCCTGGCCAAAGAACCCCGGCTCAGGGAAAAGGTGGAAGAAAGTTCGCAGATCAAGGAACTCATTGAAATTTCGCGCGTACTGGAAGGGCTCAGCCGTCACGCGTCCACCCACGCGGCCGGCGTGGTGATCGGTGACCGGCCACTGGTGGAACACCTTCCGCTGTATCGGGGCAAGCGTGGCGAGGTGCTGACCCAGTTTGATATGAACCAGGTGGATGCCGTCGGGTTGGTGAAATTTGATTTTCTGGGGCTGCGGAACCTGAGTATCATCGCCGATGCGCTGGTCATGATCGCGGCCCAGGGTAAAACGCCGCCGGATATCGACAATCTGGATTTAACCGATGCGAAAACCTATGAGCTGATCACCGCCGGGGACACTTCCGGGGTGTTCCAGCTGGAAAGCAGCGGCATGAAGGAGCTGGCCCGGCGCCTCAAGCCGGCGAATTTTGCCGAGCTGACCGCCATGATCGCCCTGTACCGGCCGGGACCCATGGGAAGCGGCATGGTCGAAGATTATGTGGAATGCAAGCACGGCAGAAAAGAAGTGGTCTACCCGGTACCGCAACTGGCGCCCATATTGAACCAGACCTACGGGGTGATCCTCTACCAGGAACAGGTAATCCGCATCGCCAACGCGCTGGCGGATTATACCATGGGCAAAGCCGATGAATTGCGAAAGGCCATGGGGAAAAAACAGGCGGATAAGATGGCCGAGCACCGGGAATTTTTTGTAAAGGGCGCGGTCAAAAACAATATCCCCGAAGACAAGTCCAATTATATTTTTGATTTAATGGAAACCTTCGGAGGGTATGGGTTCAATAAGTCGCACAGCGCGGCCTATGCCATGATCGCCTTTCAGACCGCCTATCTGAAAGCCCATTTTCCCATTGAATTCACGGCGGCCCTTCTTTCCAGCATCATGGACAAAACCGACAGCGTGGTTAAATACATCGCCGAATGCCGCGGTCAGAACATTACGGTGCTGCCGCCGGATGTCAATGAAAGCGAAAAGGGGTTTTCCGTCAGCGGCGAACATATCCGGTTCGGGCTGGCCGCGGTAAAAAACGTGGGGGAAGGGGCCATTGACAATATTGTGGAGATCCGAAAACAGGGAAAATTCCAGTCGCTCTTTGATTTCTGCCAGCGGGTGGACCCCCGAAAAGTCAATAAACGGGTGATTGAAAGCCTGATTTTGTGCGGCGCCTTTGATGCCATGGGCCATAAACGCTCCCAGATGATGGCTGCCGTGGAAGATGCCATGGATTACGGCCACCGATTGCAGAAAGAGGCGGCTGATCCGCAGATGCAGTTGTTCGGCGGTCCTGCCCAGACCCCCATCAACGCGCCGGCCCTGCCCGATATGGAGGAATGGGATGAAAAGCAGAAGCTGACCGGTGAAAAAGAAGCCCTCGGATTTTACATCACGGGCCATCCCTTGGATCAGTATCAGGACCTGTTCTCGAAATTCACCAATACAGACACCATCGGCTTAAACGATGACGGCATAAAAGACGGCGCCATGGTACGGATCGGCGGAATGATTCGAAACGTCAAGCGGATCACCACTAAAAAAGGCGATCTCATGGCTTTCGTGGAACTGGAAGATATGCATGGTTCGATAGAAATTACGGTGTTCTCATCGATTTTCACGGAAGCCCAGGATCTGCTCACCGAGGACCGTCCGGTGATTGTCCTGGGCAAAGTGGAAAAAAATGAAAAATCGGTAAAACTCATCGCAGACAGCATAGTCCCGGTTGAAAAAGCCGAAGAAACCTGGACCGCCAGCATCCATCTGACCATTGACGCTTCCCGGACGGATGCGGCCACCATGGAAAAAATCCATGATGTTCTGGCCGTCTATCCCGGAAAATGCAGGGGATATCTCCATATTGTTATCCCGGAAAAAACGGAAACCATTATTGAACTGCCGGATCGGATGTCCTTAGGGGCCGGTATTCCCCTCAAACGCGATCTCCGTCGTCTCCTGGGATACCATGCCATGCATACGTGCTGCGCGCCCATTGCGCCGTCCCAGCAGGAACAAGGGAGGCGGGGTAAAGGGTATAATCGGACTGAAAAAAATAAAAAGCCACTTTTAAGACATTGACAGGAGGGCATTGAAATGCGGAAGAACGTAATTAAAGGGTTTGGCGCCGTTGTGATGGCATGGATGCTTTTGGCGGCATCCGGTTGCGCCGGCTATTTCGAATACATGAAGCGCAGCAGCCGGACTTATGGAAATATGTCGCAGACCATCACCCGTTATGACTCCAAAGATTATGATGTGCTGGGAATGGTTATGGCGCAAGGCTATTCGCGCTGCATTCTGGGCATCCTTACCGAGGGCGAGGAGGGCGAGGCCCTGCTTTGGAATGAGGCTCGCCGGCTTCACGGCGACCGGGTGACCGGCTTAAAGGATATCAGTATTTCATATGATTATCAGAGCATTCTCGCGCCGGTTTTTTCCGAAATCCATACAACTTACGTCGGCACGGCGGTTCGCGATAAATAAAATTTTCTATATTGAAAGGAAAATCGATCCATGATGGTTCCCCTGCTTGATCTGAAAGCCCAGTACCGCTCCATCCGCGAGGAATGCCTGGCGGTTACCGAAGAAATTTATGAAAGCCAGTATTTTATTCTGGGTCCGCGCGTTGAAGAGCTGGAAGCGGGCATCGCCCGATATTGTGATTCGCCCTATGCGCTGGGAGTCTCCTCGGGCACCGACGCCCTGCTGCTGGCATTGATGGCCGGCGGAATCGGGCCGGGCCATCGCGTGATCACCACGCCCTATACCTTTTTCGCCACGGCCGGTTCCATCAGCCGCGTGGGCGCGCTGCCTGTTTTCGTTGACATTGAGCCGGACACTTTTAATATCTCACCGGATCTGATCCGGAAATGCATCGAAGACATGCCCGAAGCGCAACGCAAAACGGTTAAGGCCGTCATGCCGGTCCATCTCTATGGACAGTGCGCGGACATGGATCCCATCGGCGATCTGGCCCGGGAATACAACCTGATGGTTATTGAGGACGCGGCCCAGGCCATCGGTTCCGAATATAAGGGCCGGCGGGCCGGGGCCATGGGCGATGTGGGCTGCTTTTCCTTTTTCCCGTCCAAAAACCTGGGCGGATTCGGGGACGGCGGGGTGGTGACGGCCCATTCCGGCCAATTGTATGAAGAGATGAAGATTTTAAGGGTTCACGGCGGACACCCGAAATATTATCACCGCAAGATCGGCGGCAATTTCAGACTGGACGCCCTCCAGGCGGCCATTGTTTCCATCAAGTTGAAATATCTGGACGACTGGACCGCGGCGCGCCAGGAAAATGCCGGAAACTACAGGCGGCTTTTTAAAGAGGCGGGCCTGGAAGAGATCGTGAAATGCCCGGTGGAAAAAGAAAATCGCCATATTTACAACCAGTTTGTCATCTCGGTGGAAAGGGATCGGGATGAATTGCGGCAGTTTTTGACGGAAAATAATATCGGCAATGAAATCTATTATCCTGTTCCCCTTCACCTGCAGGAATGTTTTGCTTACCTGAATTACCGCAAAGGGGATTTTCCGGTTTCCGAACATGCCGCAACCCATACCCTGGCCCTGCCGGTTTATCCGGAACTTGCCGACCAGCAGCTTGAATATGTGGTGGAACAGATTCGAAACTTTTATTTTAAAAGATAGTCGTCGTGGAAAAAATCCGGTCCGGCATGGACATCGTGGTTGACGCGGAAATCTCCCGCCGAAAAGAAGTGGAACAATTCAGAAGTTTGCGGCCGTTGTTGCCCCTTGACGGGGCCATGGTCCGGCATGAGGGCCGGGAGCTGGTCAATTTCTGCTCCAATGATTACCTGGGTTTGTCGCGGCATCCGCTCCTGCTGCGGCGATCCATAAAATATCTCAATGCCTATGGTGCGGGGGCCACGGCATCCCGACTGATCTGCGGGAATTTTGAGGCCGTGGCGGCCGTTGAGGAAAAACTGGCGCGCCTCAAGCAGACGGAAGCGGCCCTTATTCTCAGCTCGGGCTTTCAGGCCAATGCCACGGTACTGCCGGCCCTGGCGGATCGCCGGACACTCATTTTGTCCGACAGCCTGAATCATAACAGCCTGATCCAGGGCTGCCGGCTTTCCCGCTGCCGGACGGTGGTGTATCGCCATAATGACATGGATCATCTTGCCGGCCTTCTCAAGGAAAACCGGGATGCCGGTTTTTCCAGAATTCTTGTTGTAACGGAATCGGTGTTCAGTATGGACGGCGATACCTGCAACATGGACGCACTGGAAACCCTTGCCGATCAATACGACGCTTTTCTGGTGGTGGATGAAGCCCATGCCACGGGCGTGCGGGGCCGGCAGGGGATGGGGCTGACCTGCGGCCGCCGGGTGGATCTGACCATCGGCACCTTCGGTAAGGCCGCCGGCGGTTTCGGCGCGTACGCGGCATGCAGCCGCAAGCTTAAGGATTACCTGATCAACTGCTGTGCAGGGTTTATCTATACCACGGCCCTGCCGCCGGCGGTCATCGGCGCCATTGACGCGGCCCTGGACCTGATGCCGGGCATGGAGGCGCAGCGGAAAACCCTTGATGATCATGCCCGCTATCTTCGGCATGCACTGGCGGGCATGGGCTATGACACGGGCGCTTCAAACACCCAGATCATCCCGGTGATTCTGGGCCGGGAGGCCCATGCTCTGGATATGGCCGCGTGGCTGGCCCAAAACAACATCCTGGTCATTGCCATTCGTCCGCCGACAGTGCCCGAAGGCGCTTCGCGCATCCGGATTTCCCTGTCGGCACTTCATACCCGCGCTCATATCGATCATCTGCTCAAAGCCATTGCGGCATGGGGAGAGAATCGGCGCGGCAGGGACCCGGCTTGATGTCAATGAACGGATCATCATGATGACAATGATAACATTCCCCAGGCGTTTTTTTGTAACGGGAACGGATACCGATGTGGGCAAGACCATTGTATGCGCCGTCCTGACGGCGGGTTTGCGGGCGGCCTACT
>QZJS01000049.1 GCA_003597945.1 Desulfobacteraceae bacterium | reverse complement strand
CGTTTTGTGGTGAAACAACAATATCCCCAAGGAGGATTTTTTTTCAAGGCCTCAATTTATCGCTTTACTACTGTAAAATGGTTTTTGGACAAGAGTGATCATGATGTATGCCAATATTCTCTTTTCATAAACGATACATAAACTCAACCAAATCGCGCCGGATTATCCTCTGAAAACAGGGATAAATTCGGCGCGATTTGGTTTGGGTTTGCATTTTTCAGATCCGAATGAAAATTATTTACGGATTCATTTCATACGTGTCTTTCAGCGAATAGACATACTGTTCCCAGAAGCGATTGAAGCGTTCGGTGTCCACAACGGGCCGCTTGATCATTTTCATGCACAGATCCATCTGTTTGGCGGTGCTGTCCGGCTTGGAATAGATCTGGAGGGCGAATTTGGAGAAATCCCGCACCATGAAATCAAAAATCTGTTCCATCAGATCTTCCTCGATCTTCTCCATCTTGTATTTTTCAAGCAGGAGTTGGCCGTAGGCCACCAGGGTGAACAGCTCGCCCAGGGAGAGCAGGAAGTCGATATTTTTCGCCTGTTCCTCGCTGGGGGTGGCGGTGGCGAGAAATTCCCTGAGGGTTCCGATTTGCTCCTTGAACAGGCTGACATTGGGCAGGTCCACGCCGTCATAAGCCAGGTTGAAATCGTGGAACTGGATTTTGCCCAGGCCCTTGGTGGGTCCCTGGTTAAACAGGAAGGCATCGTCGGCCGGGTCGTCTCGTTTCGGGATTTCAGGAAACTGGCCGGGATTGAAGAAATAATTGGCCATGAACTTGATGATCAACGCCATGTTGACATGCACGGTCCCTTCCAGCTTGGGCAGGGAGCGGATGTCTTTTACGGCCATTTCAAAATACATGTCCTTTTCAAATCCACGGGCCGCGATCACGTCCCAGAGCAGGTTGATGACTTCCTCGCCCTGGGTGGTGACCTTCATCTTGACCATGGGGTTATACAGCAGATAGCGACGGTCTTCCGGGCTGGCGGACCGGAAATAGTCCGTGGCCCGCTGGGAAAAAAGTTTCATGGCGGCCAGCCGGGCGTAGGCGTCCACGAAGAGCTGCTTGATGTGGGGGAAATCCGTGACCCATTTGCCGTAGAGGTTCCGACTGCTGGCATGGTTGAGAGCCTCATAAAAGGCATGAGTGGCGATGCCGATGGCGCCCCAGCCGAGGTTGAATTTGCCGACGTTGACGGTGTTTAATGCAGAATCCCACGCGTCCCGTCCCGTTGAAAGCATATCTTCGTCGGTAATGGGATAGCCGTTTAACGCGTATTCCGCCACATACCCTTCCCAGTTGACCACATTCTGGACCAGGTCGTAGTTGGGATGTTCGGGGGTGACCGCGAAAAAGACGTATTCATCGGTTTCCGAGTTTTTCCCGAAGGTGGAAACCAGGGCCGCCTTGTTGGCGTTGCCGATATAGTATTTGCCGCCGTCGGCCACATACTTGCCTTCTGAAAGCGGGGTCAGGGACATATCCGAGGAATAGAGATCCGCGCCGTGTGTCCGCTCGGACAGACCGAAGGCGAAAATGCCGCCGTCCTTGAGCATGCCGGCGGTCTTTTTCTTGATGGCCTCGTTCTTGCTCATCCAGATGGGGCCCAGCCCCAGGATGCTCACCTGCCAAGTGTACCAGTGGGAAAGATTATAGAACCCGAGGATTTCATTGAGATCGCAGATCCGGAACGTGTCCCAGCGGGTGTCCGGGTCCCCGTCGGCATAGGCCGCCGGTGTCAGGGTGGTGGCGAATACCTTGTTTTCTTTTAGAAACTGGATGAAATCATCATACCAGATGCGCTCGTGGCTGTCGGATTTAAGCTTTGCTTTGCCCCGGGATTCAAAATAGTTGATGACTTTTTTCATGATTTCCCTGGACTTGGGGTCCAGATGGGCGAAGGATTCGGTTTTCGGATTGAGCAGTATCATGGGGTTGCCTCCCTTTGGATAAGGTTGAAATATATACGCCTGCTTGTGGTTGACGGATTGATTGCACGAAGCCGTGTTTCGGGTTTATGCAAATATTTGTTTTGCCGTGCAACAGCCTTTTTATGAACGTATTATGTTTTGGAGCCGGTCGATCCACATGTCGGCATGTGTCAGCCGGTTTTTTTACTTTGTATATTTGTATATCAGATCAGATTCCGCAGGAAACGTTTCAGTAAATCCTTTTCTTCGTCGCTGAATTTTTTAAGAATGTGCTCATTGGCTTTTTTGCGTTCCGTGATCAGCTGCGCCTTGAGTTCGCCGGCCTTTTCCGATGGATATATGCGCTGGACGCGTCCGTCTTCCGGATCCTGGATCTTGATGATCCAGCCGGTGTCGGCCATGCGCTCCAGAACTCCGGAAAGCGTTGCCTTGTCAAGGATCAGCAGCTTGCCGAGCTGGGCCGCGGTCATGCCCTCCTGATACCAGAGAGCTTCCAGCACCAGATGCTGCATGTTGGTCAGCCCGTAGGGCCGCAACCGCTTCTGAAAGTCCCCGTGGGCTTTCTGATATGCCTTGCCCAGCAGAAACACCATGCATTCAGGAAGATCATCCGGGAGTTTTGTTTTCATAGGGACTGTTTATTTGTGTTTAACGATTTATGGCCGTCATGGCATTTCCTTTGTATACGAACAAATAATCAATCATGCGATCCAAGTCAACAAAATTATAAAACGCGCCCGTTTGGCATTTTCCGGATATTCTGGAATTGACACGGATCTGATTTTTTTGTAAATATTATAAAATATGAAGCGCAACAAAGAAGCTGGACTTTTAGAATCCATCAGACAAGAAAGTGAAACAGGTCAGCCATGCCGATATATGAATTTTATTGCAGTAAATGCAACACGATTTTCAATTTCTTCTCAAAGACCGTCAATACGAAAAAAACTCCGGATTGTCCGAAATGCAAGGATATGAAACTGTCGCGTCAGGTATCCCGGTTCGCCGTGGTCGGGAGGGCCTCGGAGTCCGGTGATGATGATTTCCCGGTAGATGAATCCAAAATGGAAAAGGCCATGGAGATGATGGCCCGGGAAGCCGAAGGAATCAACGAGGATGATCCCCGCCAGGCCGCGCGCCTGATGCGGCGGATGACGCAAATGACCGGTATGGAACTCAATCAGGGTATGGAAGAGGCTCTGCGACGGATGGAACGCGGCGAAGATCCGGAGCAGATCGAGGCGGAAATGGGCGATCTTATCGGTGATGAAGAGCCTTTTGTGTTTTCAGGGAAAAAAGGTGGACGGGCAGGTGGAAAGCCGATGCCGCCAAGCAGGGATGACAAGCTTTATGATCTTTAGCGGTTGATTATAGTTGTCATGACGGTTGCAATCAAACCCATGAAAAGGAGAGCAGATCATGCCGAAAAAAGCAGTGGATGAAAAGCCGGGAAAGGATTTGAGCGCGTATTGGAAGCACAAGCGCAAGCTCAACAAGCTGGCCCTTGAATACACCCAGAACATGGATAAGGAAAAGGTCCGCGCGAAGCTCCAGTCCGGGGATATCGGGATGCTGCCTACCATATGCGTTTCCCGCAAAATCGGCGTCGGCGCACTGGAATTCGCGGAATTACTGAGCGCCCGGCTGGGATTCCGCGTTATCGACCGGGAGATCATCGAAGAGATTTCCGACAGGACAGAACTGAGCCGGTCCAGCATTGCCACCTTTGATGAACGGTATCCCGGAAAAATACGGGAATTCCTGGGCCTGATGCTGGGAGACCGGACCTTCGGCCTGGATGCCTACACACGCCATCTCTTTGTGATTGCCTGTATTCTGGCGAGCATGGAAAGTACCATTTTCGTGGGTCGGGGAATTCATCTGATGCTGCCCCGACAAAATGTTTTCGCCATCCGCTGTATCAGTTCTGTCGAACGTCGGGCCAAGCGGTTGGAAGCATCTCTGAAGATCAGCCGGAAAAAGGCTGAACATATAATGTCGCAGGCCGATGCGGAACAAAAGGACTTTTTCGCCAAGGTCCACGGCAAAGATGATGCCGCTCCGGCGGAATTCGATATGACAGTGAACCTGGATTATCTCTCGGACATCAACGCCGTTGCCGATGCGGCGGCGCTACTGTTTAAAAGCCGATTTCCGGCAACGTAAAAAAACCCAACTTCTTCCAGATTTTCAGCGGGTGATTGTCAGAGCCACGGCTTCCCCTCCGCCCAGGCAGAGGGAGGCCAGCCCTGTTTTTTTCTCCCGGCGGATCATTTCATAAATCAATGTCACCAGAACCCGGCAGCCGCTGGCGCCGATGGGATGGCCCAGGGCCACGGACCCACCATTGACGTTGACCCGGTCCGGGTCCAGATTCAGTTCCTTCATGACTGCCACCGTGGAGCCGGAAAAGGCCTCGTTGACTTCAAACAGATCCACGTCCTTTATGGCCAGTCCCTGTTTGGCAAGGCATTTGGGAATTGCCAGGATCGGGGCCACCAGAACGTATTTCATATCAATTCCCGCCGATGCCTGGGCCCCGATTTTTGCCAGGACCGTGCAGCCGAGCTGTTTGGCTTTTGCCGCGGACGTGACCACCACGGCGGCCGCGCCGTCGGAAATGATCGATGCATTGCCCGCGGTGCCCACGCCGTTTTTCTGGAACGCGGGTTTCATTTTGGCCAGCACGTCGTAAGGGGTTTCCACAACGGTCTCATCCCGGTCAAATACCAGGGGATCGCCTTTTCGCTGGGGCACGTTCACGGGCATGATCTCATCGACGAATCGGCCGCGGGTAATCGCGCGCAGGGCTCTGGCGTAGGTTTCAGCCGCGTACCGGTCCTGGTCCTCACGGGTAACGCCGTATTTTTCCGAGCAGAGCTCATTGGAAATGCCCATGTGGAAATCATTGACAATGTCCCACAGCCCGTCATGAACCATGTGATCCTGGATGGTTCCCGGTCCCATGCGATACCCGAACCGAGCTTTTTCCAGATAATAGGGCGCACTCGACATATTCTCCATGCCGCCGGCCACCACCACGTCCGCGTCCCCGGCGGCGATGGCCTGGGCCGCCAGCATCACGGACTTAAGTCCTGATCCGCAAACCTTGTTGATGGTCAGGCATTCGACTTCCCACGGCAGCCCGGCCTTGACCGCGGCCTGTCGGGCCGGGTTCTGGCCGTATCCGCAGGGGAGCACCTGGCCCATGATGACCTCGTTGACATCCGCATCCCGGATGCCCGCCCGCCGGATGGCTTCTTTAATCACCATCGCACCCAGGTCAGTGGCGCCGATTGAACTCAATGATCCGTTAAATCCCCCCAGGGGCGTTCTGACCGCGCTGACGATGACTGCTTCCTTCATGATGTATTATCCCTTTTTGTTAGTATTATTTAGATTTTTGATGTCAAACGGACGGCGTGTTACATATTTCGCCGATATTTCCCCCCGACCTCATACAAAGCCCCGGTGATCTGGCCCAGGGTGCAGCAGCGGACCGTTTCCATGAGTTCGGCGAAGATATTTTCACCGGCAAGGGCGACCTGTTTCAGACGGGCCAGGGCTTCCGGCGATTTATCCTCGTTCTGGGCAATAAAAGCGGCCCGGCGGGCGAGCTGGGATTGTTTCTCGGCTTCCGTGGCCCTGGCCAGCTCCAGCTTAGAGATGGCGTCGGTCTCATCGGCACTGGGGTTTAAAAACATGTTGACCCCCACGAGGGGCAGTTCTCCGGAGTGCTTGAGCTGTTCGTAATGCAGGGATTCGTCCTGGATCCGGCTCCTCTGATAGCCGCGTTCCATGGCGCCCTTGACTCCGCCCCGGGCCGTAATCCGGTCGAATTCGGCCAAAACGGCCTCTTCCACCAGGTCGGTGAGCTGTTCGATATAGAAGCTGCCCTGGTTGACGTTTTCGTTTTTGGCCTGGCCCAGTTCCTTGTTGATGATCATCTGGATGGCCAGGGACCGGCGCACGGATTCCTCGCTGGGCGTGGTCACGGCCTCGTCGTAGGCGTTGGTGTGCAGGCTGTTGCAGTTGTCGTAGATGGCATACAGGGCCTGGAGGGTGGTGCGGATGTCGTTGAACTGGATTTCCTGGCTGTGCAGGGACCTCCCAGAGGTCTGGATATGGTATTTAAGCATCTGGGACCGTTCGGCAGCGCCGTACATTTCCTTTAAGGCCACGGCCCAGATCCGGCGGGCCACCCGGCCGATGACGCTGTATTCGGGGTCCATGCCCGATGAGAAGAAAAACGAGAGATTGGGCGCGAAACTATCGATGGGCATGCCACGGGACAGATAATATTCCACGTAGGTGAACCCGTTGGCCAGGGTAAAGGCCAACTGGGAAATTGGATTGGCTCCGGCTTCGGCGATATGATAGCCCGACACCGATACCGAATAGAAATTGCGGACATCGTTTTGGATAAAATATTCCTGGATGTCGCCCATCATTTTCAAGGCGAAATCCACGGAAAAAATGCAGGTGTTCTGGCCCTGGTCTTCCTTGAGGATGTCAGCCTGGACCGTGCCGCGCACGCAGGAGAGCACCGTTTTTTTGATCTCCTCGTATTGGCCGGCATCCGGGGCCCGGCCGTGATCGGCCTTAAATTGGTCGACGCGCTGGTCAATGGCGGCGTTTAAAAACATGGCCAGCATGATGGGGGCCGGCCCGTTGATGGTCATGGAAACCGATGTGTTGGGGGCCGCCAACTCAAATCCGCCATAGAGGACTTTGACGTCTTCGAGGCTGCACACGCTCACGCCCGAAGTGCCGACCTTGCCATAGATATCGGGCCGGGTGTCCGGATCGAAACCGTAAAGGGTGACCGAGTCAAACGCGGTGGAGAGCCGGTTGGCCGGATACGCGCCGGACAGGAGTTTAAACCGCCGGTTGGTGCGGGCCGGGTCTCCCTCGCCGGCAAACATCCGGGTGGGGTCTTCGTCCGTACGCTTTACGGGAAATACGCCGGCGGTGAAGGGAAATCGTCCGGGTACGTTTTCCCGGCGCATCCAGGTATAGATGTCGCCCGGATCCGACCAGGCGGGCAGGGCGATTTTCGGAATCCGGGTGCCGGAAAGCGACGTGGTGAAAAGCGGGACCCGGATTTCCCGGTCCCGGACCTGGTAGACCAGGTCATCTCCGCTGTAAGTTTTTTTGATGCTTGCCCATTGATCAATGCACCGCCGGGCCGATTCGGCCAGGGCCGATTCGGCGGTTTCGATCTCCTGGCGCAGTTTTTCCAGCAGGGTCGCTGTGTCGCCGGACAGGGCATCATCGCTGCCAAGAGCGGCCGCGGTTTGCTTGAGGTGCCAGGTTTTTCGCAATTGATCCGCCTGCTCCTGAGTATTGCGGTGATAGCGCCGGATGGTGTCGGCGATTTCGGAGAGATAGCGCGTTCTTTCCGGCGGCACAAAGATGGTTTTAGAAGTAGATGTCCGGTTTTCCATGACCGGGATGTCGCTTTTAAAGGCCACGCCGGTTTTTTCAGCGATCCGGTCCAGCAGGTAACGGTAAAAGGCGGTGGCCCCGTCGTCGTTGAATTTTGAGGCAATGGTGCCGAAGACCGGCAACTGGTCGGCCGGCGTGTCCCACGCCTTGCGGTTGCGCTGAACCTGCTTGCGCACGTCCCGCAGGGCGTCATCGGAGCCTTCCTTGTCGAACTTGTTGACCACGATGATGTCGGCGTAATCGAGCATGTCGATTTTTTCAAGCTGGGTGGCGGCCCCGTAATCGCTGGTCATGACATAAACGGACAGATCGGAAAGATCGATGATATTGGACGCGCCCTGGCCGATGCCCGCGGTTTCGACGATAATCAGGTCGTAACCGGCCCGTTTGAGGATATCAACCGCATCAGGCAGGGCTACGGGAAGTTCCATGCTGGTACGGCGCACGGCAATGCTGCGCATAAACACTCTTGGGGTCTCGATGGCGTTCATGCGGATCCGGTCCCCGAGCAGGGCCCCGCCGGTTTTGCGGCGGGACGGATCGCACGAGAGAATGCCGACCCGGATATCAGCGAGGTCGTTTAACAGCCGGATGACCAGCTCGTCGGTCAGGGATGACTTGCCGGCTCCGCCGGTGCCGGTAATGCCGATCACGGGAATGGTTTTTTTGGGGCTGGTTTCCGGAAACCGTGTTTTGATGCTCTGGAAAGCATCCATGCGACCGGCGGCCGACAGTTCGGCCAGGGTGATGAGCCGGGCCACGATATCGGGATGGTCCGGGTTCAGGGCCGCGGGGTCGATCCGGTCAGCGTTGGGCAGGGCGTCCATCTTCCGCATCATGTCGTTGATCATTCCCTGGAGTCCCATGCGGGCCCCGTCGGCCGGAGAGTAAATCTTGGCGATGCCGTAATCTTCGAGTTCCCTGATTTCCGCCGGTACGATGACCCCGCCGCCGCCCCCGAAAATTTTAACGTGTCCCGCGCCCCGTTCGTTGAGCATATCGGCCAGATACTTGAAAAATTCCACATGCCCGCCCTGGTAGCTGGAGATGGCGACACCGTGGGCGTCTTCCTCCACCACGGCCTTGACGATTTCCGCCACCGACCGGTTATGCCCGAGATGAATGACCTCGGCCCCGGTGTCCTGGAGAATCCGGCGGATGATATTAATAGCCGCGTCATGACCGTCGAAAAGGGCAGTGGCGGTCACCACGCGGATGGGATATTGCGGTTTATAGGGTTCGGTTTCCTGGGTCATTTTTTCTCCTGATTCCATCCGTCTTTATTTTATGATTGCGGCGTGTGATGAAAACACCTGTTTCGGCAAAGCGTCATTCATACCACCAACCGTCATTTTGCTCAATCGTATCCAACGTCTTCCAGCGGCCGTCCACGATGATTTCCGGAGACAGGTCGCATTCGTCACGGCCGCAGCGCATGAGCCGATCACAGGTCATGATCCAGCCCATGAGCGGGCCGTGTTCGGCAAAGGCTTCCAGGCTGTATGACGAACAATTGGGGTGCATGGGGCATCCGCCGTCTTTAACTGCCGACAGATGGTTTAAGGGCCCCTGGTAGATATGAATAAAGGCCCCGGCGACCGATCCCGGATCATCACGGGCCGGTGATCTCTGTATCCATCCGCAGCCGGTTCCCCAAAACAGCATCAGCGGAAACATCAACGCCGACAGAGCGCGCATTCCGATCCCCCATGCCGCGGTTTTCCGGGTTGCCGTATCCATCGTTTCTTTCATGATGTCATGCCGCGGATTGATGTTGATCGCATCGGCGGCGAACAGCGTCGACTGCCAGGGACAGAAAAAAGCCGACAGTGGCCGTCAGGATAATCGTGGCCCCGGAAGTCAGGTTGAACGCATAGGCCAGCCATAGCCCGACAAGACTGAACAGCATGGCCAGAAAAGACGAGAGAACCATCATCATAGCCAGGGATCGCGTGTATTTTTCAGCGATATAGGGCGGTATGGTCAGCAGGGCGATCACCAGAATCAGACCCACCACCCGGATGATCAGCACGATGGATACGGCAATCAGGCAGATGAACAAAAAATAAACCAGATCCACGGGCACTCCCCGGAGCCGCGCGAATTCATCGTCATAGGAAACCGCCAGCAGATCCCGGTAAAAATAGGCGGCGGCGAAAATTGTAAATACCGCCATGCCGAGCAACCACCAGAGATCGGAATCGGGCACGGCGATGATGCTGCCGAACAGATACGTCATCAGATTGACGGTATACCCCGGCGTGAGATCCAGCAGAATAATGCCTGACGCCATGCCTACGGCCCAGATCACGCCGATAAAGGTGTCGGCCCGGTTTTTGGCTTTCAGCAGCACCAGCGTCATGATCACGGCCGCAACCAGCGAAAAGCCGAGGGTCCCCAGCAGATAGGGAATGCCGAGGAAAAACGCCAGGCCGATGCCGCCGAAGGCGGCGTGGGCGATGCCGCCGGCGATGAAGACCAGGCGGTTGACCACCACGAAGGTGCCGATGATCCCGCAGATCAGGCTGGCAAAAACACCGGCGATGACCGCGTTTCTCATGAACTCATATTGAAGGGCCTCAATCATGTCAGTCCTCGTGGGTCTTTAAAATCCGGTGGGGAATGCCGTGAGCCACCAGCTCCACGGGGCAGCCATAGCCCGCGGCCATCATGGGTTCGGTGATTTCGGCTTCGTCATGGAAATGGACGGTCCGGTTCACGCAGGCAACGGCCGTGGCATAGGTGGAAAGCACCATGATGTCGTGACTGGCCATGATGACGGTTTTGGTCTGGTTGATTTTTTTTAAAAGCGCGTAAAGATCCGCCCGACCGGTGTTGTCAAGACCGGTGGTAGGCTCGTCTAAGATCAGAATGTCCGGATCGGTGGCAAGAGCCCGGGCGATAAAGACCCGCTCCCGCTGGCCTCCGGAAAGGTCATCGATGCGGCGGTTCACATATTCCAGCATTTCCAGTTCTTCAAGGGCGTTGCGGGCCGCGGCCCGATCCGATGCGGATACCCGGGCATGGCCGTGCAAGCGGAGACGCCCCATCAGCACCACGTCCATTACTGAAATGGGAAAAGAGCGGGCCGCGGCAACGTCCTGGGGGACATAGCCGATGCGGTGGGCCACCTTTTCGGGCGGATGGCCAAAGACATGGATGCTGCCGTGGTCCGGTTTGAAAAGCCCCAGCAGGAGTTTGAGCAACGTGGTTTTACCGCCGCCATTGGGTCCGATGACGGCAAGAAAGGCTTTTTGATCGATATCAAAGGAAACATCGCGCAAGACGGGCCGGCCGTTGAAGGAAAAGGCGACATTCTGGAAGCGGATCACCGGGGCCGTGGGTTTCAGATTCATGCTACCTCAATGCCTTTTGTAAAGACGCAGCCACTGATCGGATATTTTCCATCCAGTTTTCCGCAAGCGGATCGGCATAGACCAGGGAACCCCTGATTTCAGCGGCGATGATTTCGGCCTGCTGGGCTGAAAACTGGGGCTGGATGAAAATGGTTCGGATGCCGGCCTCCCGGGCATAGGCGATCAGTGTTTGCAGTTCCCTGGCCTTGGGCTCCTTGCCGTCGATCTCGATGGATACCTGTCTCAGGTTATAGGCATCCGCGAAATATCCCCAGGAGGGATGGAAAACCAGGAACAGTCCGCCCGGATGATCGGCGAACAATTGTCGGATCTCGGCGTCGAGATCATCCAGCCGATTGATAAATGATTCGTAATTGGCTTCAAATTCAGACTGAAGTCCTGGAGCGGCCTGGACCAGGCCGGTCAGGATATGTCGGGCCTGGATCTTGACCAGGGGCGGGGAAAGCCACGTATGGGGATCGCCGGCGCCGTGGTCGTGGTGATGATGATGGTCATGATCATGATGATGGTCGTGATGGTGATCAAAGGCCGGTTTTTGAATTCCGGAGACCGGCCCCGGGTCATCATACCGGTTGATCGGTTTCTTTTCAATGCCTTGATCCGTATGGACAACGGTCATTTTCGGATTGACGGCGGTAAACTTTTTCAGCCAGGCAGATTCGAAGGGCACACCCGCGGCAAAATAGACTTTTGCGGCGGCAAGCCGCTTCATCTGGGCCGGGCCGGGCTCGAAGGTTTCGGGCGCCTGACCCGGCGTCACCATAATATCTACATCCACATGGGCGCCGCCGATGGCTTCCACAAAATATTTCTGAGGCGGGATGCTGACAACAACCGGTATTGTTTCATCGGCCCGGACATGTCGTGCTGAAGTCAGCATCCCGAGTCCGATCAGCAGTGCCGTAATGGCGGACGCGGTCCATTTTTTCATTGGGTGATATCCGTTTTATTTGTGTTAATTTGCATTAATGAAAATTCCTCAAGAATTCTTGTATCGATGGCGTGCCACGATTGCTTTTTCAATAATATCAGCTATAAGATTAAGATTAGGCAAAGTCGCGCATCAAGTCAAGGACAATATCGTCAGGCCCTTGTACCTTCGGAAGCCTTATGCCGAGGCGTTACCTGACGATTGAAACCCCCAGACGCATGGCATGGGTCCGCTGCCGGTAGTTGAGGAGACTTTCAGCCAGGGAATCAGCGTACTGGGCGTGGAGATAAATCTGGAGGTGGGTCGGGAACAGTCCATCGATGGGAAACGTCAGGTCGGCCGTAAACGAATCCCCCTTTGATGCTTTGCGCCAGTGGGTTTCAAAAACCGCGCCGTCGGCTTTGCCGAATTTGAAGCCGAGGTCGAAATATCCCCAGTAGTCGAATAAATCCGGGTTGTCATACGCGTTGTTGTTGCTGTCAATCCAGATTTTAGGGGCGATCATAAAGCCGTAGCCGGATTTTTGATGCATAAAGATAAAGATCGGATAGATGTAGATGATATTGGTGCTTCTGGAAGCATCGTCGTCCTTGCCGTTGGATATATGCTGGTATCCGGTTTGCAGAAAAAGATGATTGAAGCCGCTGCCGGAAAACAGATTGGGAGAAAGAAAGAACGCTTCGGGCTTGTAGCTGGTGTCGTCAAAGGGTCGGGAATCGGATTTCAGATCCCAGAAAGAGGTCTGGGTATATGCAAAATAAAATCCGCGGGTCCAGGGATATTGTTGCGACAAAGACATGGACGGGTTGATAAAACGGTATTTCATACTGAGTTGAAACTTGCTTTTTTCAGGATTTACGCCGCGCAGGAAGTATACCGGTTCGTGAGCGGAGATATTTTCCAGGTAAGGCTGATATCGGGTGAAAAGCGAATCAAGCGTCGTGAATGTGTGCGCGCTGTCCGTATCGGGTGGCGGCTCTTCGGCGTGGGCCGTCAGGTTGATCAGCGCGGGCGCGCCGGTCAGCAGTAAACACAAGATCAATGCCTGGAAAATGGTTCTTGGTTTTCTCATTATGATTTTCAAATGTTTACGCTCATGCGTTTGGATTGTGCGAATTCAAGTTGCATTTCCGGAAAAGCCGGATTGATTGTGAATTATCAAGTTTGCAGATTTTTTGGAAGGGCTTTTTCCCTGCGCGTGA
>QZJS01000033.1 GCA_003597945.1 Desulfobacteraceae bacterium | reverse complement strand
AACAAATGGCCGACTTCGCCCGGAATGGGTGGTCGAGATCATCCGGAATGGGTGGTCGACTTCGTCCGGAATGGGTGGCCGACTTCGCCGGAATACGCAGTTTCTTGTGTTTAAGGTGTTATTCAACTCCCGGTTTTATTATCCGGTCTTCACGATTCTGTTTTTGGATTTTGGTTTAACCGTTGCCCAGTTTTCCATTCTCAATGCCGTATGGGCGGCCACGATTGTCGTGGCCGAAGTCCCGTCCGGCGCATTGGCGGACATTATCGGGCGAAAAAAATTGCTGGTGTTTGCCTCTGTGACCATGATTGTTGAAGTGGGCATTATCAGTTTTATCCCGACAACGAACCCGGAGTTTGTATTTGTTGTTTTTCTGGTGAACCGGATATTGAGCGGACTTGCGGAAGCCGCGGCCAGCGGCGCTGATGAAGCGATTGCCTATGACTCCCTGGCGGAAAAGGGGATGCGGGATCAATGGGGAAACGTGTTGGAAGTTCTGGTGCGATTTCAATCCATTGGGTTTATCCTGGCCATGAGTGTGGGGGCGGCGGTTTACGACCCCCATCTGATGAACACCCTGTTTGGTTTTTTCGGGGCGGATATCCATGTTACGCAGGATATGACCATGCGGTATCCGTTGTACCTGACGCTGATTCTCGGGGTGTTGGCCGCTGTCGCCACCCTTCAACTGGAAGATCCAACGGAAGGTCCGGGTATTCCGGCAAAAAAAACGCCGGTGAAAGAAGCATTCGGGCTTACATTGAAAGCAGGAGGGTGGATCCTTCAAACAAAGCTAGTCTTTGCCGTTATCCTTTTCGGCATGATGTTTGACGGCATTATCCGGACCGTTATAACGCTTTCCAGCCAATACTACCGGATGATTGCCCTGCCGGAATCCACCTTTGGCCTGATCGGGTCGCTGGTGGCCATGCTGGGATTCATTGTCCCGAAAATCGCCAACAGACTGGCGCAGAATCGAGGGCCGGCCCATGCCATCGCCGTTACGGCAGGATTATCCCTGACAGGGCTTTCCGGCATGAGCCTGTTCTGGCCCTATGCAGGTTTACTGCCGGCCCTGGTCACATTCAGTGCCATGTACTTTGCGGGATTTTTCGTCAGTTTTTATATCAACCGGGAAACGCCGTCTGACCGGCGAGCCACGGTTTTAAGCTTTAAAGGGCTTGCCTGCAACATCTCTTACGGCGTTCTCGGGGTGCTGTATGCACTCTTGTTAACGAGCGAAAAACAGGGCCTCACGTGTCCGGATATAGAGAATACGGTTTTTGTGAACACGTTTTTCTGGTTTCCGGTCACGCTGCTGTTCTGGGTTTGTGCGCTGCTGGTGATCTATGTCGTTTTCCTGAAAGAAAAAAGGCCGATTTAATTACATTCGGTATAATTGCTCTTCAAGATCCTGTTTTATGCCGATTAACTAAATCGATTTACTTGATGAGAATTTATGGTATACTCCTTTCATTATTTAACTTTTCAACCGCATCAACCATAACCGGCTTTTCTGCCGGCGCACCAAAGGCAGCCGGTTTCGCTGGGCTGTCGCTGGTGAAAAAACATATCAAAGAGGAGTGAATACATGCCGTTTTTTTCCATTACGACCAACCAGGCGCTGGATGCGGACCGATCCGCCGCCGTCAGCGCGGAGGCATCCGCCTTTTTGGCAAGATTGTTGGGAAAGCCTGAAAAATATATCATGGTGCACGTCCGGCCCGGTGAGGCGATGATATTAAACGGAAATCCGGAGCCGGCCGCTTTTGTGGAATTAAAGAGCATCGGGCTGGCCAAAGACGACTGCAAGATGCTGGCGGAAAAGATCTGCGGATTTCTGGAAGAGAAGCTGAATGTTCCCGCTGACCGGGCCTATATCGATTTTCATGCCATTGACGGCGCCATGTTCGGGTGGAACAAGACCACGTTCTGACCGGTTCGGGATATAGGCGTCAATTTCTTTTTGTCGGCTTTTGTCCATATTGCCGGTTGCGGCCGGTTTCCATTGTCACCTTTACCGCCAAAACGGATGATCGCACAGGTCGGATGCCATGAAGATCGCATCGTTTCGAAAGATAACGGATGCCGCGCATCTCAATATTTATGAAATCGCCTACGCGGACACCCGGGGACGGGATCGAACCTGGCGGATCGCCTCCCGCAATGATCCGCCCCGGGCCGTCTCCGGCGCGTTCGCGCGGCCCGATGCCGTGGTCATTGTGCCGTATCATACCGATACCGAAAGGCTGGTTATTATCCGGGAATTTCGGGTGCCCCTGGCCGATTACCAGTACGGGTTTCCCGCCGGGCTGGTGGACGGCGACGAATCCGTGACCGAGGCCGCCAGACGTGAATTATACGAGGAAACCGGCCTGACGCTCACCCGGGTGCATCGGGTCAGCCCGCCGATCTATTCGTCATCGGGCATGACCGATGAGTCGGTCTGCATGGTCTATGCGGATTGCACCGGCACGCCTTCCAACAAGGCCAACACCGCATCCGAGGATATCTCCGCCCTTCTGGTGACCCCGGAGGACGCGGCCCGGCTCTGCGCGGATCAAACCGCCAAGTTTGACGTCAAAACATGGCTGGTGCTGTCGGTGTTTGCGGAAACCGGGCGGGTTTTCCGCCGGACCGCCACCGGCTCCCAAAGCGTCCTCTCCGGCGACGGCGGTTGACGCCACATGGTCCGTTTGAAGTCAAGGTTTGTTTTATAGAGAATTTTTTTCCGCATGTCCGGGGCGTCGGGATCATCCGGTTGATTGATTCTTCGCGGATCATGCAAATGACCACGGAATAAGCAAAAGGCCGCAAAGAAAGCAAATTCAATCGGCAGCGTGCCGGTGTGACGTCAACAGGGCAAGGCATTCCACATGATGGGTCCGGGGGAAAAAATCATAGGGAAAAAGCGCGCCTACTTCATACCCGTTTGATGCAAGAAAACGGAGATCCCGGCTTAAACTGGCGGCGTTGCATGACAGATAGGCCATCCGGTCCGGCCGGTAATCCGAGATGATCCATTTCAGGACCGCATCTTCAATGCCGGTGCGGGGCGGGTTGGCGTAAAGCAGCCGCGCGGGGTTTCCGGCCGCGGGCCGGGAGTCGATCCATGCGGTAAGCTGCGGGAGGCGCAGGCCGCAGCGGCCCCTGAGCAGCGTTGCCGCAGGCGCGTTTCGTTGGGCACAGGAGACGGCTTCCTGACCCAGCTCAACGCCGATGGTGCGACATTGTTTACGGGTCCATCGGACCAGCCCGGCCCCGATGCCGCAATACAGATCGATCATCAGGTCTTCCGGCCGGGGATTCAGGAAGGTTTCGGCGGTGGACAGGGCGTGTTCGGCAAGGGAGTCGATGACCTGTCTGAAGGCGACAGGACCGTATTCCAGGCCGTCGGCATCCATGGATACGGGCCGTCCCCATGCCAGTCGCCAGCCGTTTTTCCCCAGAACCCGCCTGCCTGCCGCGGGATGCAGGTGTATCCACAGGCCCTCGATGCCGGCGGCTTCCAGGCGGGATACGGTTTCGCCCGTCAGCCAGGACATATCCGGCAGGGTGTTCTGTTTGACCACCAGGGTTGCCTGCGCGCCGGATTGAAGGTAATAGACCAGGGGAAAAACCGAGCCGTCCGGCAGTTTTTCCGCCAGTATCGCCACGGCCCGGCAAACCGTTTCCGCATGCACCGGGCAGTCATGGATCGGAATCACGATTTTTCGCGCCACCAGGCCGAATCGCCAGCCGGATGCATCCCAGGCGGTTTTCAGGCAGACACTGGATCGATAGCGCCATCGCGCTTCAGGAGCCGCTGCCCGAACCGGAGTGAGGCGGCTAATCCATGGGGAAAGGTGTTTTGCGAGCCGCTGCTGTTTGACGGCAAGACTTTGCTGATGGCGCATATTCCCGTGGGTGCAGCCGGGGCAGAGCGGACGGCATCCGTTCGGGTTGTTTATGATTGCATTCAACGACATGATATCAATAAATTTTTATTGTTTAAACCGCGTGCGTTTTATGACACAATAAGTTGCATGCGGGAAATATGTCAATATGCAAAACTTCGGCAAAACTTCGGCCGGCGGCGGATCATGGCTGTCGGACCGTCAGGAAAGGTCGCCGGGAATCAGGGCGGGTAGTGACTGATGATAAAAAAAATGATCGTATTAACGATCGTTGTGCTGCTGGTGGGGATGGCCGGTCCGGCGCATGCCACATGGTTTATTTATGCCAAACCCAAATTTCTCGGCAGGGTGATTAACCTTGAAACAAGAGAACCCATCACAGGCGCCGTTGTCGCGGTCTATTACACAAAACGCCCATTGTTCGGCTCAAACGGTCCCGCGGAAATCATTTATACCACGGAGGTCATGACCGACAAGCGAGGGCAGTTCGTCATTGAGCCTTTCCGTCAGACCATCGGTCCATTTGCGATTACCGATATTGCGGAATTTATCATTTACAAGCCCGGGTATGCCAGTTATCCGGAGATGTTCCCGTTGCGGATCAATCCGGAGATCTTCTTTTCCACTGATAAAGTCGGCGTCAAAGGTGTGCTTCGGCAAGACGACAAGGCTGTTCCCTTTACTTACGGTGTGCTTGAATTGCGGGCATTAAAAACATCCAAGAAAAGAATTTACGCCATACCGGTTCTGCCCGACGGCATTGGTGAGAAGGATTTTCCGGAGTTAAAACGGCTTATCGCCCAGGAGCGCCGCCATCTTGGATTAGAGGGATCGAAATGATCCGGGCGTTGCTTTCAGACCTTCAGGCACATCTGTCGCCTGGCGGTGCGGTTGTCGGAATATTGAAAAGATCTTCATGTTTGATAGTCTCGTAAAAAGTCGCCATCGGACGGCCTTGTAAAAAGTTCAAGATCAAGGCTTGCGCAATATCGAAGAATGCAGAGTACTTAGCGTACATAAAATTTTGAGGGATTGCGCGTAACGCAGATATTGGACTTTTTTACAAGGCCGTCATGTTTACGGCGGCTTAATCGCCGGAAGCTGAGGGATCAGGCGGCACGGGAAAAATCAGCGTGAAAGTTGATCCCAATTTTTCATGACTTTCCACCTCAATGGCGCCGCCGTGGGCCTCCATGATTTTTTTGGTAATGGAAAGTCCAAGTCCGGTGCTGGTTTCCCCGCCCGTGGGCCGGATGCTCAGTCGATGAAATTCACGGAAAAGCAGCTGCTGTTCCGCCTCGGGAATGCCGGGGCCTTCATCTTGCACACTGAACCGGATGGTGTTGTTTTCTCTTTTAAGCGCTATATGTATTTTTGCGCCATAAGGGGAATATTTAATGGCGTTGGATATCAGGTTGTCCACGGCCTGGCCGATGCGGTTGGGGTCCACGGAAATTTTCGGTAAATCCGCCAGTTTATAATACATCGTGATTTTCTTCTGAGCGGCCTGCATCCTGTTGAGCAGTATCCGTTCCTCCAGTAGTTTTTTCAACGAACTCGGCTGTTTTACAACTTCCCATTTTCCGGAATCAATCAATGAAATATCGAGCAGATCATTGATCATGGCAAGCATATTTCTGCTGGTGGAGTGAATAATGCCTAGAAATTCAACATGGTCTTTATTGAGGTTGGCGGCATCCTTGAGCATAAGCTCACTGAACCCCCGGATGGAGATCACCGGATTTCTCAGGTCATGGGCCACGATTCCGATGAATTGATTTTTACTCCGATTGATCTCGGTTAATTCGTTTTGTTGCCGCCGGAGAGACCGTTCAAGGCCGATAATGCGCTGGCCGACCCGGATACGTGCCGCCAGTTCCGGCATGCTCACCGGTTTTGTAAGATATTCGTCCGCGCCGGCTTCAAAGCCTTCAAGTACATCCGATGCCTTGTCCCTGGCCGTCAGGATAATCATATAGACATAATCGGACTGCTGCTGCCGTACCTTGCGGCATACCTCGATGCCGCTCATGCCGGGCAGCATCCAGTCCAGCACGGCGATGCTTATCTGGTTATCCATGATGGATGAATATGCGGTATTACCGTTGGCGGCCTCAAAAATTTTAAAGTCCATGTTTTTGAGAAACCGGGTGATGGCCCTTCGGGAAGTGATATCGTCTTCTGCGATTAAAATATTCATGGGCGTTTTTGAACCTGGGTGTATGAATTCCGGTTAAGCGGATTTGCGCATTTTTTCAATTTCCGTCATGGTGGTCAGGCCCCGGAGTACTTTTTTAATCCCATCATATTCCCTGCTTTTGTATCCGCGTTTTTTTATTGCCTGGAAGATGTCGGTCAATGGGGTATGCTCGTTGAGCAGTTTTCTGGTTGTTGCGTCAATCATGACCATTTCCTGGACGCCGATCATGCCGGCAAAACCGGATTGCCTGCAATAGGTGCATCCTTTTTCGCGGCAGGCCGAAATCTCGGCTTTGCCGTCCCAGATAAAAATTTTTTGGATTTCGGTTGAAAGCAGGCGATGGCTCTCTTTGCAGTGATCGCAAAGGCGACGGACCAGATGCTGGCTGATGATGCCGGACAAAATGGGGTCAAGGCCCATCCCGACGGCCTTTTCCAGCGCGTCATAAACACGTGTTGCCTCCATGCTGCCGATGATGGCGATGTTATGGGCTTCCACGGCGTCAATGACCGCGTCCTTGATGAGGGGATCATCCACATTCTGAATGTAGATGACGTCCGGTTTCATTTTCAGGCAGGCATCAATGAGTTCGCCGCGATTAAATTCGGACCTGGGATTGACCTGGTATTGATGAATGCCCGCGATCAGATTTTTGATGCCGTCTTCAATGGTTACGCATTTAAAGGAGGCTGATTTGAGTGCGTGCAGCATGGAATAGGCTATGGTGGCTTTTCCGGATTCGGCCGGGCCGGTCACTAAAAAAAGGCCTTGTGGCGCCCTGAGAAAATCCCTGAAAAGAATGGCGTTGGTTTTTGAGAGATAAAGTTCAGACAGGGAAGGGACGCGCTGCAATGGTGAACGGTCTAAAATTTTGAGGAAAATTTTATCCCCGAAATCCGTTGGAAGGGATAGAAACTGGATATCGATTTTCTTGCCGGGTGTTGGAAACAGAATCCGCGCGGATCGGGACTCATTTTCAGGATTGGGGTCATCGACTGCGGCCATTTGTTTCAATTTTTGTTGAAGCTGTTCACAGGTCCATTGATCCGTGCTGATCCGGCGGACGCTTCCATTGATGATAAAATGAAGTTTCGCGCTGTTTTTTTCCGGTTCAATCAGTATTTCGCTGGCATTTTCCGTAATACCGTAAAGGATTAAGGCCACGTGAAGCTGATTTGCGGCATCCTTGCCGGCGATTTCCGTCAGCTTTTCTTCGGTGATGGGGGCGGCTGACTGGAAAATACTGCTGATTTTGATTTTGGAGAAAAATTCCTGGACGTCCATGCTGGACTTGTATTCGGTGTTGATGGCCCACTCAATATCCTGGGGCAATGCAAACACGAGGTTGACCGGGCCGCCGATGATTTTTCGGATTTCCTCCCTGATGGTCGCGTTGTCGGGTGTCGGCGTTGCCACGGTGACCGTGTCCCCCATCTGGTATACCGGTATGGCGAAGAACTGCCGCGCGAAACGCTCGGGCATTAATTTGACGATATGGGACTGGAACAGGGTTTTTTCAAGATCCACATGAGCGATGCCGATGGAATCACACCAGAGCTGGCACAGCAGCCGCTTGGTCCCGACGCCGCTCTGAATAAGAGTGGCCAGCACATCCAGTGCGTTTCCCTGGAGTTCAACCAGCAGATCATCGATAATGTTATCCGGAATGAGCTGGCGCGCCTTGAGCAGTTTTAAAAATTTCGTATTATTTATAACCGGGCGCTTTATCATCATGGTGATCCGGCGGTCAGTTTCGTTTTTTTTGTTTTAAGGTTTTCCAGCATAAGGCTGGTGATGATCTCCTGGGGGATATCTTTCTGCTGGCTTAGATCCTTGGCCTGCTCGTGAATATCGTCTTCGATTTCAGTCAGCATTTCAGCCAGATTGTATTTTTCACCTGACGGCATAGGCTCTGTTTCCCTTAAAGCATACTTTCTTTATAGGTTTTCCAGGTCTGCCTGATGATGATTTGCATTTCATCTAACGGCACATCCTTTCTGATAAACCCCGAAGCGCCCAGCTTGATGCAATCTTCTATGGTCTCGGTGTCGGAAAGTGATGTCAGCATAATGATAAAGGCGTTCTGATATCGCCGCCGAATTTCGGCAAGGGCTTCCTTGCCGGATTTCAGCGGCATGTTGATATCCAGCAACAGCATGTGGGGTTTTAATTGTTTAAACATTTCAACCGCATCCATGCCGTTGTTTACTTCTCCGACGACCTCGCAATTCATTTTGAGAAGCAGAGCCCGGATCAGTCTGCGGACATGATCTTCATCCTCGGCAATCATCACCCGCATTTTTTTTTGAGTTGTCATCAAATCGTCTCTTATATGGCCTTGCGCATGCGGTGATTCTTAAAAAGCCCGCGGTGACTATGGCGCCTGTTCCTGCTGCCGCCGGAATTAGATTTTTTCTACACGGCATCAGCATTGAATATATCGATTTCTTATGGAATTTAAAAAATATTAACCTATCATGTATTCGGATTCAAGATAATTCAAAAGATAGTGCGTCAACCCGTTCCCATCCGTATGCTTCCGCTATGAAATGGCCCGGGCCGTCAGATCGCCCACCATTTTAATAAATCTTGAAGGATTATCGACTTTTCCCCCCTCGCCCACAATAGCCAGATCCAGCAGCAAAACGCTGTAGTCTTTAAGGGACGGGTCGTTGCTGTCTGATTCAAATACGTGCTGCATTTTTTCCAGCAGGGGATGGTTGATATTGAGTTCCAGGATTCTTTTCGCCTCCGGTATGTCCTGGCCCGCGGATTTAAGCAGTTTGGCCATGTAGGCGCTCATGTCGCCGGCATCTCCGGACATGCAGGAAACGGAATCCTTCAGGTGCGACGACGGTCGGACATCCTTGACCTTTTCTTCCAGGTATGATTTGATTTTATCAAAAAGCGCCGAATAGGTTTCCGATTTTTCCTTGTCCACACCGGCGATATCCAGGTTTCCCTTCTCAGCGCTTTTAAATTTCTTACCCTCATATTCTGGCAGGGACTGAATCACGAATTCATCCACCGGGTCGGTCATCAGCAGGACTTCATACCCTTTTTCCTTGAGAACTTCCAGATGGGGGCTGTTGATCATGACACTGATGTTTTCGCCGGTGATATAATAGATTTCTTCCTGGTCCGGCGGCATGTTGGCCACATAATCCTTCAGGGAAATTTTTTTCCCGTCGGAACGGGTGGTTTGATAGCGAATAAGCGGTAAGATTTTTTCCCGGTTCTGCCAGTCCGTATGCATACCCTCCTTGAGAACGGCGCCGAATTCATCATAGAATTTGGCGTAGGTCTCACTATCCATCTGATCAAGAGCATCAAGAATTTTTTTCACCAGATTTTTCTGGATATTTCGTACCAGGGCGTCTTGTTGCAGAATTTCCCGGCTGATGTTGAGATTTAAATCCGGCGCGTCCACCACACCCTTGATGAAACGGAGATATTCCGGGATCAGTTCTTTACAGTCGTCCATGATGAACACCCGCCGGCAATAGAGATGGATGCCGTGCCGCCTTGTGGGATAGAACAGGTCGAAAGGCGCCTTGGACGGTATAAAGAGCAGCGCGCTGTATTCGGTTACGCCTTCCAGTCTGAAATGAATATGGGTCAGGGGCGGGTTCCAGTCGTGGCTGATGTGGGTATAAAAATTATTGTATTCTTCGTCGGTTACTTCTTTTTTATCCTTGGCCCAGATGGCCTTCATGGAATTTAGCGTTTCCTCCCGTATTTCGGTCTTTTTTTGCTTGACCGGTTTGCCGTCGGCATCCAGGAGTTGCCCGGTTGCGTCGTCTTTTTCCGTTATTTCCCGCTCTACATCCATGACGATGGGATAATTGACGAAATCCGAATGTTTTTTAACGATATGACGGATGGTCCATTCGTCGGTGAAATCCTGTTCATCCGTTTCCGGCGCTTTGAGATTTAAAATAACTTCCGTTCCGTGCGATGCTTTTGTCGTGGGCTCGATGGTGTAAGTGCCGTCGCCGGTTGATTCCCATTTGACAGCCTCTGATGCCCCCGCGGCCCGGGTGATCAGGGTGACCTTGTCGGCGACGATATACGCGCTGTAGAATCCCACACCGAACTGGCCGATGAGCTCCGGCGCCAGAGTTTCCTGGGTTTTGGATTTTTCCACCGCCGCCATGAAAGCCGCTGTACCGCTTTTGGCGATGGTGCCGATATTTTCGACCACCTCGTCATAGGTCATGCCGATGCCGTTATCCGATATAATAAGGGTTCGGTTGTTTTTATCGGGGGTGATCTTGATTTTGTATTCCCCGTTATCGCCGACGATATCCGGATTGGTCTGGGCTTTGAAGCCGAGACGGTCAATGGCGTCGGAGGCATTGGATATCAATTCCCGAAGAAAAATTTCCTTGTTGGAATAGAGGGAATTGATGATAAGGTTCATAAACTGCTTGACTTCGGTTTTAAATTCATATGTTTGTTTTTCGTGTTCCATGCCGCTGCTCCTTGTGGGTTAAATAAAATTACCGGTTCCGACGTGCGCGGGTGCGTATGTGTATCGCCCATAAAATGGGTGTGATTTGGAATTTGTCAACCCTGAAATTGAACCGGAACAAACTGTATTTACGAATATTTTTTTAACGCAATGCCGGTACTGTTTGAAAATTTGTCCAGAAATCAGGCGGATCTCTGTACCCTGGTGTTGACCTCCACCGGCATCCCGCATAACGTCCAGCGGGATCATCTGGGGTGGCGCGTATGGGTGGACGACGTTCATTATGACCGCGCCCTGGGCATGATGCAGGATTATTTCCGTGAAAACCGGGAAACCCCGGATGTGCCGGACCCCCCCTTGGCCTCTGTTCCCGCGGCCGCGGTTTCCGGCGTGGCGGCCGCGTTTTTCCTGCTGATCAGTCACGCCTGGGTGACGGGTCTTGACAATACCCGGGAGGTGATCCTGCGATACGGGGCATCGGCCGTTGATATAATGAACGGAGAAACCTATCGGACCATCACCGCCCTGATGCTTCACGCTGATTCGGTGCACCTTGCCGGCAATATGGCCGGCATCGCTTTTTTCGGCATGGCCGTCTGCACCATCGCGGGCCGGGGGGTGGGATGGTTCATGATTCTGATGAGCGGGGCCCTGGGCAACATGGTTAATGCCTTTATGTACGCTTCCGGGCATCTTTCCATCGGGGCGTCCACTTCGGTCTTCGGCGCCATCGGTATTCTTTCCGGCTACCAGTTTCTCAAAAGACGGCGTACCCGGGCCGGTCGGTTTGCCGCATGGGTCCCCCTGGGCGGCGGGCTCGCCCTGCTGGGAATGCTCGGATCGGCCGCTCATGTGGATTTGACGGCCCATCTGTTCGGACTGATGGCCGGCATGGTTTTGGGTATGACCCATGCGTTTTTTATTCCCGTGCGGCTGGCGTCTTCACGTCAGAGGCTGGCGGGGGCCGCGGTATTTGCGCTGATATTAATTGCATGGAATTCCGGCCGCGGATAGCGGCGTCCTTGAAAAGGAGCGATAATGAAACATTTATCCAACCTGCTTTTTGAAGCAAAAATCTTGAAATTTATTCCCCGGGCCGGGTTCCCTTTTCTGGGGGCGGGCCGGGAAACAGTGGCCGAACATTCATTTTCCGTCACGTTTATCGGGTATGTCATGTCGCGCATGGTGCCCGGCGTTGATGCCCTTCGTCTGATATCCATGTGTCTGGTGCATGATCTGCCCGAGGCCAGAACCGGCGATCTCAATTATGTGAATAAAAAATATGTCGTCGCGGATGAACAGTCCGCCATTGAAGATGCCATGCGCCACATCCCGTTCGGCGATGATATCGTGGACATGGTGATGGAATTTAAAAAACAGGAGACCATGGAAGCAAGGCTCGCCCATGACGCGGATCAGCTTGCTTTTATCCTTGATCTTAAATCCATTTCCGACACCGGGCACACCTCGCCCGATCAGTGGATACCGGTGGTCAAAAAACGGATGAAAACCGATATCGGCCGGCAACTGGCCGACGCCGTCCTGGACACCAGATGGGATGCATGGTGGATGGACGGCTATACGGAGTAATGTCTTATGCATGTTGTAATGGCGATAACCGAACTGGCGCGGATACTCAATACCGCGCCCGGCACCATTGAGCGCTGGATTCGTCAGGGCCGGATACCCGTTCGAAAAAAGGGAGATCTATGCGAATTCAGCCGATCAGCCCTTGAAAAATGGGCCGATACCAATCATATGCGGTTAACCGTGGATCTGCCCGGCGGGAAAACGCCCGTTGAAGCACCCCTGGACAGTCTCCGGGCCGCCATGGAGCGCGGCGGGGTGATTTATGATGTCCAGGGCCATAACGTTTCGGAGGTGCTCGGCAGTGCGGTCTCGCGCATGGATTGCATTGAGGGAGTCGAAAGGAAAAACCGGGTACTCCAGAGCTTAATGGATCGGGAGGAGATCATGTCCACCGGGATCGGAAAGGGCGTGGCCGTTCCCCATCCCAGAACTCCTTTGACGGATATAGGCGTCCCCGCTCTGATTGCCCCTTGTTTTCTGGAGGCGCCCATTGATTTCAATGCCCTTGACAGGCAGCCGGTTTTTATTCTTTTTGTCCTGATGGCGCCATCGGCCAGGCATCACCTGCACCTGCTGGCCCGCTTGTCCTTTTGTCTGAGAAATGACGATTTTATCGCATTTCTGCGCCGGGCGCCGGAGCGGGATCTGTTTTTTAAGTTTATCGACGAATTTGAGGATCGGGTGCTGTCCGGGAAATAAACCCGTGACGGCCTTGTAAAAAGTCCAATATCTGCGTTACGCGCAATCTCTCAGAATTTCACGTACGCTAAGTACGCTGCATTCTTCGATATTGCGCAAGCCT
>QZJS01000056.1 GCA_003597945.1 Desulfobacteraceae bacterium | reverse complement strand
CGCCCTTGCCGCGGAAACCCATGTCGGGGGACTGCCCGATGGCCGTGATGATCATGTCCACATCCAGCACGGTCTCGGACCCCTCCACCGGAACCGGCCGTCGCCGGCCGCTGGCATCGGGCTCGCCCAGCTCCATCTTCAGATATTCCAGCCCGGTGACTCGGTTCTGCTCGTCGCCGATGACCCGGTTGGGCGCGGCCAGAAAAACAAATTCGATCCCCTCATGCTCGGCCGCCACGATTTCCACTTCATTGGCCGGCATCTCCTTGCGGGTCCGGCGATAGACCAGGTAAACCTTTTTTACGCCTAGACGCACCAGGGTGCGGCAGCAGTCAATGGCGGTATTGCCGCCTCCCACCACCGCCACCTTCCGGCCGATGCGGGGAAGGGACTTCATATCCGGCAGCGCCAGGCCGACTTTGGCCAGAAAATCAATGCCGGTAAAGCACCCGTCCAGTTCTTCGCCCGGAACCCCTAACTTATAATCACTCCACGCGCCGATGCTGAAAAATACCGCGTCAAACCCGGCGGCGATCAGTGATTTGAAATCAAAATCCACGCCCAGTCGAACGTTGGTATGACTACGGATACCCAGATTGAGAATGCCTTCGATTTCCCAGTCGAGTACTTTTTTGGGAAGACGATATTCCGGGATTCCGTAACGCAACATCCCGCCAAGTTTGGGCATGGCCTCGAATATTTCAGCCCGGTGCCCGGCGCGCTTAAGGAAAAACGCGCAACTCAGGCCGGCCGGTCCGCCGCCGATGACCGCTACCCGCTTGCCCGTATCCGGCGCGCAATCCACCGGCACCCGTTTGCCGGAATTCATTTCCCAGTCCGCGGCAAACCGCTTGAGCTGGTTGATGGAAACCGGTTCATCTTCAAGGCCCCGGCGGCATTTGGATTCGCAGGGATGGGGGCATACCCTGCCGCAGGCCAGAAGCAACGGGTTGCGTTCACGGATCGTGTCCACCGCTTCCGCATATTCGCCGTTACGAATATGAGAGATATATTTGGGAATGTCGATTTCCGCCGGACAGGTCTGGCGGCAGGGCGCCAGGGCATCATCAGCAGCGTTTAAATGAAGGAGACGATGGGAAACCGTTTGAACTTCTATAATCGGTTTCGGGCAAACCCGCTCGCAGGCGCCGCATCCGACGCATTTTTCAACGTCAACCACGGGATAACCGTCTTTGCCCAGATGGATGGCGTCAAACCCGCAGGCCTTCACGCAATCGCCGAATCCAAGGCATCCGATCCGACAATCCCGCTTCCCTCCATACATGGCCGCCAGTGCCCGGCAACTGTTCAACCCGGCGTAAATAAACCGGTCCGTGGCACGGGTTCCGCCGTCGCAGTCATTATACGATTTCAACGGCTCGGCGGTTCCGGCCTCGGTGCCCATGATGGCGGCGATGGCGGCAACGTTTTCCGGCCCGATGAGAATGCATGTATTAGGCGCCGCATCGTCGTTAACAATGGCCTGGGCGGCGGCAGAGCACCCGGCAAAACCGCACCCCCCACAGTTGGCGCCGGCCATCAGGGATTCAATCTGAGCAATACGCGGATCTTCGTAAACGTAAAAAATCTTTGAGGCGAAACTGAGAATCAGACCGCATCCCGCACCAAGCCCTGTTAAAAAAAGAACCGCTTCAACCACGTCATCAACCTCTTGACCGTCTCAATCGTTTATCACCAACTAATGGTGGATATGATATTTCCTGTTTCTCGACAATATTTACAATATACGCGGGAATTCATTATTTCTAAGTCGTTTGTTGTTTGTCGCCCGTTTTCTTTTTCCTGTTTCTTTGGTTCCGCCGCTAAACCATTCCCTGGAATGCAAAAAACGCCAGAGAGAATAATCCAGCCGTCACCAGCCCGATGGATGTATCCTGAAAAGGTTTCGGGACCCGGGCAAGCAATATCCTCTCGCGAGCGCCGGCAAAAAGAACCAACGCGAGTCCAAAACCGACAGCATACATAAATGATGCGACAAGAGCCTGCATGAAGTTGAATTCCTTATCGATATTGAGCACACAAACACCCAGAACCGCGCAATTGGTCGTGATGAGGGGAAGAAAAATTCCAAGCCCGGCATAAAGCGCGGGGATGCTTTTCTTTAAAAACATTTCCACAAACTGAACCAGGGAGGCGATCACCACGATAAACGCGATGGTGCGCAGATATACGAGGTTAAAGGGAACCAGGATATAGGCATACACCAGCCATGTGATCGTACCCGCCAACACCAGCACGAAAACCACCGCCATGGCCATGCCGACGGCGGTTTCCATCTTCTTGGAGGTGCCTAGAAACGGGCAGTTGCCAAGGAACTGGGCAAGCAGGATATTGTTGACGAAAATGCAAGATATGATGAGTTCGAAATAGCCCATAGCCCTCTCCTACTTTTTCCCCATTATGTTTAACAAGCAGAGCATCAATCCGAGACAGACAAACGCGCCGGGAGCTTTTACCAGAAATGCGAAGGGTTCAAAGGATGGAAACACATCCATAAAATTATAGGACATGTCGCCCCATACGGTCAATGTCCCTTTGCCGAAAGTCTCCCGCAGTGCGCCGAGGGCTCCCAAAGAAAGCGTAAAACCAATACCGATACCCATACCGTCCGCAATGGACGGAACAACCGGATTTTTATACGCAAAAGCCTCGGCACGACCCAGGAGGATGCAGTTAACCACGATCAGCGGAATAAAGACGCCGAGTTGTAGAAAAAGTGGATAAGTGTATGCCTGCATCAACAGTTCCACGATAATGACAAATGATGCAATCACAATAATAAAGCAAGCGATACGGACTTTCGGGGGGATGATGTTGCGCAGCAATGAAACCAGAATATTGCCGCAGATCAACACGAACGTGGTGGCCACCCCCATGCCGAGCCCGTTCTCCATGGTTGTGGTGACGCCAAGGGTGGGGCATAATCCGAGCACCAGCCGGAACGGCGGGAGTTCATTCCACAAGCCTTTTGTAAATTCCTGAACCAGGGTCTTGGCCATGCTGTTCTCCTAAAATATTATCTAAACGCCTTTATTTGTTCCGCGATTTGCGGTTTCATTTTTTGATAATAGCTTAATGCCTCGGAAATGCCGCCGCAGACCGCCCGGGACGTGATGGTGGCCCCGCTGATGGCATTGATCGACCCTCCGTCACCGGTTACTTTTACATTCTGCGTCACCAAAAGTCCCTTGAACTGCCCAACGAACTTGGGATCATCCTTGGCCCGTGCGCCCAGTCCCGGAGTTTCACTGTGTGTTGTCACAGCGACCCCCAGGATCTTGTCCGTATCCGTGTTGATGCCCACCATCAATCCAACATCCCCACCATACCCCCCCTTGCCGAGACTTTCAAAAACTACGGTGTTGGGCTGTCCATCGAACTTACCGACAAAAAAAGTTTTCTCCGTTTCACCGTCCGCGATATTAAAGCGATCGGAAATGGGATCATTGGCCGCGCCGGCAAGAATCCCCCTGATCGCCGGGCCCTTGACAAATTGCAGTTGCTGGACTTCAATCTGTTCCTTGGTGCCGTTTCGAACCGCGGCGAGCAGACCGCCCGATAGCGCGCTCAACACGGTCAATACCACCACCATTTTGATCATCTCATTCATTTCAGGCAACCTTTCCCACGGCTTTGGGTCGAATTTTATCGATCAGCGGGTTGACCATATTCATCACCAGAACGGCAAATATCACGCCGTCCACATGCAAACCGACATTACGGATCAGGATGGTGAACGCGCCGCCAAGGGCGCCGTATAAAAGCATGGGTATAAAATTCACCGGTGAGGAGGAATCCTCGGTGGCCAGCATAAATGCGCCGATCAGCGTATATCCGGTTACGATATGGAACACAGGACCCGCATAACTTTCAGGATCGATTTTATTAAAAATAAATGCCGTAATAATAATGCCGGCAAGAAACGACAACGAAATTTCCCACCGGATATATCCGCGAACCATCAAATAAACACCGGCAATCAACAGGCCGATCCCGAATGTTGTTCCGATGCCGCCCACCTGACGCCCCATGAGAAGGTCCATCCAGTTCATTGTCTCCACTGCGTCCGCTCCGAAGGATTTAACCATCAGCAGGGGATAAGTTACCGGCTCAAAATCGAACTGATAATGGACTAGCGCGGTGTTAAAATCAAGATAATCCGGCCAGGAAACAAGCAAAATCGCCATAGCCACCGCCACCGGGTTAAACGGGTTGGCGCCGATGCCGCCGAAAATCTGCTTGCCGATGATCACGGCGATAAAGGTGGCGATCACCACAATCCACCAGGGCACCGTCGCGGGCAGCAGCATGGCCGCAAGCAGACCGATAAGGGCCGCATTGCCGTCGCCGATGGATACCGGCCGGCGGGATATCAGATTAAACACAAGCTCCCAGGCCATGGCCGACCCCACGGCCAGGGCCGCCGCGGCCACCGCCGGCAGCCCGTAAAAATAAAAGCCCGGCACCACCGCCAGCATGGAAGCCAGCATGATATTATAGCTTTTGGCCGATATCCGGCTGCCGTTATGGCAAAACGGCGCGTGGGACACCGTCAGTTTGATGGCGCTATGCATGAGTCACCTCCGCTGCGTTCATGCGATCGAGGGTGTGTTTTGCCAGTTTGATATACTGGAATATGGGAATCCGCGACTCGCATACATAAGCGCAGAAACCGCAATCAATGCAGGAGTATAGATCATATTGCCCGGCCGCTTCCTCATACTGGCCGGCTTCTAAAAACCGGATCAGCAGGTTTACCGGCACATTGGTGGGGCAGACCCGGACGCATTCGCCGCAGTTGATGCAGGGCGTTCCCGGTTGCTCCATGATTTGACTTGAATCCTGAATAATGATGGTATCGGTATCGGCCGTAACGGGATGCTGGTCGGAATAAACGGAAACCCCGGTCATGGGGCCGCCGAAAATGACGCGATCCCCCTGATTGAGCGTTTCCCCGAAAGCGTTTAAGACATCCTTCAACGGAGTGCCGATCAAGACCGAGGCCAGTCGCTTGTTTCCATCTTTGGACACAAACAAAAGGGTCTTTTCCAGGGGCAGGCGGCCGGTGTTATAGGCTGCTCCCAGGGTCGCCACGGATTCCGCGTTAAATACCGCGAAATCTGATTTTTTCCCCGCGGCGGCCCCGCCGCGGACCGCTTCTTCCTGAAAATGCCGCATGATCAGCCGGGGATGCGCCGCCGGGTAACGGGAATCTACGGTTTTGACGATGGCGCCCGCGGTTCCGGCGGTCTGGACCAGGTGCTGCGGCACCACCAGCACGACATCCAAAACTCCCGTGATTTTCCGCAGAATATCGATTCCCGTCTTAATGGAGATGATATTATTTTTCACGAAATACTGGTTGGCGACCCCGTAAAGATCGGCGTCGACGCCGATGACAACGATGGCGCGAATCGACTTGCCCGGATCGGAAAAGACATCAAATTCCGGCTTGCCGGGAAGCCCTTCCAGAAAGTCCCTGGCGTTTTTTAATGTGGGGGGCTTGGAGCTGTTTTTAAAATCCGCGTCATCCTCCTGACGGCCCTCATCGCTGAGGTCAATGTCAACCGCGGTCTTCGGTTCCCCCGATATACCGATAAACGGCGATATGCCGGCAATCCGGCCGGATCTGCCGGCCAGCGCGTAACGATCGCTTCCGGGCGTCAATGCCAGCTTTTGACCGCGTTTCACGCTGTCGCCGACTTTGAGTGCGACATCGCTGATTTTTTCGTATGCCTGATCAATAAACAGGGTGATTTTTTTCTGCGGCGATACGACCAGCGGCTCGCCCTTGATGTCATCGATCACATCATATTCAAGCTTTGGCTTGAAGATTCCAAAGAACGATCGCTTCATCATACCTCAACCTTTAATTGCTATGTGTGGATTAATCTTTTCGGTTTGCGCCCGCGGCCGGCTCCATTGCCCCGGTGCGGCCGATTATTTACCGTATCCGTGACATGTCGCGCAATCATCCATAGCCGGGCCCGCGCCGAAGTTTTCATGACACCCCATGCATTGATCGTGAAAGGCTTCAGCTCTTTTCCGGGGAATGTGACATCCGGCGCAATCGCCCGCCCCCGGCGTCAAGCCCATATCCTCATGGCACCCGATGCACTGACTATGAAATGCCTGGGTCCGGCCGGGCATGGATTCATCGTCAACGCCGGGCTGGTGACAATCGCCGCAATGGGACGCGCCTTCATCTCCCATGTGGTGGCAGTCGGCGCAATCGAATCCGAAATCCATGCTGTGGGCGTCATGATTGAATTTCCCGCCGGCGCCCAGGGCCGGTACATATTCCGCCTCGACCTTATGGCAATCGCTGCACGATACCGGCAAGGCCGAATCGTCGTCATCGGCATGATGGCAGTCACTGCACGACAGGCCGTAACGATCCATATGGATCTGATGGTCAAACAAGACCTTCCCGGCGGCGGATTGAAACATCAGACGGACCGGCGTTTCCGGCGGTTCCGCCGGCAACGTGCCGTATAAAAGCACGCCGACAGCCAGACAAACAACGGCAATCACATAACCCAGTTTGGTTTCGTTCTTTGAAGTCATCCCTGAAGGTTCCTTTCAGCGGCGCAAGATGCTTTTTTTTACGCAATCTCAAACAATATCAAAATGTTTACCATTCAAGTTTCCGCATTTCAAAGGAAAATTTTTATTATTTCGGATTCGGTTTGTCAAGGAAATTATGCGAAAACCCTCCGATATCGATAATACCGTCAATATGTCTTCCCGGCTTCGCATAAGAAAAAAAGGCCGACGCTGCACATCGGCCTTTTTCCCATTAATCGGCATTACCCGTGGAACAACCACCAATTTTACGACACAAGAACCCGCTTGTCTTTTATGGAATAATCACGTTGTCCCCGGTTTGGCCCTAATCCGCCTTTCGTCTCATAAATGTCGGGATATCGTAATTTTCGGTAGGATCATCCTTGACCGCGTATGCGCCCATCATCCGCTTCATTACGCCGGGTTTCCTTGAACCCGCCACGGGCGGCGATTCCCGGGCCTCTTCCTTTTTGCGGATAAAGGACGGGCGGACCATTTCGTTTTCAAAATATTTAAGTTCTTCGGGAGTGGGCGTGCGCACAACCCCCCGGGTAATCTCTCTGACGACCCTTGGCTGTGTTTTGGCGGCAACGGGGATTTTGCCGTTGCCGATGCCGGTGGCAATGACGGTGACCCGCAATTCATCGCCCAGGGTATCGTCAATGGCCGTTCCCCAGATAATCTCCACATCATCATCTCCGATTTCATTATAAATCCGCTCGGAAGCTTCGATGGTTTCTTCCATGGTCAAATCCGAACTGGCGGTAATGTTCATCAGCACGCCCCGGGCCCCGGCAATGGAATTGTCTTCCAACAGGGGATGGGAGATGGCGCGTTCCGCCGCCTCAATGGCGCGGTTTTCACCGCTGGAAACGCCGATGCCCATAATGGCCATGCCGGCTTTGGACATGGTGGCCTTTACGTCGGCAAAATCCAGGTTGATCAGGCCCGGACGAATGATCAGGTCCGTGATCCCCTTGACGGAATGATGCAGGATTTCATCGGCCCGTTTGAACATGTCGGTGAGCAGGGCTTTTTTGGACGCCAGACCCCGAAGCCGGTCATTGGGGATAATAATGACCGTATCCGCCACTTCCTGCAAGCGCGCGATCCCTTCTTCGGCCTGCTTGGCCCGCTTCCTGGCCTCAAAGGCAAAGGGTTTGGTCACCACCGCCACCGTCAGGGCGCCCAGTTCCTTGCAGATTTCCGCGATCACGGGCGCGGCACCCGTGCCCGTGCCGCCGCCCAGGCCCGCGGCGATAAAGACCATGTGACTGTCGGCAAGGGCCTCCCGGATGAGATCAGCGGACTCCAGGGCCGCTTCCCTGCCGACATTGGGGTCGGCGCCGGCGCCGAGGCCTTCTCCGAGCTGGATCTTATAATCCGCCCGTGAACACTCCAGAGACTGGGCGTCGGTATTGGCCACAAAAAACTGGGCGCCCTGCAAATCCAGATGGATCATGTTGTTGACCGCGTTGCAACCGCCGCCGCCCACGCCGATAACCTTGATCCTTGCCAGATTTTCCGTTTCAATCAATTTAAAGCTCATTCCCCACCTCCCTGGATTGATATGATTTGGTGTTTTTCCCCATTATTAAAAAGACCGCAAATCCCGTCAAAAAATCTGTCGGCGTAAACCGCTTTTTGCCCATCATCTAATAAAAGTGTCACATGATCTCCTTAAACCATGACCGCATCCGCTTCATGATCCGGTGAAAAATATTGGCGTCTCTTATCCTGAATTTCTTTTTATCCTGATTTCTGGCCCCATAGAGCACCAGTCCCACCCCGGTGGCGTACATGGGATTATTGACCACGTCCACCAGCCCGCTGATTCCCTGGGGCACCCCGATGCGCACGGGAAGTTCGAATACTGATTCGGCGATTTCCGTAACCCCTTCCAGCAGGGACGCGCCGCCGGTGAGAATAATGCCCGAGGAAACCGCCTCCTTCATGCCGGCCCGGTGAATTTCCCGTTTGACCAGGGTAAAAATCTCTTCGACCCTGGGTTCGAGTATTTCCGCCAGGATCTGCCGGGGCAGCCGCCGGGTTCCGCGACCGCTGATATCTGAAATTTCAATGCTTTCATCGTTTTTTACCCGATCCGGAAGGCAGGTGCCGAACTTGAGCTTGATCCGCTCCGCCTCGGTCATGGGTGTTCTGAGCCCGATGGATATGTCGTTGGTCATGTTGTTTCCGCCGATGGCCAGCACAAACGTGTGCCGGATATTGTTTCCGGAAAAAACAGCCAGATCCGTGGTCCCGCCGCCGATATCGATCAGGCCCGTCCCCACTTCTTTTTCCTCGGCGTTCATGACGGCTTCGCTGGAAGCAATGGGTTCCAGGATGATGTCGCATACATCAAGACCCGCGTTGTTGGCGCATTTGACGATGTTCTGGGCCGATGTCACGGCGCCGGTAACAATATGGATTTTCGCTTCCAGCCGGACCCCGGCCATGCCCACCGGATTATTGATGCCCGGCTCGCCGTCCACAATGAATTCCTGGGGCAGGACATGGATGACTTCCCGGTCCATGGGGATGGCCACGGCCCGGGCCGCTTCGATGACCCGGTCCACATCCGCCTGGGTCACCTCATCGCCCTTTATGGCGATAATGCCGTTGCTGTTAAATCCCGTGATGTGCCCGCCCGCGATGCCGGCATACACGGATGAAATCTCGCATCCGGCCATCATTTCCGCTTCCTCAACGGCCTTTTTAATGGACTCCACCGTTGCTTCCATATTGACCACCACCCCTTTGCGCAATCCCACCGACGGGTGGCTTCCGATGCCGATAATATTGCAGTTTTTACCGTCGGTCTCGGCCACGATGGTGCAGATTTTGGTGGTGCCGATATCCAGCCCGACAATAATCTCTTCACGGTGCTTCACGTCAAACCTCCTTTATTACCTTTAGGGCCGGGTGTTTCGGAAACGGACGTTTCATCCGTCTCCGCGATTTTTGCCACGATAAAATCCGGGCTTTGCAGATCCAGCCCGGATATGACCGGGATACCTTCGGCATAATTCATATACGTCAAAATATCAGCGGCCCGTTTTGCTTTCAGGGCATAATCCCCGTATCCGATCCGCATGGACCCGACAGGCCCTTCCAACAACAGGGTCAGGCCGATTTCCCGGTCCACCCGGATTTCCCGGAGCACGCCTTTGGCGAAAATCCCACCATCGGATTGCGCCATTTCAAGAATTTCCATTACCGACGTAAACACCTGGGTGTCCGGCGCGTTTTGCGCCCGCCATTGGGCATAATCGACTCCCGTGACAACAGGCATTGAAACGGACTCGGCTTCCGAAGCTTCCTTGAAGATATCGCCTTTATTATTGAGCACGAACCGTTTCCCCAGATCGATTACCGCCAGGGGCCGGTGTTCCATGATCCGCAACCGGATTTTTTTTACCGGATCACGATATACCTCGGCTTCGGCAATCCATGGATGCGACAAAAGCCGCTCCCTGACCCGGCCGAGGTTTATCTTGAAAACATTGACGCCCACATCGATTGCGGCGGCGTTTAGAATCTCATCACGACTCAGCACCGATCCGCCCTCGATGATGATGGCTTCCGCCTTGAAATAATCACATTGGGTCACCAGATCATGGCAGACAATGAACATAATGCCCATGCCGGCCGTCATCATCAGGCCGGTCAGGGTTTTTACGGCCAGGCCGATGCCGTGCCGGATGGATTCCACCGGCCGGCGCTCCCGGCCTTTTTTTCTGTTTTTCCGTACCCGACCAAACACCGCTTATTCTCCCATAATCCTGACTTCCGGGATCAGGGCGACCCCGAAGTCGTGATATATTGTTTCCTGAATTCTCTCCGAAAGCCGGATGATGTCCGCGGCCGACGCATTACCGCGGTTAACGATAAAATTGGCGTGCTTTTCCGATACCGCGGCCCCGCCCGAAACAGCGCCCTTAAGCCCCGCCGCCTCAATCAGTTTCCCTGCGGATTGGGCGCCCAACGGGTTTTTAAAAAAGCATCCCGCGCTGGGCCGGTCCCATGGCTGGGTAGATCGGCGATATTGCATGATCTCACCGGCTTCCGCCTTTATAATTTCCGGCTTTGCGGGACCCAGTTCAAAAATGCCGGACAAGATCAGAAACTCATCCATGGCAAGGGCCTTCGACAAAAAACAAACGGACAATTCCCGATACGACCAGCTCAGATCATTTAATCCCACCGCGACCACTTCCGTATCCGCGGTCATGATTCGGATGCCGCGGATCACGTTTGCCATGCTGGAACCGGACGCCCCCGCGTTCATCAGGATGGCTCCGCCCACGGATCCGGGAATGCCGAGAGCGAAATTCAGCCCCGCCAGACCATGATCCATGGCATAACGGCAGCAGGCATGGAGCCGGGTCCCGGCCAGGGCCGTCATCCGGATCCCGCCAGGGTCTTCATCGACCATGGAAATGCCCGTAAAATGATCAGCCAGCGCAATCACCATCCCCCGGATTCCCCGATCCCGGACAAGAATATTGGCCCCTCCGCCGATCACCACATGTTCCAGCCCCCATTGTCTTGCCATGCAAAGCAGATACCCGATCTCCTCCTCGTTTGCCGGCATGACAAACAGATCGGCCGGCCCGCCGACTTTAAATGTCGTATGCGCGGCCATGGGCTCGTCAAACCGGACCCGGTCTCCAAACCGACGGGTCAGCTCCTGCCTTATGTGGGTCGCGATTTCGGCTGTCATGATCAGCAATCAGTCTATTTATATTAAGATTGTATTAAGGAACCATAAGCTTTGATAGCAGTGTTTCTCCCGCCTTCCAGACGTCTCCGGCCCCCAGGGTCAAAAAGATATCCCCGCTGTTTATAATTTCCATGGCGCGATCCACGCCGGCGCTCATATTGTCAAAGCAACAGACATCCTTATGGCCGTACATTTTGATGCCGGCATGCAGGGCCGGGGCATCCGCGCCTTCAATGGCCGTTTCCCCCGCCGGGTACACGGGCAGCAGCAACAAGACATCGGACTCGTAAAAAGCCCGGGTGAATTCACTAAACAGATCCCGGGTCCGGGTGTAGCGATGGGGCTGAAACATCACCACCAGACGCCTGCCCGGCCAGCTTTTCCGGACGGCCTCAAGGGTGGTCCTGATTTCGGTGGGGTGATGCCCGTAATCGTCTATGATTTTAACGCCCCCGACCTCGCCCTTGACTTCCAGGCGCCGATGAACCCCTTCGATGGTTTCAAGGGCCGCCTTGATCCGCTCAAAGGGAATCGCCAGTTCAAACCCCACGGCAATTCCGGCCAGAGCATTGGATATATTATGAATGCCGGGCAAATTAAGCAGGATGTCGCCCGCAAACCGCTCGTTGTGATAAACTTCAAACCGGCTCTTTTCGCCTTCAAAAGCGATTCCCTTGGCCTGGACATCGGCCTGGGCGTTTAACCCATAGGTCACATACCGTTTTTTTATGGCGGGGATAATGTCCTGGATGGGCGCGTTATCCAGGCAGAGCACGGTCAGGCCGTAAAAGGGAACCCGGTCGATAAAATCGAGAAAAACCGACTTGATGGTCTCCATGTTTTTGTAAAAATCCAGGTGCTCCAGGTCGATATTGGTCACCACGGCAATGGTGGGAGACATTTTTAAAAAAGACCCGTCGCTTTCATCGGCCTCGGCCACGATATAATCGCCTTGGCCTAAAACGGCGTTGGTATGGACGCTCTTGAGCTTGCCGCCGATAACTACCGTCGGGTCCAGGCCTCCGGCGCCCAGGATGGCCGCCAGCAAAGAGGTGGTGGTGGTTTTGCCGTGAGCCCCGGCCACCGCGATGCTGTACTTGAGGCGCATGAGCTCGGCCAGCATTTCGGCCCTCGGAATAACCGGAATGGACCGGGCCAAAGCAGCCTTGACCTCGATATTATCGGACTTTACCGCCGACGAAATCACCACCACATCCGCGTCGGCAATATGATCGGTGGAATGGCCCTCACAGATGACCCCGCCGAGCCTTTGGAGCCGGGCCGTCACGTCCGACAGCACTTTGTCGGACCCGGACACCCGGTAGCCGAGGTTGAGCAACAATTCGGCAATACCGCTCATGCCGATGCCGCCGATGCCTATAAAATGGATGTGATAGGGTTTTCTAAACATAAGTTGCCGCGTTTTATAGTCTAAATGTTATACAGCGCCGGCGGTTGATGGGACCATGCCCAACAGCCTTTCGATGTCATCCACGATTTTTTCCGCCGCGTCCGGCCGGCCGAATCCTTTCATCGCGGCCTTCATATCCCACAAGGCTTCGGGGTTTTGCTGATAAAACGTTATGCTTTCGGCCAGGACCCTTGCGCTGAGGTCCTTTTCAAGGATCATCCCGGCGGCCCCCACA
>QZJS01000026.1 GCA_003597945.1 Desulfobacteraceae bacterium | reverse complement strand
CGTGCCGTCAATTTTTTCGATCCGGAAAAAGATGTTCCCGAAAAACTGCTGCGGGAAATGATCGAAACCGCGTCCCGGGCGCCTTCTGGATTTAACATCCAGCCCTGGAGCCTGATGATCCTTAGAAATCCCGTGGAGAAACAGCGGCTGCAGAAACTGGCATGGGACCAGCCCAAGGTTTCCGAAGCTCCCGTGACGCTTATTGTTCTGGCGGACACCGAGGGCTGGAAGCCCGGCAATCCCTTTGCGGAAAAGAATTTTACGGAAATGGTCGCGTCCGGCCAGATGAAACCCGAACAGCGTGAGTGGTTTAACGGCGCATGCCAGAGCCTCTATGCGGCCAGCGAAACCCGAAAAGTTGCCTTTGCATGCAAAAATACAGGTTTTTTTGCCATGAATCTCATGCTGGCGGCAAAGGACCTCGGCTTGGACACGCATCCCATGGACGGGTTTGACCTGGACGGGGTGAAAGAGGCGTTCCGGATTCCGGATCATTACTGGATCCCGCTGCTCCTTGCCGTAGGTTATTTCCGCAAAGACGCGGATACGTTGCCGCCGAAATGGCGAAAGACATATGAGGAGATTGTGGTCAGTTTTTAACAGCGAAGGATTGGTTCAGTGTCCATAAATTTTATAAAGGAGATGCATTCATGCCGGAAAAACAAGTCAAGATTTATACGCTCAGCACCTGCAGCCACTGCAAAACCACCAAAAAATTTCTCAACGAATGCAACGTTGAATATGACGCCGTTGACGTTGATCTTCTCAATTATGAAGAAAGAAGCGCCATTCTCGAGGATGTTAAAAAACTCAACCCGAAATGCTCCTTTCCGACGATTGTCATCGGCCAAAAAGTTATTGTCGGGTTTAAGGAAAAGGAAATAAAGGAGGCGCTCGGCCTGTAATGAATACGGAAACTTTATACGAACAGCTTAGAAAAATCCAGGAACCCAAGGGTTACTTCTTCAACAATGACAAAAAACTCGTCATGGAATTGATGGAAGGTCTGCTGGCCAACAAGGAGCGTTACGGTTATATGTGCTGTCCCTGCCGGCTGGCATCGGGAGACCGGGAAAAGGACAGAGACATCATCTGCCCCTGCGCATACCGTGAGGAAGATGTCCGGCAATACGGCAGCTGTTATTGCGCGCTCTATGTTTCCAGCGACTGGAACGAAGAAAAAATCCCCCACGAATACGTGCCGGAACGGCGTCCGGCCGACAAATTCTGACGGAAGATTTCATGAAAGGACCTTTTCCCGAACACAAAACCGTAAATATCGGGGATGTCGATCTGCAATACCTGCTCTATGAGGGCGGCGGACCGACTTTAATCATGATGCACGCCACGGGATTTCTGCCGTGGCTCTGGCACCCCATCGCCCGGGATTTGAATCGGCCATACCGCATCATATGTCCCTATTTCTGTGATCACCGGGAAGCCGATCCCGAGAAGGGAGGATTTAACTGGGTGCGCCTTGCCGAAGACCTGGTCATGCTTTGCCGGACACTGGATATCAAGGCCCCCTATATGGTGGGGCATTCCATGGGCGGGGCCGTCATGGCCATTGCCGCCGGCCGGTTCGGACTGGAGGCGGCCAAAATGATTCTCATTGAGCCGATCCTGCTTCCCCGGGAATTTTATGCCATTCAGTTAAGCGTTGAAGAACATCCCCTGGCAGGCAAGTCCATCAAGCGCCGTAATTACTGGGAAAACGCATCGGACGCACGTCAGTATCTCGGCTCAAAAGCGTTTTTTCAGACATGGGATGATGAAATGCGCGATCTTTACCTGGAATACGGCATCATCCCATCCGACAACGGAGGTCTTGAACTGGCCTGTCATCCCCGGAAGGAAGCGGCCCTGTTTATGGGAAGCATGGCATATGATCCGTGGCCCATCATGCCGGCAGTCAGCTGTCCGGCCCTGGTGCTGGAAGGCGAGTTGACGGAAAACAGGGGCGTCATCGATTTTAAAAAAATTGCGGACAGCATGCCCCGGGGCCAGTACCGCATGGTCCCGGGCGCCGGCCACCTGATCCCCATGGAAAAACCGAAAGAGACCTCTGATATCATTCGATCATTTTTAAGTGGTTCAAGTGCGGAAACACAATAATACCCGCCAGGAAAATATGGCTTTCCGCAATAACGAATAATTGTCAGAAATGGTTTGGTTTTTGGGCCAGGAGGCAGGCCCAGCCGTGGAAGTGGGGTCTGCCATGGGAAGCGTCCGGTTCAACGCCTTCGTAATAATGCCGAATATGAAGATCGGGGAAAAGGGTGATCAGCTCGCCCCTTTTAAAATAATGCTCCATGCATTCCGCGGTGTCGGAAACCGTGTTCGGCGGAAGGTCTGTTGCACCGTGATGGAGCAGAAAACCCGGGTCGTCTGCGGTAAATACGTTGGCATATAGAATTCCGCCGGGCTTGAGGGCGTCTTGGATCTTCTCGGCGATCATGGCGCGCAGGTTATCGGCCAGATGATCGAGGATGGTGGCCGCGACAATGATGTCGTATCGGTTTTCCGCAAAAACAAAAGCTTCGACATCCATGTTCCTGCCGCAAATATCGAGACCCTGGTCATTTGCGGTTTTTTTCAGCTTTTCCACGCCGGCCTCTGAACCATCGATCGCCGTGACGCGGCATTTGTTTCGGGCCAGGTAAAGACTGTAGCGTCCTTCTCCGCATCCGAGATCCAGCGCGTATTTGCCGCTTAGATCCCTGTTGTTGAAAAAAATCGTAAACTCCGGACGAAGTTCAGATCCGTAATAACAGGCGGGATCGGCATAGACTTTGTTGAATTTTTCGATATGGGATTGTTTCATAACCATATCCTATTGATTATGTGTTCGTCCGTCAACGCATATCTTATATACAATCAATAATATATTGCCTTGACTTGATAAGGCGCATCCGATATTTTGCCGGCATTAAAACCCTTGCAACGCCTATAATCGTCAATCGATAAAATATCATGAAAATATATGATGATCTCACCGTTTTTCTTCATGCCGCCATCAAAGCCTCTGTTTCAGCAGGCCTTCGCGCTCTTGAGATATACAACCGGGATTTTGCCGTTGACACCAAAAGCGATGATTCCCCGCTGACCCAGGCGGACAGGGACGCGCACAAAATCATCGTCTCCTGTTTGCAGACATTTGACTTGCCGGTCCTTAGTGAAGAAGGGCGCGATATTCCTTACGACGAACGTCGTGGCTGGGAAAGGTTCTGGATGGTGGACCCCCTGGACGGAACAAAGGAATTTGTCAAGAAAAACGGGGAATTCACCATTAACATCGCCTTGATCCATGAACAAAGGCCGGTTCTTGGAGTGGTTTACGTGCCGGTGCTTCGTCGTCTCTTTTTCGCGTCCGTCGGCATGGGAGCGTTTTGTTGCGATATTTTGGACGCTTCCACCGTTTTGAATGCTTCAATGGACCAATTCATGCGATCTTCGCGGAGACTCAGCGTGGGCGCCACCGGTGATCGTCCTTACACCATTGTTGGCAGCCGTTCTCATGCCACTCCTGAACTCGAAGCCTATGTCGCGGAAAAACGACGACAGCATGATATTGTCGATTTTATTTCCGCAGGCAGCTCTTTAAAATTCTGCCTGGTAGCCCAAGGGAAAGCGGATGTTTATCCGCGAATGGGACCGACCATGGAATGGGATACGGCCGCGGGTCATGTCGTGGCGGAACAGGCCGGCGCCGTTATTTTAAGGGCTGACAACGGCCTGCCCATGGTCTACAACAAGCCGAATCTCTTAAATCCGTGGTTTATTGTTACCGCGAAGGATTGATGCACTAATCCACAATCTCTCTCAAAACCGACTTTTTACCAATGTATCAAGATAGTAAATAAAATCGTCCGCCCATGGGTTTTTTTTGCGGTGAATCGCTGCGACCGAAGCGGATCGGCTGGAGATAAAACATACAGTATCAAAGGATGATTTCATGACCGGTGACACTTTCGAGGCCCATGGAGGTTCGTTGATCAACCTTCAGGTGGATGATGCCCGGGCCGCCCTGCTCAAGGATATCGCTCTTAACCTGCCTGAAATTTCGCTCAACGATCGCCAGATGTGTGATCTGGAACTGCTTGCCACGGGCGGGTTCTCGCCGCTCAAAGGGTTTATGATCCGCTCGGATTACGAATCCGTTCTTGATCGGATGCGTCTTCAGAACAATATCCTCTGGCCGTTGCCGGTCTGCCTGGATGTCTCCGAGCGCAAGGCCGGGACCCTGGAAGTGGGCCAATCAGCGGCCCTTCGCGATCCCGAAGGATTTCTGTTGGCAATCATGCATATCGAGGATATCTGGCCGGCGGATCATGAGAAGGAAGCACGCCTCGTCTATCAGACCACGGATAAAAGTCATCCGGGCGTTGCCTATCTGATGGATAAGGCGGGCGAATATTATATCGGCGGCGGTCTTGAGGTGCTGTCATGCCCTCTGCATTTTGATTTCAAGCCTCTCCGCATGACCCCCGAGGAAATCCGGGGGATCTATGCGAAGATGGGCTGGTCCCGGGTAGTGGGGTTTCAAACCCCCAATCCCCTGCACCGGTTTCAGTTTGAAATGACCACCCGTGCCATGCACCAGGCCAGGGCCAATCTGCTGCTCATGCCCGTGGCCGGAATGACCCGGCCCGGCGATTTTGATCACTATACCCGGGTGCGATGCTACCAGGCCGTTTCCGGCCATTATCCGCCGGATTCCCATGTCATGGCCCTGCTGCCCCTTGCCATGCGCCTCTCCGGCCCCCGGGATGCCGTTCTGGACGCCATTATCGCCCGTAATTATGGATGCAGCCATTTTATCGTGGGCCATGACCATGCCAGTCCGGGACCGGATGAAAACGGAAAACCGTTTTACGAATGCGACAAAGCAAGAAGCCTGGCAACGCAATTGAGCGTCGAAATCGGTGTGGAAATCGTTCCTTTTGAAGAAATTGTTTATCTGCCCTTTGAAGACGAATACCGTTTTGTAGATGAAGTGCCCGAAGGGACCCAGACCATTTCCATGACCGGTTCCGACATCCGGCGGCGCATTCGCGAGGGACGCCGCATTCCGGAGTGGGCCACATTTCCCGAAGTCATCGCGGAACTTCAGAAAGCCTTTCCGCCGCCCCGGCGACAGGGATTGACGGTGTTTCTCACCGGTCTGTCCGGGGCCGGCAAATCCACCATCGCCCAGGTGCTTTTATCACGCTTCCTTGAAATCGGTGACCGTCCGGTAACCCTGTTAGACGGCGATATCGTCCGCCGGAATCTCTCCAGCGAACTGTCTTTTTCCAAGGAACACCGTGACATCAATGTACGGCGCATCGGGTTTGTTGCCAGTGAAATAACAAAAAACCGCGGCATCGCCATTTGTGCGCCCATCGCGCCTTACGAGTACACCCGTCGGGAGATCCGAAAAGTCATCGAAGTTTATGGGGGATTTTTTGAAGTACACGTATCCACGCCCATAGACGAATGTGAGCGCAGGGACCGAAAAGGCATGTACGCCAAGGCCAGGGCCGGCCTGATCAAAGGATTCACCGGCGTGGATGATCCCTATGAAGCACCGGTGAACCCGGAACTCAGAATCGATACCAGCGATATGACTCCCGTTGAAGCAGCCCAGGAAATTCTACTGTTTCTGGGCAAGAAAGGATATATATAAGCAGATATAATCTGAGTTGTCGCGTGAAATTGAGGCTGGAAACCATAAACAAAAATATTGGAAACCCGTTTTTAAAAATTGAGGAATAAGGCATTCATATGACCGATACCAATATTACTATTGCCGTGATCGGGCTTGGATACGTGGGTTTGCCCGTTGCCGTAGCTTTCGGCAAACAATACCCCACCATCGGGTACGATATCAAAAAAAACAATATCGCCGCATACCAGGCTTATCGCGATCCCACCGGGGAATTGACGACTGAAGAACTCCGGGCCGCCAGGTTTCTGGAATATACCACCGTTCCGGATCGAATAAACGCCGCGGATGTGATTATCGTTGCCGTACCCACGCCCATTGATAACGCCCGTCAGCCCGACTTAAAACCCCTCATGGGCGCCACGGAAACCGCCGGCCGCTATATGCGCAAGGGAGCCGTGGTGGTGTTCGAGTCCACGGTCTATCCCGGCACCACCGAAGAAGTCTGCGTTCCCATTCTGGAAAAAATGTCGGGATTGAAGTGGAAACAGGATTTTCATGTGGGATACTCGCCCGAGCGGATCAACCCCGGCGACAAGCAGCATACATTGACTAGCGTAACCAAGGTGGTGGCCGGAGATACGAACGATACGCTGAAACTTCTGGCCGATCTTTACGGGTCCATTATACCGGCCGGCATTTATCGCGCCCCGAGCATCAAATGCGCCGAGGCCGCCAAGGTGATTGAAAACACCCAGCGGGATCTCAATATCGCCCTGATGAACGAGCTGTCCGTTATTTTCGACAAGCTCGGCATCGATACCATGGATGTACTCAATGCCGCCGAAACCAAATGGAACTTTCTGCCGTTTCGGCCCGGACTGGTGGGCGGGCACTGTATCGGCGTGGATCCTTATTATCTGACCTACAAGGCCGAAACCGTCGGATATCATCCCGAGGTGATTCTGGCCGGCCGCCGTATCAACGACAACATGGGAAAATTTATCGCTGAAAAGACCATCAAGCTCATGAGCAGCTCCGGCCGAAAATTAAAGGACGCCAGGGTGGCGATATTCGGGCTGACGTTTAAGGAGGATTGCGCTGATCTTCGGAACTCAAGGGTGATTGACATTATTGAAGAGCTCAAATCATTCGGTATCAATGCGCTTGTTCACGATCCCCTGGCGGAGCCTGACGAGGCAAAACAGATCCTGGGCGTCGCCCTTCATTCCCTGGCCGATATGAACGGCCTCGACGCCATGATCATCGCCGTAGGCCATCAGGCTTATCGGGTCATGTCGGTTGATGATCTCACAGGCCGCCTGAACCCTGACGGATGCATCGTGGATGTCAAATCCATCCTTGATCCCGAAGCCGTTTTGAAAAAAGACGTGCGTTTCTGGCGGCTTTAATCAAGCAAGTCAAATAAAAAGAGAACCCGACCCATGACCACGAAAGCCAAGATAGGCCTTGCTCTGGGTGGCGGCGCCATTCTCGGCGCGGCCCATATCGGCGTGTTAAAAGCATTTGACGAGGAAAAGATATCCGTCAGCGCCATCTCCGGGACCAGCATCGGCGCATTTGTGGCCGCCTTATACGCCTTTGGCGTCTCTCCCGAGAAAATAGAGAAAATCGCTTTGGAGCTGGACTGGCTCGATATTTCCGGCTTTGCTTTTTCCCGACTGGGACTGCTTTCCAATGAGAAGATGGGAAAAAAGATCGATGAGGTTCTGGGTGAGGTTCAATTCAAGGACGCGCGGATTCCCCTGTCCATCATTTCAACGGATATCGGTCGTTTTGAAAAGGTGGTTCTGGAAACGGGCGACGTTGCCCGGGCCGTGATGTCCAGCGCCTGCGTACCGGGAATTTTCATACCTGTTGAAATCGATGATCATCTTCTTGTCGACGGCGGTCTTATGGAAAATGTCCCCATATCGCCGCTGATTCGGCGGGGTATGGATAAAATCATCGGCGTGGATTTAAATGCCGGACGGAAGTATAAAAATCCCGATGACCTGATCGATGTGGTGCTAAATTCCATTGACATTGCCATTGATAACGCGACCCGCATGCAGACCCGGAAAGCCGATCTCCTGATTGCCCCGGAGCTGTCCGCCTACAATCGTGCCGACAGCGATCGTGTTCAGGACCTGATCCATGAGGGATATACGGCCGCCAGACGAATGATCTCAAAAGAACTGCGAACCATGGCAGGCGTGGCGGGTTGACATGCGATTAATTCGACTTCTGAAATACGACCTGGCCCGGGAGGCCGCGTCATGGGCATCGGATGGCCTGATATCGACATCCCAGGCCGAAGCCATCTGTTTGCAATATGGCGTCGACTATCATAATCTGTCCCGGCGCACCATCGGTTATCATGTGCTGGTGGGTTTGGGCTGCCTGTTTATCGGTCTGGCGGTCATCACCCTGCTGAGCGCCAACTGGGATCAGATCCCCCGTGCCGTTCGCATGGGGGGGCTTCTGCTGGCGACCTTCGGCGTCAATCTCTTCGGTCTTTATAATTTTAAGCAGGGACGGACCGCCGCCTCGGTCGGCTGGTTTTTTCTCGGGGGTTTGTTTTACGGCGCATCCATCATGCTCATCGCCCAGATTTATCATATTGACGAGCACTATCCCAACGGTATTTTCTGGTGGGCCATGGGCGTGCTGCCCCTTGGCATCCTTCTCAAAAGCGCTCTGCTCATGACCTTGGCGCTATGTCTGGCCTTTATCTGGTTTTTTGTGGAATCCGGTTCGGGGTTCTATCCTGTTTTGTTCCCTTTGTTTCTGGCGGCAACCGCATGGTTTCTCGCTCGGGGTGGACAGAGCAGGATTTTATTTCTCGCCCTGATCGCCGGCCTGGTCATCTGGGCCGAATACACCCTTTCGTGGTTCATGGGCGACGGCGCGGGTTTTCAGCCGGGGCCGGAAAACGTGGCCCTGGGCATCGGGCTTTTTATTGCGCTTCACGGCCTGGCCGCTTGGCTGTCGTCACGGAAGAAGCATGTGGAAGCCGATTACGGCGCGCTGCTCGGATTGTGGGTCCTGCGTTTTGGTCTGATCACGCTGTTTGTTTTCAGTTTCCGGCAGCCTTGGCGGGCAATGATCGAGGCGAATTGGCTGCTGCCAGGCGCCACCCTCGTTATGTCGGTTTTTTTATGCGCGCTTGCTTTGTGGGCCGCATACCGTGCCTGTGCGTCCGTGCTTTCCACCGCGGTGTTTAGTCTGCTTTTCATGGTCGGCATTGCTGTGGTGATGACGGTTGAAAATCGCTTATTTGACGTGGTCTTTCAGATTATCGGCAATATGGTTCTGGTGGGCACCGGCATCTGGCTCATTGTTTTCGGCATCCGGGACAATATCTCCCATTATTTTTATGCCGGCGTTATGGCCATCCTTGGGACCGGACTGCTGCGCTATATCGATCTGGTGGGCGATTACGCAGGAGCCGCCATTTTGTTCGCCGTCCTGGCCGCGGTTCTTTTATTTGCAGCGAAATTCTGGAAATTCCATAATGCCGGGGAAGGGGGCATGTCATGAAAAAAGAGACCGTCATCGCCGGCATCGGGGTTGCGATCCTTTTTCAGATTCTTGTCCTGGCAGGTGTCTATCTGGGGGCCATGTATCCCCTCTGGACGGGAAAAGAAATCCGTCTGAAAACCGTTCCCGTGGATCCCCGCAGCCTGTTTCGCGGCAATTACGCCCAATTGCGCTACGATATTTCCAATATCGACGGCGTCATTCTTGGGTTTGAAACAAGACCCCGAAACGGCGAAACCGTTTACATCAGGCTAAAATCATCTTCGGACGGCATTTATGTCATGGACGGCGCCGGCCTGGAAAAACCCGCCGGCCCCGAGCCTTTTATCCGTGGACGACTTCTTGCGTTATCCCATGGAGATCAACATCAACAGGCCAAATACGAAGTCCGCTACGGAATCGAGGCATGGTTTGCTCCCAAGGAAAAAGCCCTGGCCCTGGAAAAAAATCTGCGGGACGGCGGCATCGCCCGGGTCATGGTCGCCGGCAACGGTAAGGCGGCTTTGATGGATGTGATCGGAAAACCGTAATAGTCATCTGACCCCGCATTTTCCGACCGATCCGCAGGCACTGAAGCCATCTGCCGCCATGTCGCCGGAATGCCGGTATATGATTTAATCATCATTATCGGCAGGATTTTTATAGCTTTCCAGATCGGGATATAATTTCCTGATACACTCCGGACAGATGCCGTGGCTGAACTCGGCCTCGGAATGTCTCTTGATGTAGCTTTCGATCTGATTCCAGTACCCCTTGTCGTCCCGTATCCGTTTACAGGATGAACATATGGGTATCAGCCCTCGCAGAACCTTAATCTCGGAAAGGGTCTTTTTAAGTTCGCGGATTACGTCATCCCGATCTTTCTCGGCTGCCTTCCGTCGTTCGATTTCCTGCTGGGCTACGCTTAATTCAGCCTGAATATCAGCAACCTGTTTTAAAATGGCAAGAACCGGCCGGTTTTCAATGGGCATCCCTTTATTACGGTTCTGCCATTGAAGATATCCATACAGGAAAGGTAGGGCAAAGACGGAAACAATCATACGGCTGACCATCGTCCCGCTCATGATGCCAAGATATTGCGGCGTACCGGCAAATGCGAGGGTGGAAAACAGCAACACATCGAGCCACATGACGCCCAACAGCGTTAAAAACGCCCGACACCAAAGCCTGCTGTACCTGTCAGATTTTCCAAAATATTCCCATGCAATGGCTAAAAATACAAGATCGATCAACGTGGCGATCACAGAGGCGGAATTGATCCGCAGGCTGGGCAACGGCAAATTCGCGAGATGCGTCTCTCCGATAAGCGCCATTTGATAATGAAGGGTCCAGGAGATTAGCGGCATCATGATGGACACGCCGATTACCGTTGAGATGGCGATCCTTGTGGCCCTGGGTCCGTCAAAAACGTAAACAACAAACACCCCCAGCAGCAAGGCAGTATAAAATACCGTAGATCCGACAACAAAAGTTACCCCGGCTACTTGAATCATAAGGCCGGCATCAGTAACCCATGACATGACGGCCGTGATCCCGCCCATCAACGCATAGAAATGCACCGGCCCGAAACGATGCCGCAGGGAATGAGCCCACAGCACCAGAAAATAGACGATCATGGCCTCGATAATCAGCAGCAGAACCTCATTGCCCATGATGTTTTGTCAAACTCCTGGGAGATTGTTTTAAGCGATTTCAATAACACTAGTGTAACATCGCCGGATAAGTGGAAGGATACGTTAAAAAAAATCGTTTATTTCCGCGAAAATTTTACCGCAGCGCAGGAATAGTAACTAAGAATGCTCACATGTATTATCTATCAACGGATAATATTATAAGCAAGAGGTTGGGGGAACATATTACGGGGACCCGTCAATTAATTTTGGGTTCATAAAACACCCGGATGCCGCCGATGGTTTTTTCATAGTAGATGATTTCGACTTCGATGTCTTCCGGCAGGAACGGCTTTGCCTTGTAGGATGCGGGCTTGATGGAAACGGGCCGGGTTCCGATATATCCGTCGATGCCTTTGGCTTCTTCGTCCGGCTGGGCGAGGCGGTGAGAGGTTTTTTTAATGTCGGCGATCTTTCGGAGAATGGTTTCATGGTATTTCAGGCCGGCAAAGGTTTTGGCGAGCACGAGTTCTTCGACCCATTGCCGGACCATGTCCCGGTCGATTTCCTGCATGGCGGCGCGCATGTTTTCGATCATGGCATAAGTGCGGTCGGCGGCCTGGTCAATTGCATCGGGATAACGTTTTAGATAAAATTCGACCCAGCCGTCATAGGACTGTCCCTCGTATTTCTGGATCAGTTCCGAAAGCTGGCCCACATTGTTGGGCCGGGTGGACTGGGCGTTCTGGTTGGCCAGATTCATGAGTTGGGTGGTGTATTTGGGGTAGGAGACCGGTTTCCCGGCGATATGTTCGATCAGATCCCGGTTTGAAATGATAAAAGGCCGGGAAGGGGGTTGCTCCGGCATCGCCTTTTCCACTTCCGCGAAGGCGATGCCGAAGAATACAAGGAATATAAAGGTAATGGTTAGAAGCCGCAGTCCAAAAACGGATCTTGCTTTCATGTTCATCTCCTTTGCGTGTTTCCGAGGATGGTTTCCCCGACCTTCAGCGCTGTGATGCAAAGCCGGGGCGGGCGACGGTTAACGACAAAGAGGGATGCTGCCCTCCTTTAAACGATTATTATTCATTATAGTAAATGCCGGATAATAAGCTTCCGGCGATTCGTTTATGGCTTTCTGGTCGCAGCCTTGTAGGCGGCGGTTTGCAGTCCGATCAGGTCGGCAAGGTCCGGGTGTTTGATGTTTTCTTCGATCATCCGTTCAAATGCGGAGCCGATGACGATTCCGTCGGCCATGGGCGCCACCGCGGCAACATCATCGGCCGTGGAAATGCCGAATCCCACACAGACGGGAAGGGCGGTGACGGCCCGCAGCCGCGTCATCTGTCCCTGGATTTCCGACGTGTCCAGGCCGTCGCTGCCGGTAACGCCGGTTTTGGACACTAGGTAGAGAAATCCGGATGCGGCCCTTGCAATGGCGGTCATGCGGTCAGACGGCGTGGTGGGGGCCACCAGTTGAATCATGGAAAAATCATCGTAGGTGAAAACGCCGGTGAGTTCCGCGGATTCTTCCAGGGGCAGGTCCACCACCAGTACCCCGTCGGCTCCGGCGGCCCGGGCATCCAGGTAAAACCGTTCGCAGCCGTAGGCAAAAATCGGGTTATAATAGCTGAATATGATGATGGGAATTTCCGAAAAGCCGCGCACGGCCTTTGCCATTTCCAGCACATCGGCCAGGGATGTCCCGTTTTTTAATGCCCGGGCCGATGAGCGTTGAATCACCGGTCCATCGGCGGTGGGATCGGAAAAGGGGACCCCGAGTTCTAAAATATCCATACCGTTGTCGCACATGGCCGCAATGATCCGGCCGGAGGTTTCAGGGTTCGGGTCTCCGGCCGTGACAAATCCCACAAGCGCTTTTTCGCCGTTTTGACGCAATCGATCAAATGTCTTTTGTATACGGGTGCTCATGACTGATGCTCCTTGTAATATTGGGTAACAATGCCAAGATCCTTGTCCCCCCGTCCGGACAGGTTCACCAGGATGATCTCGCCGGGTTTTCGTGTTTTGGCTTCCCTCATGGCCGCGGCCACGGCATGGGAACTCTCCAGGGCCGGGATGATTCCTTCCATGCGGCACAGGGCCGCAAACGCTTCCATGGCCTGATCATCGTCGATGGGCGTGTAGCGGGCGCGCCGGAGTTCCTTGAGCAGGGCGTGTTCCGGACCCACACCCGGATAATCGAGTCCCGCGGATATGGAATGGGCTTCGGTGATCTGGCCGGTTTTATCCTGAAGCAGATAGGATTTGGAACCGTGCAGCACGCCGATGGACCCTGAGCAAAGAGTGGCGGCGTGTTTGCCGGTGTTGATGCCGAATCCGGCGGCTTCCACCCCCAGCATTTCCACTGCATCATCGATAAAGGGATAAAACAGGCCCATGGCGTTGCTCCCGCCGCCCACGCAGGCCACCAGAAGGTCCGGAAGCCGATTGGTCATATCGTGGATCTGCTGTTTGGCCTCATCCCCGATGATTCGCTGAAAATCGCGCACCATGGCCGGGTAGG
>QZJS01000096.1 GCA_003597945.1 Desulfobacteraceae bacterium | reverse complement strand
AAAGACCGGATAAAAACGGGAAAATTTCTGCTGGGTGAACCGCAATTCACTCTGCCGGTATCTTAAAATAATAAAGGTTTTACGAATTGAAACGAAAAAACAAAGACGATAAAAGCGAAGCCGAAAAGCAGGCCGCAGCCCCCAAAAGCCGCCTTCGGGAAAATATCGAGGCCATTATCATCGCTGTTATCCTGGCGCTGTTTATACGTACATTTATCATTCAGGCATTCAAGATACCTTCCGGCTCCATGCTTCCCACCCTTCAGATCGGCGATCATATACTGGTCAATAAATTTATATACGGCGTTAAGCTGCCCTATCTGAACACCAATCTGATACCGGTTGGTGAGCCGGAACGGGACGCCATCATTGTGTTTAGGTATCCCGAGGAACCGGACAAGGATTTTATCAAACGGGTGATCGCCGTCCCCGGCGATGTTCTTGAAATCCGCAACAAGAAGGTCTTTGTCAACCATGAACCGCTTGAACACCCATATGCCGTGTATACGGATACTCATGTCATACCCGCCCAGGTCAACCCCCGGGACAACCTGGGCCCGATCACGGTTCCGCCGGATTCCTATTTTGTGATGGGGGATAACCGGGATAACAGTTATGACAGCCGGTTCTGGGGATTTGTGGACGCATCCGAGATCAGGGGCAAGGCGTTTATCATATACTGGTCGTGGGACAGCAATCAGTTCGGCGTCCGATGGAATCGTATCGGATCATTGATAAAATAATGTTTTAAACCTAAAAACCCATTTTCCGGTTTCCGCTGCTTTGCCGCTATAGGACAATACGCCATGGCATGGTCGAAAAAAGACATATTAGACATGGAATCGCTTTCCGTCGAGGAGATTTCCACAATACTTGATGTGGCCACAGGCATGAAGGAGATATCCGAGCGGCCCATCAAAAAAGTGCCGACGCTTCGGGGGAAAACCGTTGTTTTATTTTTTCACGAACCCAGCACACGGACCCGGGTGTCCTTTGATATTGCCGCCAAGCGTCTGTCTGCCGACGTGATCGCCATTTCCGCCGGCACCAGCAGTCTTGTGAAAGGGGAAACGCTCATTGACACGGCCCGCAATCTCCAGGCCATGAAGCCCGATATCCTGGTCATCCGTCATGGTTCATCAGGAGTGCCTTCTATGCTTGCCGGAAAGATTGCCGCTTCGGTCATCAACGCCGGGGACGGCACACACGCGCATCCCACCCAGGCCCTGCTGGACATGATGACGGTTATGGAGCGAAAGGGCAACCTGAACGGATTAAAGATTGCCATCGTCGGTGATATCGCCCACAGTCGGGTGGCCCGTTCCAATATCGTCGGATTTTCCCGAATGGGCGCTAAAATACGGCTCGCCGGGCCGCCGACCATGATGCCCCGTGGAATCGAATCCCTGGGCTGTTGCGTAACCGATGTTATGGATGATGCCATCGCCGACGCGGATGTGGTGATGATGCTCAGGATTCAGAAAGAAAGACAGGGCAACCCGCTGATTCCATCTGAACGCGAATACGCCAAGCGATACGGTCTGACGCTTCAGCGGCTGAAAAAAGCCAAGCCGGACGCGATCATTATGCATCCGGGTCCCATGAACCGGGGAGTTGAGATCGCCCCCGATGTTGCCGATGGTCCCCATGCGGTTATTCTTGACCAGGTAACCAACGGGGTGGCCCTGCGAATGGCACTGTTATTTCTGCTTTCAGGAGGTGGCCGCGATGCGGACGCTCATTAAAAACGGCACGGTAATTGATCCGGGTCATATCCATGAAATTGCGGATATCCTCATTGAAGGATCAATTGTCACCCGTATCGACAAACACGCCGACATGGGGCGCCTGACCGCACCCGACACGACCGAATCCCGAATTCAACCCGATCATGTCATTGATGCCGCCGGCCTGTGGGTCGTGCCGGGCCTTATGGATATGCATGTGCATCTGCGTGAACCCGGCGAGGAATATAAGGAGACCATTGCATCCGGGATTTCAGCCGCTGCCGCCGGCGGGTTCACCCGTATCTGCTGCATGCCCAACACCAGACCGGTCAATGATAACCGGCAGATCACCGAATTTATCATTCATGAGTCACAAAAGCTGGCGTCGGTCCGGGTTTTGCCGGTGGCGGCCATCAGTAAAAATCTTGAAGGTATCGAAATTTGCGAATATGGCGAGCTGATGGATGCTGGCGCGGTCGCGCTGTCAGACGACGGCCGACCCCTAGTCGATTCGCTGCTGATGCGCCGCGCGCTGGAATATTCGAAATCCATGGGGTTGCGGATCATCTCTCATTGCGAGGAACCCACCCTTGCAAAAGGCGTCATGAATGAAGGGCCCGCCGCCACCGCCAAAGGGCTTTCGGGTATTCCCAATGCCGCGGAAAGCATCATGGTGATGCGGGATATCGCGTTGTCTGAGCTGACCGGGGTTCCGGTTCATATCGCCCATGTGAGTGCCCTTGAATCCATTCGGGCCATCCGGGATGCAAAAGCGCGCGGCGTTAGCGTGACGGCGGAAACCGCACCCCATTATTTCACATTAACGGATACCGATGTCGCCGCATACGATACCCATGCAAAGATGAATCCGCCCCTGCGATCCGAAAAAGACCGGGATGCGGTTTGTCAAGGGCTTGTCGACGGCACCATCGATGTCATCGCATCGGATCACGCCCCTCATTCCCGCCTGGAAAAGGAAGTGGCGTTTGATGCGGCGGCTTTTGGCATCATCGGCCTTGAAACGTCTCTTGCCCTCAGCCTCAGGCTGGTCATCAAAAAAGTTCTCACCATCGAACAGCTCATTACAAAAATGGCCTTAAATCCGGCCCGTATCCTCGGACTTCCCTGCGGGATATCCCAGGGACTGAGCGCTGATCTGACAATTATCGATCCGGACATGCCGCATGTTTATTCTGCGGAAACAGGATTTTCCAAGAGCAGAAACACACCATTTGACGGGTGGAAATTTACCGGCAGGAGTGTTTATACGATTGTCGGCGGCAAAATCATTTTTAATCTATAAAGCCGAGTGAATCATCATTTATGTCCGATGCAAAATCTCACATCCTCGTTGTTGACGACGAACTGAGCATGCGTCAGTTTCTAGAGCTGATGCTCAACATGGAAGGCTATGAGGTGTCTTGCGCTGAAAACGGTCGTGAAGCCATCCGCTTTCTCGAAACCCGTTCATTTGATCTGGTGCTGTGCGATATCCGCCTGGGCGATATCAGCGGACTGGAAGTGCTGCGAAAAGCAAAAACCGTTTCTTCTGAAATAATCGTCATCATGATTTCCGCATACGCCACCGCGGAAAATGCCGTGGAAGCCATGAATGACGGTGCGTATGACTATCTTCCCAAACCGTTTAACAATGATGAACTCAAGCAGACCATCGTCAGGGCGCTGAAGCTTCGGACGCTTTCAGAAGAAAAAAAAAGCATTGATGATGAAATGAGACAAAATCTGCATTTCGAGCGGATCGTAGGTAAAACGCCGCGAATGCTTCATATTTTTGAAGTCATTAAGCAGATCGCCAAAACGCGTACCAGCGTTCTGATAACGGGTGAAAGCGGGACGGGCAAAGAACTTATCGCGCGAGCCATTCACGAGGAAAGTGAGCGCCGGGACATGCCGTTTGTGGTCATCAACTGCGGCAGTATTCCGGACACGCTGATCGAAAGTGAAATTTTTGGATATAAAAAAGGGGCCTTTACCGGCGCCGCCCACGATAAGAAGGGTTTGTTCGAGATCGCGCATACCGGAACGGTTTTTCTCGATGAAATTGGCGAATTAAGCCCGGCCATGCAGGTTAAGTTATTGCGTGTACTGCAGGAAAGGGTCTTTAAACCGGTAGGCGCCAACGAGGATGTAACCATTGATACCCGGATTTTATCCGCAACAAACCGTAAAATAGAAGAAGAAGTCATTGCCGGAAGATTCAGGGAAGACCTTTTCTACCGGATCAATGTGGTTGAAATCAAAGTGCCGCCGTTAAGGGAACGCAAAGCGGATATCCGGGCGCTGGCCCAGCATTTCCTGGAAAAATACGCGCGCCTGGCCAATAAGGAGATTACCAAGATATCATCTTATGCCGTTGATTTGCTGCAAAAATATGATTTTCCGGGAAATATCCGCGAACTTGAAAATTTAATCGAGCGCAGCGTTGCCCTTTCCAGCACCAACATCATCCTGCCCGACAGTCTTTCCCTTTCCATGCATAAGCGGCGATGGATCGAAGGCGTTAAAAACAGGCGGTACAGTCTCGATGATGTGGCAAAAGGCGTTTCCTTAGACAACATTCTTGAAGAAATCGAAAAGGCCTATATTGAAAAAGCCCTGGAATGCTCCAGTGGAAACAAGGGCAAAGCATCAGAATTACTGGATATCAATCTCCGTTCCCTGCGCTATCGCTGCGGCAAACTCGGAATCGATACCCCGACCGACTAATGCATCTCCTTTCCGTTTACGTTCTATTTTATCCCTTTTTTATCATTATCACTAAAGGTTTATCCGTGGCATCATGATCAGTGTCGACAACCTTACGAAAAGTTACGGCAGCCGTATTATTTTTGACGACGTCAGTTTCAAGATCAACCGTCGGGAACGCGTCGGTCTGGTGGGCCGCAATGGCCATGGAAAAACCACACTTTTTCGCATCATCGCCGGCATGGAAGAAGCGGATTCGGGTGGTATATCCATTCCCAAAGGTTACCGCATCGGATACGTTACCCAGTCGCTTAATTTCACATGTAGTAATGTTGTTGATGAAAGTTTAAAGGGGATCAGCGGAGACCCCGGCGCGCATCGATGGAAAGCGGAAAAAATTTTAGCAGGCCTTGGTTTTTCCGAATCCGATATGGCACGATCTCCGGCGGACCTTTCCGGCGGCTTTCAGGTGCGACTGAATCTTGCCGGGGTTCTGCTCGCTGAGCCGGATCTTTTATTGCTCGACGAACCCACAAACTATCTCGATATCACATCAATCCGCTGGATGCGGAAATTTCTTTTTTCCTGGCCGCGGGAGATTTTCATGATCACCCATGACCGCGGCTTCATGGACAAGATAGCCACCCATATCGTCGGGATTTATCGCCAGAAAATTAGAAAAATTGAAGGCAACACTTCTAAATATTATCTCCAGATCGCCCAGGAGGAGGAGATTCACGAGAAAACAAGGATCAATCAGGACCGCCGTACCAAGGAAATCCAGGATTTTATTTCCCGATTCCGCGCCAAGGCGCGCCTGGCTGGTCTGGTGCAATCGCGTATCAAGGCGCTGGACAAGCAGACGCGCCACAACAAGCTCGAAAAATTCAAAAACCTTGAATTCTCTTTTCGCTTTCAACCATTTAACGGCAAATTTATCGGAACGGTAAAGGACCTGTCTTTCTCCTATGGATCCGGTAAGGCCCTTATCGACCGCTTCAGCCTTACCATCGGGGCCCGTGACCGGATCTGTATCGTGGGCCGCAATGGCGCCGGCAAGACCACCCTGCTCAAACTTATCGCCGAAATGATGCCTCCTTCAAAAGGTGAGCTATCCTGGCATCCCGGAACCGTGAAAGGGTACTTTGAACAGACCAATGTCGGCTCTCTGGTGGAAGAGCGCACCGTTGAAGAAGAAATCGCGTTTTCGTGTCCGGATATCGATCGCCAGACCGCGCGCAATATTTGCGGAGCCATGCTTTTTGAAGGCGATGCGGCCTTAAAGAAAATCAGCGTGCTCTCCGGCGGCGAAAAGAGCCGGGTCATGCTGGGGAAAATCCTCTGTACCCCCATCAACCTTCTGCTGCTTGATGAACCCACCAATCATTTAGACATGGAATCCTGCGACGCGCTGCTTGCCGCCATTGATGCCTATGAAGGAGCGGTGATCATGGTCACCCATAATGAAATGTTTCTGCATGGCCTTGCGGAAAGACTGGTGGTTTTCGGTGATGACGGCATACTGGTGTTTGACGGCGATTACCAGCGGTTTTTGGATAAAGTCGGGTGGCAGGACGAAGGGGATGGCAAGCGGGCCGCATCAGAGACCGTTGTGGATGGAGATAATGAAACGGCCAGATTTTCAAAAAAAGAATGGCGGAGACGTCGTTCCGTTCTGATTGCGGAACGCGGTAGAAACTTAAAAGATATGGAAAAAGAAATTACCGCGCTTGAAGATCTCATTGACGCCAACGAAACAGAGCTATCCATTGCCGAGCAGCGGATGCAGGTTGCCGCGGAGCAGCAGGACGGAAAAAGCATCGCCGAATTGTCCCAGCGCATTCATCTTTACCAAAGCCGCATCGACCAGGCGTTTGACAAACTTGAAAAGGTATCCGAACGATATGAATCCAGGAAACATTATTTTGATACCCTTCTGGCCCAACTTGATGCGTCTGAAAATACGGCCGTTTGATTTATAGCGATGGCAGAGAGGCTGTGATACAGCCTTGTCCTTAGACGGAAAAATAAATAAATTACCAATCCTTTGCGCGCTATCTTGTATATAAAAAACGTGTCGTTGACATATCCCCATGATCCGGGTATAAAATTATCATCAAATCGACAGCGGATCGGTTTCGCTACGCATCCGCCCTGAATATAAACAAATGCAGATTATTTTTTATCAAGGGTTTTCGCAATCGTGAAGAATGTTTTATCCGTTGTTCAGCCTGTCTGGGGACTTGCCCTGTTTGCCATGGGCATCGCCTTTTTCTTTCAGATACCCGATATTATGAGCCGGATTTCAGAGATTTCTTATTTCCAGGGGGTCCTGACCTTTATGCGGATCTGTCTTTATATCATGTCGATTTTACTGGTCGGCGGCGGCCTCCAGAAACTGATGATACTCAAAAAAAAGAAATAGTTCATACAACAGCCATGACATGCGAAGTGCACAATATTTCAAACTTCAATATCTGAGGTGAGGGGGAGCGTTATGGAGGCAACCACAAAAATTAAAACCACTCCGGCGACTTCCGCCAACGGCGAAGGGGATGTGCAGCATCTTAAATCCGAAGTTCAGTATCGCACGAAGCTGCAGACCATTTCCAACGCCATTCATGCGGCAACCGCACTGGATGAAATCCTGATCGATATGAAAAATGACATCATCGATCTGGTGGGGGCCGAACGCATTACCATTTATTATGTGGACGGTGTAAAGCGTGAACTGGTTTCCCGTTTTAAATCGGGAACTGAAGTATCTGAAATCCGGGTTCCCATATCAGACAACAGCATTGCCGGATACACCGCATTTCATCAGAAAATGCTAAATATTGAAGATGTCTATGATAAAAACGCCTTAAACGCCATTGATCCTGAACTCTCTTTCGACAGCAGCTGGGACCAGAAAACCGGTTTTCGGACCCGGCAGGTTCTGGTGGCCCCTATCATTTTTAAATCGTTTATTCTCGGCGTCATACAATTGATCAATGCCAGATCCGGTAAACCCTTTTCCGCAAAAGACGAATCCAATGTATCTGAGCTTGCCAATATTATCGGCATTGCCCTTTACAAACAGAAAAAACTGGCTACCAGCCGTAAGGGAAAATTTGATTATCTTCTTGAAAATCATATCCTGACCCAAAAAGAGCTGGCCAAGAGTGTTGCAACGGCCCGTGATAAAAAAATTCCCATCGAGCAGGTGCTGATGGAGGAACTTAAAATTTCTTCCAGAGATATCGGCGAGGGGCTGAGCCGCTATTATGACCTGCCCCTGATTCAGTACCATGAGACCATGCCCATTCCCGGGGAACTCCTTGCCGGCATCAAGGTCGGGTTCATGCGCAACAATACCTGGGTGCCGATTCGCAGGGAAAACGGTGATGTGCTCATTGCCATCGATAACCCTGAAGACATTACCAAAGTTGATGAAATCAGGACTCTTTTTCCCAAGAAAAAAGTCAAGCTCGCCTATGCCACCAAACAGGATATCGACAAGATCATCGGTATGTTCACAATGGATCAGAAACAGACGTCATCCATCGATGATATCATTTCCCAGCTCAAGGGTGAGGAAGTGGAAATCGAGGAGGAGACGTCTGCTGTATCCGAGGAAAGCAGCGCAGTGGTGCAGTTGGTCAATAAAATGATTCTAGACGCATATGCCCGGGGCGCATCTGATATTCATGTCGAACCATCTCCGGGAAAACAAAATACGCAGGTGCGCATACGGGTCGACGGCGCATGCGCCATATATCAGACCATCCCCTACAGTTATAAAAATGCCGTGGTTTCCCGGATTAAAATCATGTCGGAACTCGATATTGCTGAAAGGCGGAAACCCCAGGACGGAAAAATCAATTTTAAAAAATACAGCGGCAAGGACATTGAACTGCGTGTCGCAACAATTCCCACCCAGGGCGGAGTTGAAGACGTTGTGATGCGTATTCTGGCTGCCGGGGACCCCATTCCTTTGGACAAAATGGGTTTTTCCGAACGTAATTACGATAATTTCATAAAGGCAATCATAAAGCCCTACGGACTGATTTTCTGTTGCGGTCCCACGGGATCCGGAAAAACCACTACCCTGCATTCCGCGCTGGCGCATATCAATACGGTGGATCGTAAGATTTGGACCGCGGAAGACCCCGTTGAAATCACCCAGAAAGGGTTGCGCCAGGTACAGGTGCACCCGCGCATCGGTTTTGATTTTGCCGCCGCCATGCGCGCATTTCTCCGGGCCGACCCGGACGTGATCATGGTGGGTGAAATGAGGGACCGGGAAACCACTCACATGGGTATTGAGGCCTCGTTAACCGGTCACCTTGTCTTTTCCACTCTTCATACCAACAGTGCGCCGGAGAGCATCACCAGATTACTCGATATGGGCATGGATCCCTTTAATTTCGCGGATGCCCTTATTGCCATCCTTGCCCAGCGGCTGCTCCGCACGTTATGCAAAAACTGTAAACAGGCGTACAATCCAACAAAGGCTGAATATGATGAGCTGGTCAGGGAATATGACCCCGCGTTGTTTGAGAAAAATTTGCATATTCCATATACCAGCGATTTGATGTTTTACCGTCCGGAAGGCTGCGAAATGTGCAATAAAACCGGTTATCGCGGTCGTATGGGCCTCCATGAGCTGCTGGTGGCTTCGGACAGAATTAAGGAAATGATACAGGTGCGCTCTCCCATGGCCGATATCCGTGATCAGGCAATTGAAGAAGGGATGACCACTCTCAAGCAGGACGGCATCGAAAAAGTGCTTGATGGTCATGCCGATTTCAAGGAAGTCCGCAAAGTCTGTATCAAATAGCGGCTTTTAAACTTGGGGTAATAGATATAAACGACCCGCAACGCATTTTCTTTTTTTTACGGCAAGCACGGATCGGAAATGCTTCGTGAGTGGGTTTTTCGGTTCGGGTTTTCCCCAGCCTCTCTTTAGCGTCTGCGCCAAAAAATGCTCTTGACATTGATGGGGGGTCTGAATAAATTCAATTCCATCAAATGTTGGAAACATATGTTTTCATCATGATGCACCATAATAATGAGGGATTCTATGAAAATTCTAAAAATCGATCATCTTGGTATTGCCGTAAACAGTATCGACCAGGGCCGCGGTTTCTGGTCGGATATTCTGGGTTTGCATTACGAAGGAAGTGAAACCGTTGCCGAACAGAAAGTCACCACCGCGTTTTTCCCGGTGGGTGAATCCGAGGTAGAACTTCTGGAGTCTGTGACACCGGATGGTCCGGTAGCGAAATTTATTGAAAAAAAGGGCGAAGGCATTCAGCATGTGGCCTTTCGGGTTGAAAATATCGACGAAGCCCTCGCGGAACTCAAGCAAAAGGGGGTCAAGCTCATCGACGAGCAGCCGCGGATCGGCGCGGGCGGGGCAAAAATTGCTTTTTTACATCCCAAGGCCACCGGCGGCGTTCTTGTGGAGCTTTGTCAGAGGGATTGAGTATTTCCTGAAAAGCATCACTGTGCAATCGCAGCGGCAAGCGGTGTTATAAGTTTTTACATATCCGCAAGACGATCACTGATCAAAACCAAAAACCACAGGGAGCATCACCATGGGAAAACACCCGGATATCGATAAATGGGCTGAAATGGCCAAAAAAGAGCTGCGCGGGGCCTCCATTGACACGCTGAGCCGCACCACGCCGGAAGAGATCACCATCAAGCCGCTTTACACATCGGCCGATATTGCCGGCCTTGATTTTGTCGACACCTTGCCCGGTTTTGAACCTTTTGTCCGGGGCATCCGGGCCACCATGTACACCAACCGGCCATGGACCATCCGCCAGTATGCGGGTTTTGCCACGGCCCGTGAGTCCAACGCGTTCTACAAGCGGGGGTTGGCCGCCGGTCAGAAGGGATTGTCCGTGGCCTTTGATCTGCCGACCCACAGGGGATATGATTCGGATCATCCCCGGGTTATCGGGGATATCGGAAAAGCGGGCGTTCCCGTGGATTCGGTGGAAGACATGAAAATCCTGTTCGACGGCATCCCCTTGGATAAAATATCCGTGTCCATGACCATGAACGGCGCGGTTTTGCCGGTTCTGGCCGGTTACATCATCGCCGCGGAAGAGCAGGGGGTCTCCCAGGATAAACTCACCGGCACCATCCAGAATGATATCTTAAAGGAATACCTGACGCGAAACACCTATATTTATCCGCCCGAGCCGTCCATGCGCATCGTGTCGGACATCATCGGGTATTGCTCGAAAAACATGCCCAAATTCAATACCGTCAGTATTTCCGGCTATCATATGATGGAAGCGGGGGCGGACGCGGTATTGCAGACGGCGTTTACCCTGGCCGACGGCCTTGAATACGTCAAGGCGGCACTGGCCGCCGGACTCGATATTGACGAATTCGCGCCCCGCTTGTCTTTTTTCTTCGGCATCGGCATGCATTTTTTCATGGAAATCGCCATGCTCCGGGCCGCCCGTTTTTTATGGGCCGACCTGATGAAGCAGTTTAATCCCAAAAATCCCAATTCCCTGATGCTGCGCACCCATTGCCAGACCTCCGGGTGGAGCCTGACCCAGCAGGATCCCTACAATAATATCATCCGCACCACCCTGGAATGTCTGGCCGCGGTTTTGGGCGGAACCCAGTCTCTGCACACCAATTCCTTTGACGAAGCCGTGAGCCTGCCCACGGATCTTTCCGCCCGGGTCTCCCGCAACACCCAGATTGTCATTCAGGAGGAATCCCAGGTCTGCCGGGTGGTGGATCCTCTTGGCGGATCCTATTACATCGAGTCCCTGACCAATGAAATTATCCGGAAATCCAAAGCCATCATCGCGGAAGTGGAAAAAATGGGAGGCATGGCCAAGGCCATTGTTTCCGGCATGCCCAAAATGCGTATCGAAGAAGTGGCTGCCCGTCGGCAGGCCAGGATTGACCAGGGAAAGGACGTTATTGTCGGCGTAAACAAATACCAGGTACCGGATGAGGCGCCCATTGATGTGCGGGAGATATCAGCAGCGGTCCGGGATGAACAAATGGATCGATTAAAAGAGATCCGGAACACCCGGGATGCCGCGGCCGTCAAAACAGCCCTTTCCGCCGTCACGGATTGCGCCCGCGGCCACGGCAATCTCCTGGAAGCATGCATCAACGCGGTGCGGGCCCGGGCCACGGTGGGCGAAATATCTGATGCCATGGAAACCGTTTTCGGACGTTACGTGGCCACCACCCAGTGTATTTCCGGGATCTATGCCGGCGAATATCAGGATGGAGAAATCATCGCATCCCTGCGCAAACGCACTGCCGATTTTGCCGAAAAACATGGCCGCCGGCCTCGTATCCTGATGACCAAAATGGGACAGGACGGTCACGACCGGGGGATCAAGGTGGTGGCCACCGCCTTTGCGGACATGGGGTTTGACGTGGATATCAGTCCCATGTTCCAGACGCCCGATGAGGCGGCCCGCATGGCCGTTGAAAACGACGTGCACGTGGTGGGAGTTTCCAGTCTGGCCGCGGGCCATAAAATCCTGGTTCCCGCCCTGATGGACGCCCTGAAAGCCGGCGGCGGCGCGGAGATACACGTGGTGGTCGGCGGCATCATTCCGCCGGCGGATTATGACTTTTTATACAACTGCGGCGTGGCCAAAATTTTCGGACCCGGCACCATCATCACCGAATCGGCCAATCAGGTGCTCAACCTGCTGGAGCAGCCGGATGCCCCCTGATCCCCGGCCTTACATCGAAGGGGTCCGCTCCGGTGACCGAAGAATGCTGGCAAAAACCATCACCCTGATTGAAAGCCGGCTTTTATCCCATCAGGATCTGACTCAGTCGGTCATCGACGGCCTGCTGCCGTTTACGGGCCATGCCATCCGTCTTGGCATCACCGGGGTTCCGGGCGTGGGGAAGAGCACCTTTATCGAAAGCCTGGGACTTCATCTGGTGGAGCAGGGCCGGCGCGTGGCTGTTCTGGCCGTTGATCCTTCCAGCGCCCGAAGCGGCGGTTCCATCATGGGCGATAAAACCCGCATGGAAAAACTGGCGGTCCATGAGCATGCGTTTATCCGCCCTTCTCCCGCCGGCCGCACCCTGGGCGGCGTCTCCCGCAAGACCAGGGAGTCCATGCTGGTCTGCGAAGCCGGCGGATTTGACGTGATCATCGTTGAAACGGTCGGGGTGGGCCAATCCGAATACGCGGTGGCATCCATGGTGGATTTTTTTCTCGTCCTGATGCTGGCCGGCGCCGGAGACGAACTCCAGGGCATCAAGCGCGGCCTGCTGGAAATGGCCGATGCCGTCGCCATCAACAAGGCCGACGGCGACAACATCGACGCGGCCGAAAGGGCGAAAAAGGCTTATGAAAACGCCATGCACCTCATGACGCCCGTTCATCCCTGCTGGACGCCGCCGATTCTGACATGCAGCGCCCTTGCGCATAAAGGTATTGATGATGTCTGGCAGATGATCCTTCGGCATCGTGAGATGCTCACATCCAGAGGGGAACTGAACCTGAAACGTCAGGAACAAGCTATTTCATGGATGCATCAGCTTCTGGAAGAAGGCCTGAAAAAGTGGTTTTATGAAAAAGCCGAAGTCCGGGAAAGACTCAAGGATGTCTCAAGGCATATTGAAACAGGCAAAACCCATCCAACGGCGGCCGTGCGGCAAATTCTTGATCTGCTGCCCCAAAGCGATCCAAAAAGTAATCCAAAAAGCTTGCAGCCGAAGTGATTTTCTGATCTATTGCATTCTTTCGTATTCGGTTATGATTCGGCGCTAAAATTGATGAAAGGATGATGGAATGAAAGGTGTTGCTGAAAAAATAGAAGAATTAAAAGCATTAAAAAAGCAGGCACTGGAACTCGGCGGCGCGGATACCGTTGCCAAGCATACGGAAAAAGGAAAGCTCACCGCAAGACAACGAATGGACCTGCTGTTTGATGAAGGCACCTTTCGTGAAGTCGATATGTTTGTCGCCCACCGCTGCGTTAATTTCGGTATGGAAAATACCGCCATTCCGGCCGACGGCGTCATCACCGGATACGGCAGGGTTGACGGCCGTCCGGTGTTTGCCTTTGCCCAGGATTTTACCTCCCGGGCCGGCACCCTTGGAGAAATGCACGCCAAAAAAATATGCAAGGTCATGGATATGGCAAGAAATGCCGGCGCCCCCGTGGTGGGGTTAAATGATTCCGGCGGCGCACGGATACAAGAAGGCGTTGACGGGCTTTCCGGGTATGGTGAGATTTTTTATCGCAATTCCATCTGCTCGGGCGTGATTCCGCAGATATCGGCCATTATGGGACCCAC
>QZJS01000088.1 GCA_003597945.1 Desulfobacteraceae bacterium | reverse complement strand
AAGGCTTGCGCAATATCGAAGAATGCAGAGTACTTAGCGTACGTGAAATTCTGAGAGATTGCGCGTAACGCAGATATTGGACTTTTTACAAGGCCGTCATGCAACGAAGTTGGGAATTAACGGATGCCTGAAAAACGATTTCAACTTTATGGCCTATGCCGCTTCAAGGAAAATCCTCTTTGAAAACACGCCTATTTCAAAAGCGATCCATTATCCCGGCGCCCGTGGATGAAGTGTTTGCGTGGCACGAAAGGCCCGGCGCCCTGGAACGGCTCAGCCCGCCATGGGACACGCCCCGAGTGATCCGGCACACCGGCGGCATCCGGCCCGGCACGGAAGTCACCCTGAAGATGAAGGCCGGACCGATCCCCTATACCTGGCAGGCCCGGCACGAGGATTATCAGCCGAACCGTTTTTTCTCAGATATTCAGATTCGCGGGCCTTTTGCCGTATGGCGGCACTCCCACCGGTTTTCGCCTGAAGCGGACGCATCCACCGTCTACGAGGATACAATTGAATACGCCCTCCCCTTTCCTGGCCGCTGGTTCGGATTCACCGACCGGATCATTCAACAAAAGCTTAATCACATCTTCCGCTATCGCCACGCCACCCTGGCCGCGGATCTGGCCGATCATCTCAAAACGCCCAACCCCAGCCCCATGACCATCCTGGTTTCCGGCGGATCGGGCTTAATGGGCGCGTCTCTGATCCCGTATCTGACCACCGGCGGGCATCGCGTCATCCGTCTGGTCAGGCGACAGCCCCGACCCGGACATAATGAAATATTCTGGGACCCGGCGGCCGGCCGGCTCGATGGTGAACAATTGGACGGGATCGATGCCGTGATTCATCTGTCCGGCGAAAATATCGGCGAGGGCAGATGGACAGCCGAAAAAAAACAAAGAATTGTGGATAGCCGGACAAAAACAACCGCCCTGCTGGCAAATACCATCGCGGCCCTGCCCCATCCGCCCAGGGTGTTCGCCTGCGCGTCGGCCATCGGATATTACGGGAACCGGGGAGACGCCGTTATGACCGAGGCGGATTCTCCAGGGGATGATTTTATCTCCTATGTCTGCCGGCAATGGGAGGAGGCAACCGCACCCGCTCAAAACAGCGGCATCCGGACGGTTTTTCTACGCATCGGCATTGTCCTGACCCCGGCCGGGGCCGCCCTGAAAAAACTCCTGGTCCCATTCCACATGGGTCTTGGCGGGAAAATCGGCGACGGGAATCAATACATGAGCTGGATCAGCATGGACGACGCCGTCAGCGCCATCCGTCACTGCCTCGTCACCCCCGGGCTGGAGGGTCCGGTCAATATTGTCTCACCCCAACCGGCGCCCAACCGGGAGTTTGCGGCAACCCTCGGCAAGGTCCTTTCCCGGCCGGATCGTTTTCCCGTGCCCGCCGCCGCCATAAAACTGGCATTCGGCCAGATGGGCTGTGAAACCGTGCTTTCCGGGGTTCGGGTAACTCCGGCCCGCCTGCTCGACACCGGTTTTTGCTTCCGCCACCCGGACCTGGAAACCGCTCTGCGACACCTGATAGGCAAACCCTGATGGTTGCTCAGGCAGGCATAGGTGTTTATGCTGTATTCATTACTTTTATCATAATGTTAAAGCACGTCCGACGGGGACGGCCGGTGGTTGGCCGCATGCATTTGACATCACGCAATTAGAGAATTAATATAAATGAAAAGAAATTTTATTTTATAATAGATTCAATCCAATGAACAATGTGGAAGATCTGACCGATGATCCTGCCGTCATCGAAGCACGCAACGTTTTTTTCAGCAACCTGCCTGGCAATGGGTTTTATGGTGTCGCCGCTTTCCATGCCTGTTGTCGGGAACAGTGCTGGTGTGCTTGGATACGGTCTGTTGTGGGTGGTTCCCGCTACTGCGCTGCTTAATTTCTTCACTGTAAACAGATATTTTACTTTTCTTTTACCGGAACCTCAGTCCCGGCCACAGGCAATCGGGTCATGGCTTCAGACAATTCTTGCGGTACTTCGGATCTCAGCGTTTCTTCCCTTTTGTATCGCGGCATCCACGCTGATTCTTGCGGCCGCGGGTTATGTATTTAACGAGATTTTTTTCCGCTGGTTTCCCAACCTTTTGTTCTCTGTGTGTTTTCTTGTATTCATTCTTGCCGCAAACATTATCAGCAACAGGTTGTCCAGGCATATTCAGAATTTCTCCGTAATCTTATTTTCGGGATCCATGCTGCTCCTTGTTGCCATCGGGCTGTTTAACATGGACACGCCTCTGTTCGGAAATATCGATGCCCCTGGCATCCTATCCTTTGAAGCAAGGTCGGTTTTCATGCTTTTCTGGATTTTTATGGCCGCGGAACTGGCTGTATATCACGAAAAGCAGAATGTAAACCCGCAATCAGGACCATCCTTCATCATTGTCGCCTTCGCCGCTGCTTTTGCAGTGTTCTGGCTGTGGTCAATCATCTCCATTGCGTCCACGCCGTCGCAAGCACTTGCTGAAAGTACGGGCCCTCAAAACGTGGCGGCGCATTTCATTGCAGGCGATAGCGGCCGCAGGATAATGGGCGTTGCCATTCTCTCAGGCAGCTTTGCAGGTGCAAACACCCTGCTTCTGGGCACCGGCGCGTTTTTAAATACATTAATTTCTCCAGCGGTCAGGAAATTCAGGCTATCCGAAAAATTAACTGACAGCAAAACATTTGTGGTGATACTTTCCATGCTTATCCTGGCAATGCTTCTTGGCGGTATGGCCGGAAAAGAGATCACGTTTACCGTAAAACGCGTCGCCTTTTATATATGGCTGATTACATATGCCGGATTTAATCTGCATCTGCTGCGGCATCAAACGGCATCCGCATCAGGTATTAATAGTTCCGCGGCTTTCGGTATTGCAGCGTCGGTCATCTACATCACCGCTTTTATTATCCTTGTTGCAACAGATCAGCAGTTAAAGGAGGTGATATTTTTTATCAGATGAATCGGTGAATGCCTGGAAGTCCGGCAGGTAACTTTAAACTTCCGGATAAAGGAGAGAAGCATGATTTATAGAAAAATAAAGGCATTAATGATTGTTTTTATGTTTATTGCGGGATTTTCCGCGATTGCGTCAAATGTTTGCGCGGAAAACGAGATTCCCAGAATTTCAAAGGAGGATGCAAGGGAAAAACTTGATGATCCAGAGGTGATTTTCCTCGATGTCAGGCTGGGAAGCGACTGGCGGGCAAGCCAGTTTAAAATCAAGGGAGCGATCCGTGTAGATCCGAACCGGATCGAGCAATGGTCAGATGATTACGACACTGATAAGACCTACATCGTTTACTGCGCATGACCGAATGAAAAATCTTCCGCCAGTGTGGCGGAAAAAATGAAGGAAAAGGGATTTGAAGATGTTCATGTAATCAAAGGCGGCTGGCACGAATGGCAACGGGCCGAGTTTCCGGTGGAGTTGAAATAGCACTCCATAAACTCAACTCACAACTTTTTAAAATCAAAGGAGGGCTTAAAATGGACGTAAAAGATTTGAAAAAGATTCTCGCCTGTTTGACTGTCGCAGGCCTGGTAAGCCTCGGCGGAGGGTCCCTGCCCGCGGTCCATGCAGGAAGCGGCTGAGGGGCCAGTGGCTGAGGGGCCAAAAAAGACAGCGCAGTTGGCGCTGACGAAAAAAATGAGCATAAAGAGCATATGGATCATCAGATGACGGAAGAAGAAAAAGAAGCCATGGAGAAAGAAAAAAAGCAGGAAGAAGAGCAACAAAAGAAGGATGAAAAAAAAGATAACGGCGAGGATCAATCCGATACTGATGCCTGATGCCGCGGCATATGACCATGTCGTGTAAGTGACCGACTCCTTGTATCGCAAGGTCTGTAAAGAGCCGGCATGCTCAGTCTGCCGGCTCTTTTTATGCCTCATTGAAAACACAAAATTTTTCCCGCGGAGCAATTTATGTCAGAATCCAGTTCCTGTCCGGATCCGCTGCAACGATACCCTGTCTGTCTGAAAATTATGCCGGATTTAAAACGCAGTATGCCAAAAAGAGCCCTGCTGTCCGAATTCCTGCAAAATTCTGCCGACCGAACCGGTTTTCCGCCGTATCTTGTTGATCTTGCAAGGATAGAGGAGTCCCGGTATGCCCTTATAAATTCCTTGCCGATTTTTCCGGAAATCGTGCGGACACGGATGGTCAATCCCGCGTTTGACCTGATGACCGTAAACTGGTCCAACCTGCCGGAATTCATCACCGATCACAGCGTTGTACCCACGCCCGGCACAGCGTATGTAATTGTCTGGAACCGGCCCGGGTCCCGGGATATCCAGATTTGCAGCGCAGACGCAGATGATCTGCTGGCGCTTAAAATCGTTGCCGAGGGCATGGATCCTGTCAGGGCCGCGGCTGAAGGCGGCATTTCAGCCGGCGCCGTCGAAAATCTGCTTTTCCGCGGTCAGCAGCGCGGCTTGATCCTGGCTCCGGATTCCCTGATAAGGCGCCCCCGCGAATTCCCCGCGGGGGAAATAAGCAATCCGGAATTTTTTTCTTCCAAAACCTTTACGCTGCAATGGCACGTTACCCAGACATGCGATCTTAACTGCCGTCACTGTTACGACAGAAGCGAAAGAAAAACCATGACACTGCAACAGGCACTGCGGGTTCTGGATACGCTCCATGATTTCTGCAGCCTTCACCATGTGTACGGGCATGTGTCTTTTTCCGGCGGCAATCCCATGCTTTACCCTCATTTTGACCGGATTTACAGGGAGGCGGCGGACCGTGGTTTCATGACCGCGGTTCTCGGCAATCCCATGCCCATTGACCGGATCGAAAAAATGACGGCTGTGCAGAAACCCGGATTCTATCAGGTCAGTCTCGAAGGGATGAAAGCGCACAACGATTACATCCGGGGCCCGGGACATTACCATCGCACGATGGATTTTCTGAAACTGCTGGGTGATCTCGGGATCTACCGCATGGTGATGCTCACCCTGACCCGGCACAATATGGACGATGTACTGGAATTGGCGGAATCGTTGAACGGTCGTGCGGAGCTGTTTACTTTCAACCGCCTGGCAAGCGTGGGACAGGGAGCTCAGCTCCCCGCAGTCCCTCCGGCATTGTTTCCGGATTTTCTGCGCGCGTACATGGAAGCGGCAAAGTCCAACCCTGTTATGGCTTATAAGGATAACCTGTTTAACCTCTTGAAATGGCAAAAAGGTGTTCCGGTGGGGGGCGGGTGCACAGGCCACGGCTGCGGCGCGGCATTCAACTTCGTATCCGTGCTGCCTGACGGAGAAGTGCATGCGTGCAGGAAATTTCCTTCATGGATCGGCAATGTTTACGAGCAGTCCTTAAACGATATATACCACGGCTTTGATGCCGAAAAATACAGGGGCGGTTCGATCGCGTGCGGCAAATGCCCGATCCGCCCGGCCTGCGGGGGATGCCTTGCAGTGGGCTACGGATACGGCCTTGACATCTTCAACGAGAAAGATCCTTATTGTTTTCGCATCTGACCCACGCAAGAATATCTTTTTATTCCCTTCCCGCCTTTTTCCCTACCGGGCATATAAACTCACACTTTCGACAGTATTTTATCACAGGTTGCTTGCCGGTGTTGTTTTCAGCGCTGTCGGTAATATCTTTTTCCATCCGCATATTGCAAAGATCTCTGTTGTATGCGCCGTCCCTTCCGGGCAGGCATCCATCGAACTCCATTGACTTAAAAATGGACGATTTCTCATCCATGGCATTTTCAGGGCAAACTCTTCTGCAGAAAACCTTGCAGTCGGCGCAGGGATCAAAGTCTATTGGCCCGGTTGGGCTTATCTCAGTATCGATTAATAAGGCCCTGAGTCGGACTCTGGGACCATGTGAAGGAGTTAGAAGCATATTATTTTTCCCGATACACCCAAGCCCGGCAAGAACTGCCGCGTCCTTGAGGAAAAGCCCCCCTTTTTCTACATAATAATGAATCTTGCGGGTTTTTACGTTCAGATTCCTTTCGATCTGCCGGCTTGTCTGTTTAATGATATCCATCAACTGGCGGTTGCCGGGCGTCCCTTTGCCATCCCACCAATCAAGCTCCGGTTTATCTTTCGGATGCGAGAGAGCAATCACGAGAACAGATTTTACAGTATCCGGCCAGTTAAACAACGGGCTGTCTGAAAGAGCCGCTTCATCTTTGACAGTACCAACGCCCCCGTAGTCCCCCATTTTATTATATATGATGTGAGACGGCGATACTCTGACCGCATCCATGCCGGCGATGCCGGCAAGAGTTGCCCCGTTTTCCATGGCAATTTCAATAATAGCGTTTCCAATTCCCATCAATCCAATTCTCCCTGGTGCGGTTAAAAACCTGCCTGCTCCAATCTGGAACAGGCCTCGTCCAGGATGGGATCTTCCTTGGCAAAGCAGAAGCGGGCCAGGTTTTCACCGGTATCATCGTGATAAAACGCGCCGCCCGGTACTGCCGCCACACCGATTTTTTCCAGCAGATGGATGGCCTTTTCCTTGCCGTCGGCGCCCGGCACCCTTGAAATATCGCAGAGGACGTAATATGCGCCTTCCGGAATGCAGGGATCGAATCCGGCCCGATCAAGGGCCCGGCAGAGCCGGTCCCGCTTGTCCTGGTACATGGCGGAAAGGCGCTGGTAATATGTCGGTTCCAGCCCATTGAGGCCCCGAGCTACACCCATCTGCAGCGGCGCCGGCGCGCACACGTAAATCAGGTCGTTGAGATATCCGATGGTCTGGGACCAGCGCACATCGCAAATACAGTAGCCGATACGCCAACCGGTGATGGAAAAGGTTTTGGACATGCCGGAAATGGTGATGGTCCGCTCCCGCATGGTGTCAAGAGTGGCCGGCGGGATATGTTGCTTGCCGTCAAACACGAAATATTCGTAAATCTCATCGGTGAACACGAACAGATCATGCCGGCGGCAGAATTCCGCAAGCCGGGTCAGTTCCTCGCGGGTAAAAACTTTTCCGGAGGGATTGGCCGGGGTATTGATGATCATGGCCCGGGTTTTTTTCGTTACGGCCCGCTCCAGGTCTTCCATGTTGAAACGCCAGTCCGGCGGTGCCATCCGGACGTATGCCGGTACGGCCTGAACCGCGACAAGGGTGCTGAGATGATATCCGTAATAGGGTTCGAAAACAATGACTTCATCGCCGGGATTTAACAGGGCCAGGCTCGCGCAGTAAAACGCTCCCGTGGCGCCGGCGCTCACCACGATTTCAGTTTCCGGGTCCACGTCCATACCGTAAAACCGCTTATGCTTGGCGGCAATAGCCTCGCGCAGCTCGGCAAGACCGTCATAGCGGGTATACACATTGACGCCTTCCTCAATGGCATCCCGGGCGCCCGCTCGCACGGCAACCGGAACCTCCAGGTCGCACAGCCCCTGGGCCAGATTGATTCCCCCGGCCCGTTCGCACTCAATGGTCATGTTCCGTATCTCGGATTGCGAGACCCACGCTCTTCGTTCACTTAACGCCAGTGCCATGTTGTTCATCCTTATTTGTGGAGGTTGTATTGTAAGGGAAAAAAAAGCCGCTGAACCCGAGATAAAAATGTTTCATGATCTGTTTCGCGTGTCAACCTTTGTGAAGAACCATCATGGGCAGCACCAGCCGCCGTCTACACCAAGGATATAACCGTTGCTCTCAACAGAGTCGTCCTTCGGGTCAGGTAAAGCAAGTGGTTGGGGCAAAAAGATGTTGACATTTGCCTCATCGATGTACAATATCCTGTACAGGAGGTGTAGAAATGGAAGCTATAACCTATACAACGGCAAGGCAGAATCTTGCGAAAACAATGGAAAAAGTTTGCAAAGACCGCGCACCGATGATTGTAACACGGAAATCATCGGAATCTGTGGTTATCATGTCCCTAGAGGACTTTGAAGCCCTTGAAGAGACAGCTTACCTGTTGCGGTCACCAAAAAACACAAGGCGGCTGATTGAGTCTATCGTCCAACTCGAAAATGGTAAAGGAAATGAAAAGGAGCTTATAGAGTGAAGCTCCTTTTCTCAGATCATGCCTGGGACGATTACCTCTATTGGCAAAAAACTGATAAAAAAATTCTGCGCCGTATAAACACCCTTATTAAGGAAACAAAGCGTAACCCTTTTGAGGGTGTTGGCAAACCTGAACCATTAAAGCATGCCTTATCAGGATACTGGTCCAGACGGATAAATGACGAACATAGATTTGTTTATAAAGTCTCAGAAGATTCAATTCTAATTGCCCAACTGAGATATCACTACTAACCCTTCTTTTTTTGCTACAACGAAAATCTCACCGGGAGCAGCCCAACGGGCTGCGATCCGGTGAGGCGGCGGGTTATGTGGTTCTTTCTGCTTTGGCAAATATCCTGTCAATCAATGTTCTTGCCTCTTCAAGCCATTGCTTTCGTACGCTTTCCGTACTGGTCACCACTGTGCAGAATGTGCGGCGATGAAAATTTTCGACGCCGCATAGGCTAAAAATACAATTTCGCCAAATGGTCTCAAGTGGATCTCCAAAGATTTGTAGCTCTCTCTCCGGCCGGGTGTTAGAGGTGTTGAAGACGACAGCGGTCTTAGCTTTTAAAAGGCCTTTTGGGACACCTTCGCCGGAATCTCCTTCCAGAAACTCATAAGCTATCCCCGGAACGGATCACCCGGTCAATCCAGCCCTTCATTATTGCAGGAGGTTGCCCCCACCAGCCGCTGGTTGGCGAAAATTTTATTCTCCATATCATAATCAAACCGAAGATAAAGCCAAAACTTGCAAAGCCGCTTCACCCCGCCAGTTGGTGTGAATGGCTTGGTTCGGCAGTTCCGTTGATTGCATTCCTGACCTTGGGACCTCTCAGGTACTTGAGCATGATGCCAAGAGGTACACCATAGATCCCCGTGATGAGAACACCCATGACTGCACCCATGATGGAGAAACTACTGGGACCGTGATCAGACGTCATGGAGACCCAGTTGAAAACCCAGAAGACCATGAAACCAACAATGAAGATGAGGAGCAGCCAAGTCAGTCCTTCCAGTACGCTGCGAGCCCACGCCTTGAGTTTGAGGAAGTTGATTCCAGAAGCAAGGCCCAGCACGGCAACGCCGATCTGAACGATGGCGAGCAGCGGGAAGATCTTGAAGATGAAGGGCATGTCCGGCTCATTCTGCGCTATTTCGCCAATCATGACGGAACTGAACAGGGCCATGGTTGCCGACAAGCACATGAGACCACCTATGACGATCCATGCCCACCCGATTACGGTTATGCACGTTGGTCGTTTCTCTTGATACATATTCTTTCTCCTGCAGAATGCCGCCAACACCGCGGCTTTGTAGTGGAGGCGAAGCCGCAGCGGAAAAGCCATCGCTGTGCTTGGCCTTGTTAGCCCGGCGTTGGAATAATCCGCCACGCTATTAACACAACGGAACCGAAAAGCCCGACTTCCCCCACCCACTGAATTAACCCATGCCAAGCGCTAAGTGTCTGCATAGTAATTCCGGTTAGTGCAGCCAAGACTATCACTCCGGCGAAAAATAACACAGATTGAAGCATATCGTGGTTTGAGTCTTTGAAATAGCTTGTCGAAAAAACAAGCAAACCGATACCCCCACCAAGATATTCCATGAGTCCCATAAGATTATGCGCTAATTGTGTGGGTGAGCCCGAAACTGGACAACCGAGGTCACAAGGCGCAAAGGCGGATCCAACATATGCGATGCCGATGAAAGATAACAGCCAGTAACCAACTTTGGCAGCTCCCTGCAGGCGTAGCAACGGCGCCGCAACAATTAGAAAACCTAATGTGAGGACTCCGATGGGCAAAAATCCAGCCCAGCTAACAACGGCGCCCCACTGGGTCCCGGCCGCGCCAAGTTCGCTGATGAAGTTCACTACATGTGAATGCCCGGGAACTATAACGCCGCCAATCAAGGGCACCACGACTGCCAGGCAGGCCGCTGCCGTCGCAAGGGTTTTCGCTGTATTCGCTCGGTCCATGGTGAGTAAAGCCTAATGTAAGTTTCGCCCCCCATCCTAAAGACCCCGCATCTGCTCGCTGCGCAACGCGTCCGTATTTCTTGTCTCAATCACGGCATTTACCGCGTCCAGCATTTTTGATTTGTCTTTCTGGAGCATTCCGCTCACGGGCAGGTAATTGGAGGCATGGACCCCGACAAACTTTACGTTGTCGATGTTGATGTGTTCAAACATCAGCTTCATTTCTTCCAGGGTTTCAAAGGGATCCGGCATCTCGAACTCGCCTTTTTGGACCTTGTGATACAAGACCGTGCCGGGCACCGGGGTGGTGGTGAGGGCCGCCAGGTACCGGGGTTTCATCTTGTTGGTGATTTCCGCCGTGGCAATGGCATGCTCCGCGGCCCGCTGACCTTTTCCGGCGATCCCCAACAGCACCATGGATGATAAATTGATGTCCGCGTTCACCAGGTTCTGTCCGGCTTCGAGCATCCGGGCCGCGGTGACCCCTTTTTTGATTTCCGCAAGTACCCGATCATCCCCGGATTCCACACCAAGATATGCCTTGGTCAGCCCGGCGGCCCGAAGCGCCGCGAGTTCGGACATGGTTTTGGCCAGCGTGCTCTGGGGGCCGACATAGGCGCCCACATGTCGCAGGGATGGAAATGTCTGGTATAACGCATCTAAAATGACAAGCAGCGTATCGGTTTCAATGGCCACGGCATCGCCGTCGCATAAAAATACTTTTTCCAGATCACCATACCGGACCTTTGCCATTTGAATATCTTCTTTAATTTCCGCAAGGTTCCTCACCCTGTATTTGCGGTCCTTGTACATGCCGCAGAACGTGCATTGGTTGTGAGAACAGCCGATGGTGCACTGAAGCAGATAGCTGTCGGCTTCGCTGAATGGCCTGAAAATCTCTCCTTCGTATCGCATTTAATTTTTTCTCATTTTTTTTATTATATGACCAATCGTTACAATCCATATAGTAAGTTCATTATCTTGTATTGAATAAATAATGCGGTATCGCCCTTGGCGAAGACGATACCTTTCTTGTCCGGTCAATTTTTCGCAACCCGATGGTCGAGGATCGTTCACAAGAGATTTTATGCGCTTAAGGATTTTCCCTACATCTTTTTTGGGGATATCAGATAGATCGTTTTCAACTGATTTTCTGAAAAATATGCTATATTCGGCCATTTTTTTTGAGCCTCTTCACCATTTCATCATAGCTGAGCAGAGGCTCTTTGGCCCGATTTTCAAATGCTGCAAGATCTTCTGCATCTTCGGCGAGTGCTTCTTTAACGGCCGAATTAACAAGATCAGAGATGGACCGGGATGTCTCTAAGGCTTTTATTTTAAGAGCCTTATGAAGAACTTCATCCAGATAAATTGTGGCGCGTTTAACAGTTGTTTCCATAATATTACCTCCATTCATTTGGCAACATTATAGCGTCAAAGCGTCTAGACGTCAAGATGTTCCTTGTAAAGCTAACGACATCATCACCAGCGGCCGGAGCGCAGCGTAGGCCGGTTGGTGCATGAACTGGTTCGAATCCGGATTCTCTCTCGCTAAGTCGCCAAGATCGCCAAGAAAGCTATCACTCAGGGGGCCCATTGACAGTGCGGGCGCCGCCATCATCATACCCAACCTGATAGGAAGCTCATTACGGAATCCAGGCTGGCAGCCAGCGCATCGCGTGCCGTCAATCCCTTACGCCGGTGATGAACGAACACTGGCACGCCGATGAGAAGCAGAAAGGCCGCTTCCAAAACAAGAAAGACGATGCCCTGCGTTTCCCAGCCCTTGAACCAAGGATTCAAAATACAGAAAATCGCCGTGATATTCGCAAGGAACACAACGAGAAAGATACCGTATTTCATTGATTCCGCTCCTTCTTCCTGCGCGCAGCGCGCCACACCCACAAGATCGTTGCGAAGGGCGTCAGCGCTGAGGCAAACAATAGCCCCCCTCCCCAGACCCAGATATGGAATTGGCCTTGTGGATCAGTGGCCGAATCGTAAAATAGATAACTTAGAGCAACCGCACCAATCATAATGATTAAAAACAGCACAGCGCCGTAGACGGCGACTCGAATACCCGTTCGAGTCAAGGAGACTGAAGCCGGCAGGCGTAGAAACTCGGGAAACCGGTTGGCGATGAAGCGCAGCGGAATTTCCAGTCCGTGTTGATGCGGTTGTTCGAGTTAATTCTCTCCGAAATCCATTTGATCATCGGGGGTTTCTGAAAAGTACATTTCATTAGCTGTGCTGCTTATCTCAAAAACTCGACGCCCTTTTTCATTTTCACTCCGTTCAACCAAGTCTCTTTCTGCCAAGTTTCTTCCTCTCTTACCAATTAACTGATAAGAACAGTCAAGTTCTTCTGCAATTTCCTTGGCGAACATTTGCTTTCTTTCATCGTGTAAAGTTTTTAAAATGCCCAATTCTGTATCAGGCAACAAGTTCTCCTCTGACACGGAATTTATTAATTTTTCATATTTTCGAGACAGATTAATAATTTTACATGTACCCTTTTTGCATTCGGGACAAAGCATATCAAATGCTTGAATAGCAGGTAACATTTCATGGGGGTGACGCTTACTGCAATGGCCACAAACAATTTCTTGATTTACTTTTATATACGAAGCAATTATGGGACTGTAATCGAATATTCTTTCTACGAAATAAAGACGCTGTTCTCGTTTTTCTCTTGGCCGGCCGAATGAAATAGTTTGCTGCTGGCAAAGCCCATAATTTAGAGCATAGACAGATACTTCTCTTCCGTCTCTATCTCTCATTTCATAATATTTTGTGAGAAAAAAGTTTAATTCCAATGTAGAGAGAACTTGATCGTACTCAGCAAGTACATGAAAATGGCTTGTTGGGGGGCGGCCAGAAATTTCAGACATTACTTTTGATTCTCTATAACTCCGTAACTCTTTCGCTCTTTTAACAATTTCTTCTAATAATTCTTTCAAACTATATATTGAAGATCTTTCTTCAAAAGTTTCATGTAGGAATTTATTTAATCTAAAGTATTGATAAATTTTTTCTTCATAATATCTACGTGCTGCTGCCTGAATTGTGCGAACACCTATGCGTTGTCCATAAATAATGCTTGTTTCGTAGCAATAATAAAGAATATACCCTAATATCCTTGGGTTACCCAAACATGATTCAAAAATAATTCTCCAAAAATCTTCAGACTCAGACTCGAAATAGACTTCAGGCTTTTCTTTGCAGAAATACAAAAGACGTTGCGTGACAAGTCTCATTGTGAAATCAATCGCTTTAACTTCCATTCCTGAAACATCATTTCGACCATAGGACCTGTAAATGTCTAAGTATATTTCATCAACTTTCGATAAGTCGATGTTGCCCGGGTAAACTCTTCCCGGGTATACTGCAATTTTTAATTTTATGAATTCTTCAGACCAATTATTGAAAGGTGCAAGAATAGTGTCAACGACCTGTTCCATGTCAGAACGGGGGAGTTCAGAAAAGTCATCAATAAATATATACAAATGCCGTAAATTGAGAGCAGAAAGAATCTCTCGGAGCCTTAGTATTAAATTCCTTATATTGAAAATATTTATAAAAACTTGCGAATAGTTTTGGCTTCGTTTTCTTTCATATTCTGCAAATAACTCTGCAAGAATCTTTGCTTGCAGGGATGGATTGGGGGCTATTTTAGTAGAAGCCGTTTCAAAACCTCAGATCAGGTTCGAGGGCAAGGCGCGGGCCAATGAAAAAGCGGAGCATATTCGATAATATGTGAGCATTTTGAAGCGGC
>QZJS01000100.1 GCA_003597945.1 Desulfobacteraceae bacterium | reverse complement strand
GGCCACCGCTTCTTCCAGCATCTTAAGGCCCTGCTCGACGAGCTCCTGCTCGTTCCAGGGATGGTTGGGATCGAAGTGCATCTCCCAGTAGCGGTTCATGCGACCGGCGCCGTCCTCGCCCACGGTGTAGATACATCCGGGCGGCACGGACATTATGTCCTCGAACATGGTTTCGTCGTCAAAAATATATGAGAGGCCGAAGAAATCGCTCATGGCCCTTGAGTTGACCTTGCGCTTGACTTTGGGATCGGCCAGTATGGCCTTTATCTCGGAGCCGAAAAGAAGGCCCGAGGGCGCATGGGTGAAGTAAAGGGGCTTGATGCCGATGGGATCACGGGCAAGAAAAAACACTTCTTTTGAAAGATCCCATATGCCAAAGGCAAACATGCCTCTGAATTTTTTAACGCACTCTGTTCCCCACTGCTCATAGGCATGAATTATGACTTCGGTATCACTGTTGGATTTAAATATGTGCCCGGTATTTTGCAGCTCCTTCCGAAGTTCTTTATAATTATATATTTCTCCGTTATAGGTGATCCAGACGGTCCCATCCTCATTGGCCATGGGTTGATGGCCTTTTTGTGTTAATTCGATAATCGATAACCGCCTGTGGCCGAGCCCGACCCGCTCGTCTTCCGAGATATAGATCCCATAACCATCCGGGCCGCGATGACGCATGGTATCACGCATTTCGGCAAGTGTTGATGAATCAACACTTGCCGCTCTATCATATATCCCTATAATTCCGCACATCTTGATGAGTTGAATACCGATTGGTAAGAGTTTGTTTAATGAGTAATGATTGTCCGCAACAGGGTAATAGTTGGCGTCTTTATAATTTCATATGGCTGTTTTAGATTATTTTTGGCAATTTGTTCCATTGTATCAGGCTCTATGGGATTATCGAACATAGGACTTAAGGAATCAAACGTATCATGAATTCCATATTCAATTAAAAAATCATCATTTTTTTCAGAAAGGTATGGGTGTAATTTATGATTGCGAAATGGTATAAATTTTTTTACAAATGTGCGGCCGAACTTCTTTCGATTCAGCAAATTGGTTACACGATATGCCGGCTTCGCATACAATTTTATTAGCTTATATAATATCTCCGGTGACATTCTTGTTGTAATCGGCCTTAACGCATATTTCCAAGGATTTATTTTTTTCAGTCCCGGGCTATATGAATGAATGAAAACAGCGCCATTTTCTTTCACAAATTTTAAAAGATAGGATAACGTTTCAGCGGGGTTAGGCGTATGTTGCAGGACACGGTGGCAAAAAACAATATCAAATGATTTCATTTTTAGCGGCAAATCGAGAATGCTAGCCTGGATAAACTGAACATTATCATTGATTCCAATATTTTTTTTAGCTATATCAACTCCCGCCATATCCACTGCAATAACCCTGGCCCCCAAGGATAAAAGGATTTCCGTATCCGGCCCTGCACCACAACCACACTCTAAGATGGCCTTGTTTTTAAAAAAGTGTGACGGCCACTTGGTCCTGCCTAATATTGTCTTTCTGCGATCAGAAGTCTCATTTTTTGAGTCCAGTTGAAGTGTTGCATGTTTTTCTCTAAGTTTTCCAAAGTTGTTTGCAACATAGGATGCATCCGATGTGAACCGAGGGATTCCGTTAATGACCGGGAATTTATTTTGTGAGAAATAGAAAAAGTTATTTTTTATTACAGGTTCTTGCCCGTCTATCTCAAAAAATGAAAGAAAATTTGGATTCAAAATGGACTCCCGCTGAATTTTGTGTATGGATAAGAAAGTATTATATGTTGGTCACATCAAACCCATCAAAATACATTTTTTAATGACTTTGGCGCCAATTTCAATGCAAGGAACAGATACCCAATTGCCTCTACAATAGATATTTGATAGTCTTCTCGTTTTTTGGCTATATTGACACACTTGTTGGCGATAAACAGCCGGGCTTTTTGATGCGCTTTTTTATTGCCGTCAAATATATTATCGCAAATAGTTTCCCGGAGCGTTATTTCGTTTTTTATTTGTTCGTATAATGATAATTTTGTCCAAATCCCTTTGCCATGATGTCTATGTACCCCCATGCATTCATTAATGTATCCAAGGTTGCCTTTTTGCGCGATAATAGAAAAAAGTGCTTTGTCTCCTGAAGGTACATGATAAAACCACTCGGGAAAGAAGGGGGTGGCTGATTTGCGAAAAAGAAATGAGCAAGGAACAATCCCTGTCACAGTAACCATATCCAATAATGAATATTTTGTTCCGGAAGGGAGCTTGCAAGCAATTCGGTTTTTTTTTACATCCAAAAATTCCTGTTTGACGCAATGAAAGCATGCGACACAATCTTTTTCTTTTTTCAGGTAAGCGATTTGCTTCTGCAACTTGAGTGGATCCGTCCAGTAATCATCACCCGGCAATAATGCAATATAAGAACCCTTCGCATTGATTATGTTGTTTATAAAATTCCATCGCCCGGTAGCCTGCCCATTGATATAGATTACATTTTCTCGGGAATTTAAAAACAGTCGAATGATATCCGGGTGTTTTTCGGCGTATTCCATGCAGATTTCGCGGGTACCGTCTGTTGATTCATCCTCCCCGATTAGAATTTCATACGGGAAATCCGTTTTTTGCATTAAAACGCTATCCAACGCCTGGCGAATATAAGGAGCATGCTGATAAGTTTGGATGCACACTGAAACTAGTGGCTCATCGTTTTTATGATTACCCAGGTTCACTTAAGTTTCCTTAAAAAATTAAAAAAATTACTAACATTTCAATCCGATTTGATCCGTTATTTTTCAACCGGACTTATCCAACGCCCGTCGCTCGTTTAAAAAAGTCTTTACTTTTTCCGGTGAATTCCACATCAAAACATCCAAAATCGACAGATGTTCGACGAATTCATAGGGCGGACATGCATATTCAAAGCGCGGCATTTCCGTAAATTCAAGTTCAATGCCAGCCTTTTCCCATTCCAAAGGATTAAAGATTTCCCTACCGCCTGGCGGATTGATGTACTTTCGTGCGCCAACTTGGCTGGCGATCTTGAGCGCCCACTGGCCGGGGTGATCTATGTACGAGAGATCCAGATCCATTTCAGAGCACAGGGTCCAGTTAAGCGGTATTTTAATATACGAGCAGGTGGCAACTAAGCCTGAGACGCTGAGATCAGCCAGCCGGTCAGACCTGGCCCCGTCAAAGGCATCCCGGACCAGTTCGATAATTTGGTCAAAAAAAGGCGCCCTTTTTTTATAATGCTGCAATTGCCCGCTTACAAGGTTCCAGGCGGCTTCCATGTCCTTTACCCGGATGTCGCAAATCAAAGTGCCCCTGGGCGCCTTTGCCACCGGTACGCTGACATACTGCCATCCCTCGCTTGGGTGCAGGATACGGTTGCGATTCATCCAGCTTTTTGGGTTATATTGAACCACGTCAAACACGATCCATTGATCTGATCGTGCGATCAGCTCAAAATAGCCGAGATACGGGAAAAAATATGGCTGCATAATGCCGAGGATCATGGGGCGTCACTCACCCTTGCCTTTATGGGATCCGCTTTTGCCTGGATGTCGCGGATCAATTCGCAGATCATTTGGACATCCGCTTCCGTCATCACTTGTGATGTCGGAAGCTGGAGGGCGCGCTGGCACAGTCGATCTGTTACTGGAAACCGGCTTTTAACCGTTGCTTCCATTTTTGAATAGGGCGGCATATTGTGAACGCCCGGATAAAAGTGCCTGCGACAAATGATGTTTTCGGCGGTGAGCAGCTTAAAAAAAATATCCCGGTGTATACCTGCAATTGATTCATCTATGTCAAGGACAATATACTGATAATTGTTGTCGGTATCTGGATCAAAGGAAAGCAGGGAGACCCCCGGTATTCCAGCCAACCCTAAACGATATGCTTCATAACGCCTGAGATTTGCAGCCTTGTTTTGCGGGTATTGTTCCAGGCTGAGCAGGGCAAGGGCTGCCTGGGCTTCGCTCATTTTGCCGTTGATGCGCAATGCAGCAGGGACAAATGTTTCACCCGGATGAAAACTTCTGATGGTACGCAGTTTCTCGGCCAAATGATCATCGTTGGTGGTGATGCAGCCGCCTTCCCCGCCACTGAGAATTTTTGTTGCATGAAAGGAAAACGCTTCGCCATTTCCAAAATTGCCAACCTTCCGGTTGTTATAAGCGCACCCAATCGAATGGCAGGCATCAAACATAAGCGAAATGCCGCGATCTGCCGCAAGGGATTCTAGGCTTTCCGGCGCACAGGGCTGCCCCCAGAGATGCACCGCCAGAATGCCGGATGTATGAGGCGTAATGTGCGGGGCAATGGTTTCCGGCGTTACCATCTGGGTTTCGGGGTCCACATCGCACAGCACCGGCGTAAGGCCCGCCCATGAAAGGGCTTGCACCGTGGCGGGAAACGTGTATGACGGAACAATCACCTCCCCGGAAGACGCGAGGGCTTTTGCAAGGATCATCAAGGCTATTGTTCCGTTGGTGACACACACGGCATGCCGGCTTCCAACAAATTCCGCAAAGCGCGCGTCCAATTCCCTGACTATGGGTCCGTGGTTTGCAAAGTACCGCCGCTCAAAAATGCCGCGAAAAGCAGATGTCACTGATTCCCAAGGTGGAAGGTTCACCTGGGCAATATGAAGGGGGGTCTGGAATGTTTTTTCCCCGCCGAAAAAGGCAAAATCCTCAACTCGTTTTTTCATCAAGAAACCTTCCGTTTCAGGCGCGCTGAAATTTCCCCGTCCCATTTTTGAGCGAAAAAAAACAACTGACAGATGTTTTCAATATCCTCGGTTGACACCAGTTCCCCCACCGGTAATTGTAGATATTTTTTTGCTAAATTCTGAGTTGTCGGCAAATCTGAAACTTTCAATCCCGGCGGACAGTGTTCCGATAAGTGCAGAGGCGGGCTGTAATAAGGGGAAATACCGCACCCTTCCGCCCGCAGCAGGGTAAGCATCTGGTCCCGGTTCAGTGGAAATTTATCATCGATTTCAACCACGGCCATTTGATAATTAACTTTTTCTTTTTGTGAGTAGGGTAAAAGCGAAAGCCCGCTGATAGTTTCCAGCCCCCTTCGGTAAGCGTCAAATCGTTGAAAGTTTCGGGCAATAATGTCATCGATCATGTCAATGGACAGAATTGCCATGGCTGCGTGCATTTCATTGAGCTTGGCGTTTATGCCCACGATACTTTCGAAATGTACCGTGCAGGGTCTCAAGCCCGGAATCGTAAAATTTCGCTGCCAGACCAGCTTTTGAGCAAGTTCATCGTCGTTGGTAGTGATGTAGCCGCCTTCAAATCCGTTTAGGAGCTTGGTTGCATGAAGGCTGTATACTTCCGCATCCGTAAAAGACCCCAGAATTTTGTTTTTATACGTTGAGCCTACGGCATAGACCGAGTCAAGGAAAACCGGCACGGCGTGGTTCCTGGCAATACGGGTCAACCCATCGATATCACCGGGATCATTGAAATTGCATACGCCCAGGATGGACGTGGTGCGCTCGGTAATCGATTTTTCAACGGATTTTACACCCAGGAAATGCGTCTGAGGGTCGACATCGCAAAAGCAGGGCATTTGCCCCGCCCATTGGGCGAAATGCGGCAAACCGCGATAGGAAAATGCCGGCATGATCACCTCGCCGCGCTTGCCCCCGGAAAACAACTGCATCAACATCATGAGCCCCAGCCCTGCATTGGCAAGGCAAATACAGTGAGAAACCTCATGAAAAGCCGCGAGTTTTTTCTCCAGTTTCCGGACAACAGGGCCGTCATTGGTAAGATGCCGCGCATCAAAGGATTCTTTTAAAACCTCAAGGTAATTTTCCACATCCGGCGTGGATAGCTGCCCGATGGGGCGTGGTGTTGCAAAAAGAGGGGGGCCTCCAAAAACGGCCAGTTCGTCAATGTGAGACTTCATAGCACCTCATTCGTTTAAAAAAACGGAAAATTCCGTATCTTTGAGCTCAGTATAAATTTGCGCGGCGATTTGTTGATCAAGACCGGTTTTCCAGTCCGGAAGTTTTGCAGGATCCCTGAAAACAGAGCGTCGGCGGTTGTCATGGCGATTTTGCGAGGTCAAGATAAAATCTCGCGTTGCCTGCGTTAAATCGAGATCCAGCCCGTCAAATAGCACCTGTGATGTTTTCAAGGGGTCTTTCAGGAATTTTTCATACCGTTGGATAAAAAACCTGGCCGGCCATTCACTGGCAAGCCTGAGATGCATCAAGGACACCTTTTTCCAGTCATCAAATCCCCAGAACTCGCCCGAGCCCGTCTTTCTGCAGGCGCCGGAACGCCACTGCCGCTTTGGATCCTCTCCGGCAGGGAACTCGAGCGGATTGGAGAGCCATGAATGAATCACCGCGCAGGGATGACGGACGATGCTGATGAATTTGATATCCGGGCATTTCTTTAGAATGCCTTCCGTGAGATGATGGAAACGGTTTGATTTAATAAGTAGCGTTTTAGGGTCTGGATTTTTTGCAAACGCCGGAACCAATCCTTTTTTTCGCAGGTGCTCCTGGTCCATAAATTCGTCTTTTGTAACAAACACCTTGGAAAACAAATCCTGCCACTGTGCTTGCGTGGCGGATTCATCCAACGCGTTTTTAAAAGAATATGAGAAAAGCGGGCAGAACTTGACACGAATATCGGGATGTGAAGCGAAAATCTGCGAAATCCATGTGGTTCCGGACCTCGGCATACCTGTCAGCCAAATAATATTTTCCATCATTCTTGTATGTTCAAAGGCGTTAAAATGGCATCAAAGCGGTAATGGGCCGCATAAAACTGCTCAGGCATCCTGAACAATTCAACATGCCAACCGGTTTTTCCGGCCAGATCAATAAATTCATTTTCCATGCGCCATATGCCAATCGGCGCCCCGGGATCGTTTTCGATGCCTTGGGTGTATTCTTTATCGGCAAAAAATTCAGACATTTTTGATTTGTCCGGCAGATTGCCGATATATAGTTTTTTAATGCATTGAAACCGTAAACCGAGCGACTTCAGAAGGGTATATGCGGTTTGTTTTGGCAGAAACATGAATGATCCATAACAGAGGGCTTTGGTAAAACGCTCAGGCGCCTCATATGTATTAACAAAACCAACAACATCCTGAAGTATAAATTTTTCCTGGGGACGCTTGACAAAATGCCTGTGCGCAACAGTGATTAGCGGCTCAGAGAAATCCACCCCCACTCCGCCACTGCATTTTTCAAAGAAATACGTGGTCAAGGCGCCGTTGCCGCAGCATAGATCCAGCAACGTGTCATCGGGAGACAACGCAAGCCCCCTGCAGACCGCGTCGACAATCATGTCGATCTGTTCCTGGGCGATGGGCTTTCCATTTACCGTCCGCTTGACCTGGCCCCAGAAATCGTCCGGGTCACAGGTTTTGGGATGTTCTTTATAAAAAGAAAGATCGAATTTTTCCGTCATACATATGCTTCCCGTTATGCTCCCCATTATTGATTGGCCGCATCAAAATTAGCTTATTTTTTTGGATGTTTGGCAAGAATCCAGCCCAAAATATAAACGAGTTTTTCCTGGATCAAGCCCTGTGATATGCTTTTTTCCGGGGGATCAGCCGCTATCGTTTCATTGAACAGATGCTCCCGGCCAAGGTATGTTTTGGCAACATGCGCATTCGACGCTGCATATGAGGACAGGATTTCCTGGCGCTGATCAGCGGTCAGAAAGGGAGAATCATCGAATAAATCCATAGAGGCGGCAGCCGCGGTGAGTTCGATCAGTTCTCTGTGAAACCGGCGCTTTTCCTGCACGGACAAGGGCAGCCGGTTGACCAGCCTTTGAAATTCCAGAATATCCCGGTTGATCCGGGTGTTGGTGGTCGTTTCCGGAAAAGCAACATGACCCGTTGAGAGGCCGGCCAGTCTTAAAAAATCATTGTAAATACTTTCTTCCACCAGGTCTTCAGGCTGGTATGGACGGATGATGATGTTATCCCGGCCGAATACCCCGGCCCAGGGTTCAAGCTGTTTTGCATAATCCCAAAGGTCCATGGTTTCAGCAATGCATTCGGTAATTTCGCCGGTATAGCCCTGTGCTTTTACGGCTTGATTATACCAGGAGATATGGACTTCATCCTGACGGCGAACATAGGCCGCCACGAATACGGTCTCAGGTGGAAACCCGGCTTGTGCAAGGATTTCTGCCGTATCCTGCGGCTTGGGAAACAAGTAAAAATTTTCGCTACTTATAATAGCGTGCCTTTTACCTTTTAATTCCGCTGTCAGATCTTTGACCAGGTCTTCCAGTGGGCGCTCCTGGGAGGTGGCCCATTTTGGATACTCCCCGCTGATCAGAAAGGCCAGGTCATGATGGCCAAATCCCCGGAGGCTGACATCCGGATATTCCCAGCCGAGTATGGATAGGGCAGCACGATTGCTGGTCAGCATTTTCTGTAAGGCCGTTGATCCGGTTTTTGGAGCACCTATATGCAGAATGCATTGCTTATTATTTATAGTCATCGATCATCCGCCTGACTAAAATCATTAGAACAAACCATATTAAAGCACCAAGGAATTACTTTTTTTCGATAAATATATCCTGCTCCAGCGTAACCAGTCCGCCAATGGTTTTATCCTCTTCCGGCAAAACTTTGAAAACCAAGGCGTCAGCAATTCTGCTAAGTAAATTGAGTTCTGAGTTGATGTAAGACAGCACCGCAATCCCTGTATAATAGGTGCCGCTGTTAATATTGCATTTAAACCGGATTTTAACCTTGTATGTATCAGATGGATGAAGTTTTGAAATAAAGGGTTTTTTTCTGTTCCAGCCGAAATTGGATATTAAAATATTTTTTTCAGTTAGAACAGATGCACTTATGTTGATATTTTCCGCTTCAGTATTCGATCTAACAAAAAACTCATAATAATACGTCTCGCCCCGCACCAGGCAGTTCACCTGCTTGCCGTCAAGCGTGGTTATTTTTATGTCCGATATATCAATATCTTCGTTCTTGAAAACCTCTGTTGTGCTGGGTGTAAAATCCGGAATATAATAAGGTTCCTTTGCGAACGTTTTTTCTAATTCTTCATGGCCATATTGCGTGCGGGAAGCCATATCATTTTGATTTAATGCAGAATCATCCCAGTCCTCCCCGGATGATACTTCCTCTTCATCTATTGCAATCTGCTGGTAAATCGCCTGCTTTACTTTTTCATCCTTATTTAATGCAATAATTTCCGCTTTAATAGCTGCTTTGTTTTCTTTTTTCGCATGCAGATACATGTTGTAATTTCTGGTTACCAGCTTGGTCGGCCCTTCCAACAGGATTTCTCCTTCATCAAGAAGTACCGCCCTTGTGCACAGTTGATTGATTGTCGCTACAGAATGGCTTACAAACAGTATGGTTTTGCCGCCTTTGAAAAACTGATCCATTTTTGCATAACACTTGCGCCTGAACAACTCATCCCCAACGGCAAGAACTTCATCAAGGATAAGGATATCAGGATCCACATTGACGGATACGGCAAAAGAAAGCCTTGCCTTCATACCGCTGGAATATGTTTTTATTGGCTGGTTGATATAATACCCGATATCGGCAAATTCAAGTATCTCATCAACGAGTTGATCGGTTTCATGCTTTCGGTATCCCAAAAGGGAGCAATAAAAATAAATGTTTTCCATACCGGTGAATTCAGGATTGAAGCCGGACCCGAGTTCGAGCAGGGCGACAATACTGCCCTTGGTCCAGACGCTACCAATCGTGGGCGTGAGCACCTTTGAAATGAGTTTGAGCAGGGTCGACTTGCCGCATCCATTTCGGCCGACAATGCCGAGCACCTCCCCTCTTTTCACCTTGAGATTGATATTTTTGAGCGCAAAAAATCTCCGGTGGTACTCTTTCCTGCCCGGGTGCAGGGCTTCCTTCAGCCGGTCTCTTTTATTCGCATAAAGATTGTACACTTTGGAAACGCCACAGAGCCTTATCACGGCATCGGGTTCATTGGCGGCAATTTCATCTCCGCCAGATCCTGTCGATGTCGTTGGCGCAGGGGCGTTATTTTCGATTTGATTTTCGATTGGTCTCATAGCCGGGATCGTGTTGGAAAAGTTATGGGTCAGCACATTGGTCATAGCTTATACCACATCGGCAAAATGCGGTCTTAATTTTCGGAATACCGTCAGACCTATTATGAGGCTGATAAGGGTGAATACCCAGAAATATAAACCATGCTGCCAGTTATGCCAGAATGGCCGGCCAAAGAGCAGGCTGTCGCGATAGCCTTGCACGATGTAATACATAGGGTTGAATTTTAGAATGAAAACAACTCTGGCGGGAAAGATATCGGGTGTCCAGAAAATGGGCGTAAGATAAAAGAAAAACCGGGTGATGATTTGGATGATGTTGCTGATATCCGGGAAAAACAGGTTGACCGAGCAGGAAAACCAGGACAGTCCAAGCAGCAGCATGCTGGCGGCAAAAATAAAATAGGCCAGTTGAATCCAATAGATGGAAGGCCGGATACCGTTCCCCAAAAGAATGAGCAGGGCGAGTACCACTACGATGATGTGCAGGGCCAGTTCGGAAAATATTTTAACCAGGGGAAGAATGCTGATGGTAAAATCGAGCTTTTTTACCAGAAAGGAGTAGGTCTTAATGGATCCTGTGGCCTGCATCAATGTCTGCTGAAAAAACAGATAGGCCGCCAGCCCGGTAATCAGATAGGTCAAAAAGGGAACTTCCATATCTTTTCCGCCTCGCAGACCAACACCGAAGATGAGCCAGAAGATCAGCATCATGGCAAGAGGATCCAGTACGGCCCAGGCAAGGCCCATGAGATTGGCGGCATATTTTTGTTGAAAATCCCGCTTGCTCAACTCCCATAGCAGATATTTATTCCGGTAGATATACTGAAAAAAATTTAAGGTGTCTTTTATAAACTGCCGTGCGTTCATGAGGTCTTTTTAAGGGTGTTTGGGCCGGATCGCCAGATGAGAAGATGCGGCTTGGTTAAAAAAATGTCTTTCTGAAGATCAAACTCCTCCCGGGTTAATACCAGGTGCCGTATTTTGCGATTGATATATTGTTCTGTTTTTTTGCTCAACGTGTGTAATTGATTGAAGTTGATATCTCCCACAAGAAGAAGATCGATGATGCCGTTGTCCCTGCCTTGGGCGTAATCGCCGATGAGATAGGCCTGTTCCAGTTTGCCCAGGCTGCCGACAATCCAGTCAATGACTTTATCAACGCCGATGGTTTTGCGCACCATGGAGGTCAGCTCAGGGAAGAGGGGATGCTTCCGGTTGGCACGGTAATGAACCTGGCGGCCGACTTTTTCCGATACCAGCAGATTGGAGTGCGCAAGCTGGTTGAGTTCTTCCCGCACCGCGTTTGACGATACGTTGAATTCACCGGCCAGTTCCCGCAGATACGAGCGGGATTCCGGATTCAGAAACAGCCGGATCAGCAGTTTGATCCGGGTTTTGGAAGTAATGAGGCCGTCAAAAAAGGATGTCATTTCATGACCTGTTATGAGTATTTTTTCTACTCATAACGGAGAACAGGAAGCGTGTCAACAAAAAAAGCAGGGGCCGGAGCCCCTGCTTTTTTGAGATAGTAGGTTGCCCGCACTGTTTATAATCTTTTTCGTTTGAAACGATGGTCGCCATTGCTATTTTTCTGGGGATTTCCGGGGAGTGATTGTGAAAAGGAAATTACTTTAGAGGTTTTCACGTCATGCCTGATGGCTGAAGTGTCAGGGGGCGCATATACGGTCGATATTTGACGAATCCAACAGCCTGGATTCCGCCCGTTGGCGGCAATCCTCAATAGACCAGGGCGCAAAGAAACTCCCCGGCACTTCCTGAAAATGTTGCTGGTATGCGATTGCCGTTCCGAGTGAGAAAAATATAGAAATCGCCAGAACAACCATCGCGATCATTCGCCTGCTGCTCTGACCAAATGCAGCGAACCCGGGTGCGATTGCCGGCCAGGAAACCGCCGCGAGAGCAGAGAAGAAGGGCCAGAGGTCAGCCCTGTATCGAAGGGTTATGGTCCCATAGCTCAGGGTCAATGCGGCCGCGATGCCCGTCGCAAGCAACAGCAACCAGCCGTCTGCGAATGACCGAAGGCCCCCTGCCGCCATCGCGATTAATGGAACCAGCAACCATGGCAGCCATAGAAAGACAAAACCGATCCTGGGCCCTTCCAGTCGGACAAATCCAAAGACCGGCAAGGTGACAGTACGATAGATTTTCTCGAATTTGTCGGACAGGGCTGCGCCAAAAATCGGTCTGGGCGGATCGAAAGCATAAAGAGCAAGATTGGGAAGGATCCGTTCGGCATTGAATCGGCCATGCTCTGCGAATGCCTTCGCCCGCTTACTGTTCGTCTCCGTCTCACCGGCCCAGAAGGTCTTTCCATAGAGGACTCCTCCTTCGGTAAAACTGCCATGGGTTACACCGATATTGCCAAACCTCGCTGCATTGAAGGCCATATACCCAATGCCGGATGCGCCGAGCACTGCCATTGCAAGCAGGCAGGGCAGAAGACTTGACAGACGATCTTTCAAAATGCAGAGAATGACAAGCAGGCTGACGCCCGCAAACAGGCCTATTGCCAGGTTGGGTCTGGCGTGAAGACTGACTGCGGCAACAAGCGCAGCAGGGAGGAGGATATGGGAAAGCGGCTTTCCGAGTAGATGGAAGCGGGCAAGAAGATAGACAAAACCGGCGCTGGCTGCATAGCCAACGGCGACCGACTCATGGTAAAGTGCCGTATTCGCCGACAGGAGAATGCCTGGCGTCGTAATCCAGACCATCAGCGACAGGCAGATCGACCAGAATACGCGATCACGGCCTTGCGGCCAGTAGTGAACCGTCAAATTATAGAAAAGTTTGTGTTGCAGCAAGGAACCGACGGTCGTCCATAACCAGATCGATATCGGCGCCAGCGAAACGGTTTCGAGCGGCAGGAACCACCCGAAAAGAACCCGCGTGATAAGCGGAGCCAGACCATGATAAAGGTATCCCGTCCCGTCCGGTGCGTAGTGGCCTTCATAGCGCAAAACGGTTGCGGGCAGGTCAAATCGGCCTTCGGTAAGGGCAAGAAAATAGCGATCGTAGATATCCGTTCCAAAGAACGGATAAGCGTTATTTTGCAATAGTGAGAATGCAAAAAGGGCGTAAAGCAAGGTGCCGGCGAGGGCAATGATGGCGGCGGTCGTGTTTGCCGGACAGACCCGGCCAGTCAACCGCCGAACGGCATGGGGCATGGAGCCGGACGTTTCAGACTGGCGATTAAGAGGTTCTTTCCTATCCGAAGGAGGGCCGTTCATTGGTCGGTATCTCCGGCGTATAGATCTTCTGTTGCCGGCAGGGCCTGACCGGCGACAAAAAAGAGAAGATCTCCTATGGCGGTGATCGCCCTGGACATGAGAACTGTAAATAAAATCGATGGGATGGAGGCTAATCCGGCAAGAAGAGAGGCGAGAACCAGTTCCCTTACCCCCAATCCAGCCGGTGCCCCCGGGGTCAGGAATCCGGCGAGCCACGCAAGCACATATGCCCCGGCAAGATAGGGCATTGCCGGCCACCCGATATCGGGTGTCACCAGCATAAATACGCCAACGAATATCGATCCGGATAGCCCGATAAAGAGCAAGTAGCATGCCGCGCCAATCAGCGCGGCATTGTCTATCAAGAGAACCACGGCGAAACCCGCCAGAATGACAAGACCGGCGGAGATCATCATAAACCAAAGCCCTGAAATATAAGGGAATAAAT
>QZJS01000042.1 GCA_003597945.1 Desulfobacteraceae bacterium | reverse complement strand
ACCTTTGGATATTTTTTTCTTGGCGCCCTGCTGATCGCGCTGCCGTCCTTTCTTATTTTCGGTAATCCGCAAATGCTGCCCACCACCGGTCTGCAATGGGGAATCCTGTTCTGGCTGGGCGTAGCGGCTTCGGGACTCGGTCTGTTTCTGTGGAACCGGGGGGCCTGCCGGGTGGATGCCGGGACTCTGGCGGTCATGAACAACGCCCTGGTGCCGGCCGGGCTTCTGATCAATATTGCCATCTGGAACATCGACGCAGACCTGGACCGCCTGTTTATGGGAGGCGGCGTGATCGCCTTTTCGCTCTGGATCAATTCCCGGTTTCACCCCCGGGCACACATGGCTGTTTGATCGATTTGGGAACATAACCGCAGGGGCACTGACGGGCCGCTTTATTCTCCCGACAGGCGGGTGGTGGTTTACTTTTTTCGGAAAAAGCGCTACGATTTCCGATCAACTCTTTGAATGGCCACATTGATTGTGTTGATGCGCGAGTCGTTTTATGACTGATGAAAAGCGGGAGAACAAAATGGAAGAAAAAAAAACTGAAAGAACGGAAGTGACGGTGATACAGCAGATGACGCAGCAGGACGCCAACCTTGCCGGAAACGTACACGGCGGCACCATCATGAAGCTGATCGACAATACCGCCGGCATCGTGGCAATCCGGCACGCCAGAAAAAACGCCGTCACCGCTTCCATCGACAGGCTCGATTTTCACCACCCCGTGTTGGTGGGGGATCTGTTAAAGGTAATGGCCAGCGTCAATTACGTGGGCAGAACATCCATGGAAATCGGCGTGCGGGTGGAATCGGAAAACATGTTGACCGGAGATAGCCGGCACACGGCTTCAGCCTATCTTAGCTTTGTCGCGCTGGATGAACATTCCAGGCCATCCGAAATCCCCCCGCTTATCCCGGAAACCGAGACCGACATCCGGCGCCACAACCAGGCCAAGGAACGAAGAAAGCTGCGCATGCAGGAACGGAAATGCGAAAAATCAGGAGACTGCGGGTAATCGACCGGGCAAACCCGGTTTATATCAATGGTTATCCTGAAATCCATTCACGATCCTGCTCCTCTATGGGCAGCAGATTCTGAAATTCAGGCATATTTTTCAAATCAGGGCCTTGAAAAAGAACCTCGGGCCAATCCAGAAGCATGATGGCCAGCACATTCCGGTGCTCGCCCTTGGACAAATCATCACTCCCCTTCACGGATAGAATCATCCCTTTTTCCGCATCAATATTGGAGACAACGGCACTTTTTATTTTTTCCAACACTTTATTATTATTGTCTTTTGCCAATAAAAAACAAAGCCCTACTTCCGCGTATACATCGGGCTTGGTCCGGGTCAGAATGGTATTGATGTTTTGTTCAAAATAATCCAGGATCCAGATAAATTCCCGCCTGTCCACATATTGCTGGTAGTAATCACTGGCCGCCAGAATGACATGAGTCAATGCATAGATTTTATCGTTGTATTGCGGGTCGGAAAGCGCTGAATCCTTCAACTCTCTCATCAGCACCTCTTCCAAGCCGTCGAGATAGGCCCGGCGCAGATCCATCACATTCAAATGGTAAAGATAATAAACATAATTGGCCAACTGAGCGCCGGAGGTTTTCATAAGCTCCCTGTCGAGTAGAAAAGCTGACAGCTTGTCTTTCTGGGCCCGCAAGGCTTCAAGCATTTTATCCGCCGCGGGATAAAACGTTGAATGCAGTAGATTATATTGGCGAAGTTTGTTCATATTTCTGCAAAGTCTCCGAAAAAAGGCCATCTCTTCACCCCAGGGATGGAAGGGGTGCATGGTCCCTTGATCGATAGTTTCCATAAATTCATTGTCCGAGGCATAGGCTGCCCCAAGGCTTGCATATTTTGGATCATACAGCCCGCGTTCATCATATTGGAGATTCCTTAATGTTATAAAAATATCGAAAATAATCGGATAAATATAACGTTTATCTCCTGTTACGCGATACAATCGCACGGCATAATGCCTCTGCTTTACAGGAGGCAAGGTAAACAAGGCCGTCTCAAACGTCTGCTTGAGTCTTTCCGCGTGCTCCTCATAAGACATGGGGGTTTGCTTTTCAGCGCAGGAAGACGGAAAACAAGAAAGGATCAAACCCATAATAACAATAAAAATCCGCATGCATTTTGTCATAAGTCTACGGATAACGCCGCCTCCTTCCGTTTGTCGCAGCCGCATTAACACATTAAGGAATAGGGATGGGAATGGGGGAAATACATGTGTTCTTTCAATATCATGGAAATGGCATATATGTCAAGTTTTAACAGGAGGTTTCATCAGGGCTGTTCATCGGGCGGCACGAAAACTTCGGGCGCTTCGCCCGCTGGGCTGCGCATGTAGATGCTGCGAGACGGGAACGCGAAACCGGTACCCGCGCCCTCGACGATCTCCTTTACTTTCAGGGCCAGTTTCTCCTTTATCTCCAGCCACTGTCCCCAGAAAATGGTGCGCGTGAAGCAATAAAGCATGATATCGATGGAAGAATCCGAAAACCGGTCGATGCGCACGAAGGTAGCCACTTCGTGCGGCTTTGCAAAGGCATCGTCTTCAAGAATATAGGCTTCGATCTCGTCTCTTATCCGGCGAAGCTGGGCGATGGTCGTGCGATATTCGACGGCAATGTGCCAGAAAATCCGGCGATGGGTCATGGCGGAAAAATTGGTCACCGCCGAATCGGCAAGCCTGCCGTTGGGAACATAGACCGGGGCCTTGTCAAAGCGCCGGACAATCGTCGAACGAAATCCGATATCCTCCACGGTGCCCTCCACCACACCATCCACCAGGATCCAGTCGCCGATATTGAAACGTTTTTCGGAGATGATCAGTAATCCCGAAATCAGATTTTTAAACAGATCCTGGGCACCAAGGGCAACGGCAACGCCGAACAGCCCCAGACCGGCGAGAATCGGCCCGACTTTGATGCCCCATGCTTCCAGCACGGTGGCCGCGCCGATAAATATTAACGCAACCTTGATAACTTTGAGCAGCCAGTCGCGCATGGCCGTTGAAAAAACTACTTTTATCTTGTCGAGCAAAAAGCTTAGCGGTTCGACCAGGTTATAAAATCCCCAGAAAATAACAAAGACGATTAGCGATCGGACCAGTTTTAAGCCGATTTCGCCCATCATACCTTCGAGGTCAAGATACTGAAGCGAGAAGAAGAGCCCCATTACCACCGGGATCATGGTAATGGGCTGTTCGAGAGCGCCGACGACCTTATTGTCGATCTGGCTGGTGGTTTTATCGGCGAGCGTTTTAAAACGCTTGATAATCTGCGTGGCGATAATTTTTCTCAACATCAGGAAGATGATAAAAATAAATGCCGCGGTCAGCACTTTCCCGATCTGAACACCGAAAATTCCCTGCTGCCATACGTCAACGACAATCTCCCAGAAACTTTTTAAATCCCCCATAACTGTTTCGTAGTTCATTTAAAGACAACCTCCTGAAAAACCGTTATATCAAAATATTTTTTGCGTTCATCGCTCTACAATTAAGTTTATAATGCTTTAATCAATTATCACAAAAGGGCTCTGAAATCAATACCCCAATTTCATACCTGAATTGGTAGTAATTTCTATTTTTAAAGCATTCCTGACAGGTCTTTTCCGATAGCTGGATTGCGCTGTTTTAGACGAGGCTGTTTTCGCGCAAAAAAGAGGCGGGAGATACTCAGGTCGAAAAGTCGGATCGGGATCAAACCGGGCCAAATGCCCAGGCTTTATATCGCCGGAATTCATCCTCAAAATTATCACTGAAAATGCCTGCGCCCAGGCGCGTCTCTATATCCCCCGGATCCCAGAATCGAACTTCGTCTATTTCCTGAGAGTTGTGGCTGATTGCACCGTCATGCCGGCAGATATAGGTGGAGACCAGCTCGGATTCAAAATCATTGGAATGGATATATTGGTAGATAAATTGCGGTGGTTCCGGAGATATTCCCAGTTCTTCCTTCATTTCCCGCTGGGCCGCTGACAGCGGGGATTCTCCGCAATCCACATGACCGCCCACGGAGGTGTCCCATTTCCCTGGAGCCACGCGTTTATTGAGGGAGCGTTTCTGCAGAAGCAGCAGCTGGCGCGAATCAAAAACAAGGACGTGAACTACCCGGTGCATCCACTGGTTGTTGCCGTGCACTCTTTTTCGAGGAGCCGCGCCGATCACGCCGCCGTCCGGGGTCACCACTTCAATGATTTCCTTTTCGCATGCCAGTATTTCGCAGATATGCAGGGCCGCGATCCGTGCCCCGTTATCGGCGTTGTCGATTTTTCGGGGCTTTGTCGGCGTTAAAAGCAACTCATGGACCCGATGGAGCCAGTCGCCGCTGATAAACGCCTCTTCGGAAATCGGGAATCCCCTCATTTTTTCCTGCACATATGCGCCAAGAGCCGCTGATTCGCGGAAATCCAGCCGGGGAATATAGCCGAAGGGCACACCCGCGCAACAGACTTCGGCCAGGGTGCTGTAGCCGATTTTCCCCACCACCGCGTCGGCCGCATGCACCAGGTCCGGATGGTAAAAAGCCGACGCATGGGGCAGCAGCGTCACCCGATTCAATCTCTTGCCATGGACTGGCAGCTCCGCGAACGCGCCCGGCGTCACGAAATGAATTTCCTGATCAAACCGATCGAGCTGCTCAATAAACGCAATGGGTTCCGGAATGCCGCCCATGGTGATCAAGACCATCTTATCCTTAGCGGAAAGCCCGAGCCTCCCCCGCGTTTCATCCGGCGACAGGCCCGGAGAACGCGCAATGGGCGGCGCGCGGAAAACGCCTGTTTTTCTGTGACAAATCGGATCGGTCTGGATATGATGATCCGCGGCGGCAAAAATATCAGCCAGATATGCCGCATGGTCGGCCATACGGCCGTCTGCCGTTTGGAAGGCATCGTAGATCCAGTCCCAGGTAAAATTTTCGATGAGCACTGATGTAATTCCCGCCCGCTTTCCCGCGGCAATGCCCAGGGGGGAAATATCGGCGATGATGAGCTGGCAGTCCCTTTTAAGGAGGATCTCCGCCAGTTCATCCAGCAGTTGATCCTTGAAAGGGAAAAACGCATCAAGCGCCGCGATGGTCTTATTCAGGTCAAACCGCAGGGCCGATGTCTGGACCAGGCCGACATCCGTTTTTACCTGATGACAGGCAAAAGGGGCCTGAAGAGACTGGCTGAAAAACCATTCCGGGGTTTCAGTAAAAATTTCGAAATAAACATAGGGCCATTGTTCGTAAATAGCGTTCATCACCGCCGATGATCGTGCGGCATGACCGAACCCGTGGGATGAAACAAAACAGGCGATATGGATTTTCGGATGCATCATGGAAGGTGTTTTGGCCGACCGGATGTTTTGGCCCGGCCCGTTGACGGCGGATTTCCGTGTTGCTGAAACCGCGATTCGGCTTCGGTCTTGATGGCCTCCAACAGGCGAATGGAAAGGGTATGAAGCCGCGCCGGCAACCCTAAAATCCTGGCCGGCCAGAGCATCAGACCGGAAAAGACCTCGGTGCTGTCAATGATCACGGACGGGACGCCGGTCTGTTTAAAGATAAAGGTGTGCTCCGCGCGGATGCCGAATCGCCCGCCGGACCAGACCACCTTGCGGCCCTGCTCCATTACATCCACCACCGGGGCGATGCGGATCGGCACGAACATGGGTTTGAGGGTAAAGGAAATACAGACCCCGGCCTGCATGGTTTTTCCCGTCTCAAACCGGCACTCCCGGCATACCGGATTCCACTCCCGCCATTGACGGATATCGGCAAACACCTCCCATACCACGTTCATGGGCGCATAGATCTCAATGGAAGCGGATATGATCATTTCTGATTTCCGTTGTTGAAACGCCGGCAATTCATGCCAGATCCCCGGGCAGGAAACACGACTGCTGTGAGAGCAGTTTGCCCGGCCCCTGCTCTTCCTCGGCCAGGGCGTTGCAGATGGCCTGTTCCATAGTTAAAAGGCGGATGGGCACCAGCTCCCGGATGCGATTTTCCCGGCAGATTGCTTCATTTCGAAGGCCTTCGGCAAGGGGCAGCACAATGCCCGACGGCACCGGGGTCAACAGACTGACCAGGTAAGCGGACAGACGCGGGGAAACAAACGGCACGCCGAAAATAATCCGCTTTAAGCCCCTGACCCGGGCGTACATCCGGAAAAGATCCGCATAACTTAAAATCTGCGGCCCGCCGATATCCATAGACAGGCCTGCGGTGGCGGAATTTTCCAGGCATCCGGCCAGGTAGGCAAGCACGTCATCGATGGCAATCGGCTGGGATTTGGTATAAACCCATTTGGGACAAATCATTACCGGCACCCGTTCCACCAGATACCGGACGATTTCAAAGGCGGCCCCGCCCGCGCCGACGATCACCGCGGCCCGAAGAATCGTCGTTTTGACCCGGCCGGATTGAAGAATCCGGCCCACTTCCTGGCGGCTGGCCAGATGATGGGACAAATTATCGGTCACATCGCCGAGTCCGCCCAGGTAAATGATGCGGGAAAGCCCGGCCGCATCCGCGGATTGCATGAAATTTCGGGCCGCGACGCGATCTTTTTCCGCAAATGCCAATGTCTGCCGGATATCCCGGCCGCCCATGGAATGGACCAGATAATAGGCGGTATCCACATCGTCGAACACGCCGCCAAGAGAACCGGCATCGAGAAGGTCGCCGTATACGATCTCCGGGGTATGGTTCAACGGCATCGGCAGGGTCAGCGTTTCCGACGGCCGAACCAGACATCGGACCTGATAGCCCCGACCGTCGAGTTCATACAGCAGTCTCTTGCCGATAAAACCTGTTGCCCCTGTCAGCAATATCTTCTCAGATCTCATCCGCCTTATAATACCTCTCCCTAAAATCCCTTTGGGCTTAAAACCCTTTGCTAACCTTGATAAAGCCGTAAAAAATTGAATATGCGCCGCTTTTTCATTGGACCGCGCCTTGCCCTCGAACATGATCTAAGGTTTTGAAACAGCTTCTCTGACCAAACTCAGATCGGTACCAGCGGATCACGCAACCCGCCGGCCTTTATCACGGCCCGCCACTGCTTTTTTGTCACCGGCTGCACCGACAGGCGGTTTCCCTTTCTCAGCACCGCCATATCGGCCAGATCCGGATGCCGCCTGAGAATATCGCGGGTCAGGGGTTTTATCAGATCCGCCCGAAACGCCACGTCCACCTTGTACCAGATGGGATTGTCCGGCCCGGCCTTGGGATCATAATGCTCGGCATGGGGGTCCATGGCCGTTTCATCCGGGGATCCGGGAGCCACGACCTCAGCGATTCCCACAATGGCGGGCTCCTTGATGCCGCTGTGATAAAAAAGTACGCCGTCGCCGGCCTGAATCTCATCGCGCAGCAGGTTGCGGGCCTGATAATTGCGCACCCCGTCCCAGGCCGTCACGCCGCCGGGCGCGGCCTTGAGATCATCGATGGAGAAGCACGAAGGTTCGGTCTTCATAAGCCAGTATTTGCGTTTCCGCTTCGCCACAATGCCGTCCTCCTGTTAAAAAAACAAATCCTGCCATCAAACCCGCGCCTGAATCTATAACCCCACGCAAACGGCTTTTACGCCGTGGCCGAGGTACTCCATGATTTATGAGCTGCTCAATAATTCTGCGTCCATGCCTAATAAGCCTGCCCGCACATCCCACTATATCAGAGGGACGATATTGGCACTGGAGCCTTTTAACCTGGCCGTGATAAGCAGGGCCGCGGAAGACAGCGGGTTCACCTTGGATAACCGGATGGGGTGAACCCCCATCTGCTTGCACAGGCCGTAAACGGTCAGGGCCAGGTCGTTGCACCCCGGGCTCATGGTCACATGGCGCCTGCCCAGGCGCGCCTCAAGGGCGACCCCGTGATCCTGGATGGCGCAGCTTCCGGCAATATGCACCCGGCCGGTGATGTTTTCCACCGCCTGCCTGTCGATCCCCTTTCCCATGAGGATCGCAAAATCGCCCTTCCCGCCATGATCCCGGTATATCATCTCCACCACGCTTTCGGTATTGCGGCGGCATCCCTCCTTGCAGCACCGTTCTTTGCCCCGGAGGAAAATCAGATCCGGCGGAAAGTCGTCGAGCAGTTCGCAGGTCAGATTCTTTCTGCGTTCATCAAACAGGGGCTTGTTGATGATATCGATGCGCGTCATATCGCCGATGCCGATATTTTTTTCGCGGCTGAGTTCCAGATGAACAACGTCCTTAACATCAAAGCCCATCAGGGCGGCCCCCGTCACGTCCACGGCCAGAGGGTCCGGCCCGCCCATGAGCAGGTTCATGGGCACCACGCATTTGTCCGCGTGATAGGCGGTGGGATAATGGCCGTGGGTGGTGGCGATCAGTCCGTCCACCAGGACAAAATCCGGCCGCAGCACCCGGTAGATGTCGGCGAATTTCTGATGGAGCCGGTAGTTGTGGTCGGCAATGCGGCTCTTCTGGTGGATGAGCCCGAACTGGTTCTTGATGGACAAAGTCACCTGGGACATGGAGTGGGTCTTGAGTTTGGGCAGGGAAAGATAAAGGTTGTCATGGCCCTGCTCAATGAGACGCTCGAAAACAAAACGCGAAATATCGACAAATTCCTCGATGCCTTCCAGAAAAATCGGAACGCCCGGGGTTTCATCCAGATAGACAGGAATGGCGCCGGTTTCGACGCAGACCCGGGAAAATCCCGTTGCCTTGAACACCAGCCGCGTGAAATTGGCCTGGGTGCAGTTTTCCATCACATAGACATCACGGGCGCCCCATTTCCGGAAATAGACAATGGTTTCACGAAGCACGTCCGGGTCGGTGTAGACATGAGCTTCGCAGCCCACGCCGTTGACCTTGATGTAAACATCCCGGCTGGCCCGCAACAGTTTTGCCCCGCCGCCGAAATGATCGAAAACCGCGCTCACCGCACCCGCGATGCCGCTTCCGGTATCGGCCAGAATGACCTTGGTTCTATCATCGCCCATGTTCACCTCTGCATTTGACGAATCAGTCGCAATCAGGCTCGAAGCCATCGATCCGCGAGCGGCGTTACGCGTGTTGCCGAAAAAGACGGGACGGTTGATCCGCGTTAAGAATTTCTCACTGTTTGAGGGCAACGCCCGAGTTTGAGAAATTCAGCGGATCAACAGACCCGGCCGGCAACAGGCGCATAAGCGAGCGGATTGATGGCTTCGAGCCCATCAACTACCAAACAGCAAAAAATTCTTTTGTACAAAACCAGTGCGTAAACGGGTAGGCAGTCTTTTACGTTTTGTCCCGTATTCCATTATCTGACAATTAAACGATGCGCCGTTGTATTTCAAGATATTTAAAGGGTCAGCGGGTAGCGCCTGATTTGGCGCATGCGACGGCGCCGCGTGAAAAATTTCTTTAATCCGGGGTCGATATAGGATAAAGGCTTCTGATAATCTGATAAAACCCTGCTGCGGCGGGGCACCGCGCTTTTACGAAACCGTCTTTTTTTGAGGGGACACAACAGACATGACATACCATGACCGCTCCATGTGCGGGCAGATCAACGCCGCCCATGTCGGCCGGGAAGTGGTCCTGGCCGGATGGGTCGATGCCCTGCGGGACCACGGGGAAGTGCTTTTCATCCATCTGCGGGACACCAGCGGCATCGTCCAGGTGGTGTTCGGCCCGGAATCAACGGACCGGGCCGTGTGTGAACGTGCCGGATTACTGAAAAACGAATTCTGCGTCCGGTTAACCGGCACGGTGGTGCGCCGGGCCGAGGGTACGGAAAACCCGCATATCCCCACCGGCGACGTGGAGGTGGCGGCTGTCGCGCTGACCATCATCAGCCGTTCCAAAACGCCGCCCTTTCCCATATCGGAAAAATCCATGCTGGCCGACGCCGCGCTCCAGCGGAATGAATCCGTGGCCGAGGATCTGCGGCTCCAGTACCGCTATCTGGATCTGCGGCGGCCTTCCATGCAGGATCATCTCATCAAGCGGCACGCCATTGCCAGAGCCATCCGGAATTTTCTGGATGAACAGGGTTTTATCGAGGTCGAAACCCCGATGCTCACCCGGAGCACGCCCGAAGGGGCCCGGGACTATATCGTGCCCAGCCGGCACTATCCCAAAACCTTTTACGCCCTGCCCCAGTCGCCCCAGCTCTTCAAGCAGCTCCTGATGGTCGCCGGCATGGAGCGTTATTACCAGATCGTCCGCTGTTTCCGGGATGAGGACCTGCGGCCCAACCGCCAGCCCGAATTCACCCAGCTCGACCTGGAAGCATCGTTTATCGACGAGGAATTCATCTACCGTCTCTTTGAAGAACTTGCGGTGCGCATGTTTGCCGTGGGCGGCATCGCCCTTCCCCGGCCCTTTCCCCGCATGACCTGGACCGATGCCATGAACACCGCGGGAAACGACCGGCCCGACCTGCGCTTCGGCATGACCTTTATCGATGCCACCGATATTTTTACGGATACCCGGTATGCCATTTTCAAACAGATCCTGGAACGGGGCGGCTGCATCAAGGGGATTAACGTCAAGGGCCAGTCCCCGATCCTGAGCAAAAATATTCTGCAAAACGAATACGCCAAAGAGATCGTCCCGGGTTTCGGGGCCAGGGGCATGACCTGGATGCGGGTGACCGATGAGGGTCTGGAGAGCAATATTGTTCAGTTTTTCAGCAAAAACGAGCAGCAGGCAATCATTGAACGCTTTGGCGCGCAAAATACCGACGTGATCCTGATGATCGCCGACCCGTCATGGCATCTGGTCTGTTCGGCCCTGGGCCAGCTCCGGCTCCATCTGGCCGACCGGCTGGACCTGATCCCCAAAGACGTTTTCCATCCCCTGTGGGTGACCGATTTTCCATTGTTTGAGGCCACGGATACGGGCGTGACCTCCAGTCATCATCCCTTTACCATGCCCGACCGCACCGACTTTGACCCCGCGGATATGGACGCCCTGCTGGCCTTAAAATCCCGGGCCTATGATCTGGTGGTCAACGGCGAGGAACTGGGCGGCGGCAGCATCCGGATCAACGACAGCGAATTGCAGAAGAAAATATTTTCCGCCCTTGGCCTGGCCGATGATGATGTGGCGGAAAAATTCGGGTTTTTTGTCCGTGCCCTTGAATACGGGGCCCCGCCCCACGGCGGCATGGCCCTGGGCCTGGACCGGGTGGTGGCCATGATCCTTTCAGCCCCGTCCATCCGGGAGGTCATCGCCTTTCCCAAAAACCGCAGCGCCTTCTGCCCGCTCACCCAGGCCCCGGCGCCCGTTTCCCGGGAACAGCTAGCTGAACTGGCGCTGCTGGACATGGGAGGCGCCGCTCCCCTGCCCGGCTCCCCGCAACAGGAGCAGGACCCCATTGATTTTCTTTCCTGGGTGGCCCGCATCGGTATTGCCGATACGGAGCGCGAAACCATCCGGGCCGCGGTCGCACAAGCCAAAGACCTGGCCGCGCGGGCGGGAGAGCAGGCGGCAACAAATAACGGAACAAAAAACGCGCCGCTGTATTCCGTTCTTCCCACGGCCAATCGATTCCGGCCCGGCACAAAGGCCGAGATCTACGCCCTTTCAAAAAACGGGGATCTTTTAAAAAACGCGCCCGCGGTCAAGGGCGGATACTTCAAGGTTGCGTCGGTTTTGGAGTAAACCTCCGCCGCGGCAGACGGCGCTTTCGCCGGCATTTTTACGATGCCGGCAATACATGGAATAAAAAACAGATAAGGAAGACAAATCCATGACCACCGATTTATTGGCGTATCGCCCGGCAACACCCCTACAGGAGGCCGCGACCGGGCCCCTGGCCGGCAAAACCATCCTGGTCCGGCCGGATCTCTGTGTTGCCGGATGGCTCACGGATGCGGGTTCTCAGGCCTTGAAAGATTTTCATGCCTTCACGGATGCCGCCATAGTCACCCGACTCAAAGCCGCGGGCGCGTCTTTTGCCGGCAGCACCCGCATGGCCGAACTGGGGTTCGGGGTCAACGGCGACGCCATGGCCCGGGCCCTTTCCGCAAATCACGCCCATATCGGCCTGATGACCGACACCATGGGTGAAGCCCGCGTAGCCGCCTGCTGCGCCGGATGTTTCGGCTTCAAACCCTCTTATGGATTGATCTCGCGATCCGGATTGATCGGCCTGGCGCCTTCCATGGAATGCGTCGGCGTCCTTGCCGGAGACCTGTCTGATATCGCGTCCGTCCTCGGAGTTATGGCCGGACCGGATGAAAATGATTTTTCCATGTCAAATGACCCGCCGCCGGATTTTTTAAACCCGGTTCCATCCGCCAAAACAACTCTTCGGATCGGCGTACCCCGGGAATGCCGGGACCGCCTGGGTCCGTCCGGGGCAGCGGCTTTTGCGGCGGCCCTTGATGCAATGGCAGGTGCCGGCATTGAGATCATTGAGGTAAACCTGCCGGGATTTGACCTTTTTCCCGTGGTCCACCAGATCGTGGCCGCGGTGGAAGCCTCTTCGGCCGCCGGCAAATACGACGGGGTCCGTTATGGATTCCGCGCGGAATCCGCCAAAAACTGGAACGAGATGTATATCAAATCCAGGGCCGAGGCCTTCGGCATTCGGATCAAGGCATTTTTGTTTCAGGGGGCTTATTTTCAGTTCCAGGACTATCCGGCCTTTGAAAACGCCTGCGCGCTGCGGCGCAGACTGGTCAATGAAACAGACGATCTCTTTAAGCAGGTCGACATGCTGGCCCTGCCTGCGCGGCATGAAGATCCCGACCCGTATCGGGCCGAAACCGTCGGCGACACCTATGCCGCCTTCGGTCTGACTCTGGCGGCCAACGTGGCCGGGCTGCCCGCGCTTCATATCCCCGGCCTGAGCAGACACGCGGCAATGGATTTCGGACTGCAACTTATCGGTCCCCGCATGGCCGATGTTTCGGTTTTGGCCGCCGGCCTCAATCTTTCAACCCACATCCAGGGAGTTTCCAGCACATGAATCAACCGGCGATGGAGGCGGATTCCAAATCTTTTTCCCTTTATAAAAAATATGAAGCGGTGATCGGCCTTGAGATCCACGTCCAGCTCAACGCAGCCACCAAACTCTTCTGCGACTGCCCCAGTCAGCCCGGGGACGCGCCCAACCAAAATACCTGCCCGGTCTGTCTCTGGCTGCCCGGGGCCCTGCCGCGATTGAGTGCCGAGGCCGTGGAAAAGGCGGTCCTGGCCTGCCTGGCCGTCAACTGCGCCATTCCCGAAGAAAGCGCCTTTGACCAGAAAGTCTATTACTATCCCGATCTTCCCAAAGGATTTCAGTTATCCCAGCATCACAAGCCTTTAGCGGTAAACGGATGGATCGATATTGTCGGAGAAAACGGCGAGTCCCGACGGCTGCGGATTCATCACATTCATCTGGAAGAAGATGTGGCCAAACTGATCCATGAAACCGAAGGCCGCAACCCCATCAGCCTGGTGGATTTCAACCGGGCCGGCGCGCCTTTGATCGAGATCGTCACCGAACCCGATATGCGCAGCCCCTATGAGGCGATGGAATTTATCAAATCCCTGCGGGTACAGCTCCGCTGCACCCGCAGTTCGGAATGCAGCATGGAACAAGGTACCATGCGGGTGGATGCCAATATTTCCCTGAGGCCCTCCGGCACCGAAGAGATGAACACCAAGGTGGAAGTCAAAAACATGAACTCCATCCGCAACGTGGGCGACGCCATTGCCTATGAAATCATCCGGCAGGCCGAAAGCCTCGAACGGGGCGAGCCCGTGACCCTGCATACCCGGCTGTGGGATCCGGACAAACGGGTCACCATGGCCATGCGGGCAAAATTCGCCGGTCCCTGCGTACCCGACCCGTCGGTACCCGTGATCCGGATCGATGACGCGTGGCTGGAAAAGATCCGGGAACGCCTGCCGGAAATGCCGGCCGGAAAAACGGAACGGTTTATCACCGATTATGATCTGGCCGCCAATGACGCCTTTGCCTTGAGCCAGGAACGCGACGTGGCCGAATTTTTTGAAGCAGCGGTAAAAAAAGATGTGACCCCTCGCAAGGCCGCCACCTGGATCATCACCCACCTGATGCCGGCGCTTCGGGATCGCAGCCGGTTACTGGCCGACACGCTATTGACCCCGGAGCGTTTTGCCGGACTGCTTGCCCTGTTGGACCAGGATCGAATCAACGCCGGGGCGGCCCGGGAGGTGCTGCTGCAGATGCTGGAAAAAGACGGCGGACCCGAAGAACTCGTCGCGGCGGGCGGATTCCAGCAGGTATCGGATGCGACTGAGCTGGAAGCCCTGGTGGACCGCATCATCGCGGACCATCCGGCCGATATCGCCGATTTTAAAAAAG
>QZJS01000061.1 GCA_003597945.1 Desulfobacteraceae bacterium | reverse complement strand
CTGATTTCCACCCATGAAACCCGCTGGGCCGTGCCGGGGTTTTCGCCCAAAATGTGGCTCACCGGCCATGACACCGAGGACATGCTGCTGTGCGAATGCGAAATGGTGCCCCAGAGCGCCATTGATGAAATCATCGGCAATTTTGACGTATTTGCCCATCAGGTGGACCTTTCCGGCATCGGCAAACGGACCCGGGTGGGCAAGGGCTCCTGCCAGGGGTCTTTCTGCAGCGTCCGCATCACCGCCTATCTTTATGACCGCGAAATCAACACCGGCAGCCGGGGACTCACCGACATCCGGGAATTTATCAATGAGCGCTGGCGGGGCCAGCGGTGCCTGCTCTGGGACATGCCCGTGATCCAGGCCGAACTGCAGGAAGCCATGCACTGCGGACTGTTCGGTCTTGAACTGGAACAATAAAACCGAAACAGAGACCATCACATGACCTATACGGAATCCTCCACATGCGAACTGGCGGTCATCGGCACGGGAATGGCCGGCATCGCCGCCGCTGTTTTCGCCAATCAGCACGGCATCTCCACGGCCCAGGCCGGCGTGAGCGGCGGCATCCTCTATGCCAGCGGGTATCTGGACCTGATGGGGGTCCATCCCATGACCGTGAAAAAAACCTGGGATGATCCCTGGCAGGCCATAGCAGCCCTGGTCAAGGATCTGCCCGACCATCCCTATGCCCGCCTGTCGACAGATGATATCAGAAACGCCTTTGATCAATTCCTGGAAACGCTGGATGCCGCGGGCCTCCCCTATCGCCGGGACCCGGATAGAAACACCCGGGTCATCACGCCGGTGGGCACGGTCAAGCCGACCTATGCCGTGCCGGCCTCCATGTGGGCCGGCGCCGCGGGTCTGGCCGAAAAAACCCCCTGCCTGCTCATTGATTTCTGGGGATTAAAGGGGTTTTCCGCCATCCAGATCGCCGAAACCCTGCGGCCCCGATGGCCGAACCTGACCTGCGCCCGGATTCCGTTTCCCAGCGTGACCCTGACCGTGGACCTGTTCACCGAGCAGATGGCCCGGTCCCTGGAAGTGCCCGCCAACCGGAAAACCCTGGCCGATGAAATCCGGCCCCATCTCAAGGGCGCAGCGCTGGTGGGCATGCCGGCCATCCTCGGCATGCACCGCAACGCGGAAATCATGGCGGACATTGAAAACCAGCTCGGATGCAACGTGTTTGAAATCCCCACCATGCCGCCGTCCATGGCCGGACTTCGGATGAAGGAAAAAATCGAGGCCTATCTCACCCGTCAGGGCGTTTCTCTGTTCTCCCAGAAACGCATCACCCGGGTCCAACGGGAAGCCGACGGCCGTTTCACCCTGACCATCAGCGACCCGTCGGCCAAAGATTCCGGGCACACTTTGACCGCCGACGGCATCATCCTGGCCGCCGGCCGTTTTCTCGGCATGGGCCTGCACGCCGACCGGAAAGGTATCCGTGAAACCCTGTTCGACCTGCCGGTGCACCAGCCCCGAAACCGGGCTCACTGGCACCAGGAGGATTTCTTCGATCCGGCCGGCCACCAGATCAATGCCGCCGGACTGGAAATCGACGACCATTTCCGGCCTGCGGACCGCTCGGCCAAACCGGTCTACGACAACCTGTTCGCCGCCGGTTCAATCCTGGCCAATCAGGACTGGATACGCATGAAATGCGGCGCCGGCCTGGCCATCGCCACGGCCTGGGGCGCGGTAAGGGGGTTTATGAAAGCCATGAAAAAAAGTGAACTTGGTGAACGGCAGCCATAACACCTAAACGACTATTTTGCATCAAATTGCGGAAAAGTCTTAACTATTTCGCAAATTCTTGCAAAATAGTCGTAAATTTAATGGGGCGACGTAATTTATTCGACGCTGGCAAGGACTCAAGGCCATCGCTGAACTCAAGGGGATCGGTCGCCGGGTGATCGTCTTTCTGGGAGAACGCCCGTTTCGCACCGACGACGGCATGGAAGCGCTCCCCATCCATGAGTTTCTGAGAGAATTGGAAGAAAACACCATCTGAGAGCTTAGCGGGGAACCTGAGGCATGAGGCATGAGTTTAGGACCTGATCCCTGAGTGTGAAGAAACAGATCAATTCAACCGGTCCCCGGCCCAACGGCCGGCGCTCCGTTCCGCCATATCCGCGCCATTTCGTGGTCCGGACCGATTATCCCGGATATTACGACATCCCGCTCCCGCTGCCCGGCCCGCCCCCGATCCGGGCATGAAAACCGCCCGAATGCGTCGTGCGGTTCGGTTACTTTATAAGCTGCTCAAGCTCAATGTCCATGGCTTGGGCTAATTTTGCCAAGGTCGCTTTTCTCGGGATGACGCTGCCGTTTTCCAGTCTTGCCAGAGCGGACTGCTTCATCCCGGCCCTGGCGGCCAACTCGTTTTGCGTAAGGTTAAAATATTCCCGCCAGGCTTTGATAAGGCTTTCCCCTCTGACATTGGCTTTCACAACCTCGTGAGGGAACCAGACATCGGCTTCATCCGGTTCGCTTTGATTCCGGACAAGCTCCTGATATTTATCCCAGGGGATGACGGCAAACGCCGGCTTGCCGTTTTGAATAATAATCTGAGGATCAGTAGGAACATGCTTCATCTGCTTATGCGCCCGATTATGCCAAATGATTTCATTCATGATCGAATTATGACATTTTATAGCATTTAATCAAGAAAAAATAACATAATATAACACATATGCCCATCTACCCTGCTGCGTTTCCCGTTTACGCGGGGATTTATTATGGACCGGTGCTTAACGCCCTGATGATCATACGCTCCACATTCGGGTTTGCTTTTACAAAGTAAAGCTGGATCTCGGGGTGATGGTTTTTAAACACCCGGAACACTTCATCGGCAAACGCCTGGCCGATCTGGTCAATTCCGTTGAAATCAAAGATTACGATTTTAAATCGATCCACTCTTGCCAGCAGTCGTTTTGCCTGGGACCGTGAAACCAGGCTTTCATTGCCGTATTGCGCCAGGGAAACCGGGACCACGGTTTTATCAAACTGGTAATCCCCGGACCCGGCGTACTCATCGAAAACAGATTTTATCTTACGATCTGAATGGTTGGAAATCCGCATAAAGACAGTGGTCCCGGATTCCGGGGTGTTGCGCTCCATAATCCAGTCTTCCGGTTTGTTGTATTCATGAGAGAAATAAATATCGTCGGATAAGATGACGTATTCATCAAATATTCGGGATGAAAAGAAAATCCCTTCACCCGTGTGATTGGCTGGGTCAGTGGTTAATTTACCTTTTGACAGCTCAAGGACCGCGTGCTGCTCATCATGCAGGTTAAATTTTTCTTGAATCCTTCTGAAAATACCGATGCCGTCATCTGTGATGCTTATTTCCGACATTACCGGGTATTTCTTAATCTTCACAATGGCATTTTCGCCTTGGGAATGGTCGATGGCATTATTTAACATTTCCGTGAACCCGTAATGCCAGATATTGGTAATATTATCCGGCAACGGATTGAGTTTCGGCAAAACAGCCTCCCTCCATATGATATCTTCTTCCAATCCGCTTAATTTAAAAAACATAGTTTCTTCAATTAACGGGTGCAGCCGGTAGCGGATCGCTGTCGTTTTGCCTTCTTTGACGATCGCTTTCTGATCTATCAGTTTTCTGATATGGGCATTCACCGCCTGGCGGGAAATGCCAAATGCTTCCGCTGTTACAGTGCTTATATCTGTTGGGTGCTTCCCTATATTTTCCATGATAAACAAGCGGATGGTTTCACCGCGATTTCTAACGCCAGGCATTTTTACCTCATTTTTTTGGCTTTGTTGTCAATGTTATTGACTGCCACTGTAAAGCATCTTGTGTGTTATTGTCAATGTTATTTCTTTTCAGGATTCGGCATTTGATTCTTCTTTTATCCGGCGGATTAAATAGGCGGGTAAAAGACGCCTTTCACCTTGTCGGTTCATGAGAAAGACGACTCCGGAGACCCAGGATTTGGAGCCCCAAGGTTTGGAGACTCAGCGTTTGACAGTCAGGATATAGAAACCACCCGGTCCATGTATGCGAGTCCGGCTTCGCGGTGGGTGATAAGGATGACCGTTTTTCCGGCCATCACCGTTTCCAGGGTCTTCCAGAGGGCGGTTTCCGTTTCCGGATCAAGGCCCTCGGTGGGCTCATCAAGGATCAGCACCGGGGCTTTCTTGAGTATGGTCCGGGCAATGGCCAGCCGCCGGGCCTGCCCTCCCGAAAGTTTCATCCCGGCCTGGCCCACCTGGGTTTCCAGTTTTTGGGGCAGGGAGCGGACGAACGCATCCAGCCGGGCGGTTTCAAGGGCCGCGTACAGAGCATCATCTTGCACTTTTGGGTCCGCCAGCACCAGATTTTCCCTGATGCTTGCGTTAAACAGATAGGTATCCTGGGCAATAACACCGATCCAGGACCGCAGTTTTTCAGAGGCGTATCCGGCAACCGGTTGTCTTCCCAGCAGGATGTCCCCTGCCCCGCACTCATAAAACCGCATCAGCAAACCGATGATGCTGGTTTTTCCGGAACCCGTGGGACCGATGATGCCCAGTTTTTCTCCGGATTTGACGTCAAAACTTAAATCTTCATGAACCGGCCGCTCTCTTTCCGGATAGGTGAAGTAAACATGTTTAAATGTAATGCCCCAGTCCCCCGGATCAGGGAAGTTTTGTCCGGGTTCGGACACGGCGGGGTGCTGATCGATGATGGAAAAAAGCCTGCCGGCGGATGCCCGGATCCGGCCCCAGGCTTTAAACGCCGACGGAAGCGGCTGCACCCCCTCGAAACTCAGAAGGGCCAACACGGTCAGCATGGGAAGGTTTTCGCCCGAAAGCACGCCGTTTTCCACCAGGGGAATCGCCAGCATCAACACGCCCCACAGGGACAACCCGATGCAAAAGACCATTCCGGCCTCCGAAAGGGCCTCCAGCCGGGAAAGCCGTGTCTGAACAGCGGCCTGATTTTTATTCTCCCTTTCGAGCGCGACAAGCAGATCCCTGCTCCGGCCGAAGACGATCAGCTCTTCCATGCCCCGGATCAGATCAACGGCAATGGTCCGCATCCCGGCAAAGGACGCCACCTGCCGTGCGCCCCAGGGGAAGCCAAGCCGCAGGAACGCCAGGGGCAGGGCAATGCCGGCCGCGGCCCACAGCAACGTCATGTAAAGCGCAATAAGCGGGCTGTAGCGCCATACAAAAACAAACACCACCGCCAGCACAAAAAAAGCCGATATCATGGGCAGGATAAAACGCAGATAAAACTCATCCAGGTTGTCGATGTCGGATTTAATCCGGGAAAACACATCGCCGCTGTGCATCCCCTTAAGCCCTGCTGGGGCAAGGGGTTCCAGACGGCGGAAGAACCAGACCCGAAGGGCGGTTAACAGCCGGAAGGTGGCTTCATGGGAAAAGAGCCTTTCCGCATATCGGCCCAGGGTCCGGACAATGGCCAGCGCCCGGATTCCCGCGGACGGCAGGTAATAGTTGAACGGAACCCCGCTGATCCCGGCCAGGGCCATGCAGGCCAGAAACCAGGCCGCCAGGCTCAGCAGCGCGGCGTTGGCCAGAAGGGTCGCCGCCGAGCAGCAGACCCCCAGAAGCAGCCATGGCCACTGGGGGATCATCAGTTTAAGAAGTCTGAAAAATTCTTTCATGGCAACACCATCACCCTGGCGGCCCGCGGCAGGATTTCCCTGTCATGGGTGACCATGATCACAGCCCGGCTTTGGGCCAGTTCCAGAACCGATTCATAAATCATTTCCCGGCTCCCCTTGTCCAGCCCGGCTCCGGGCTCATCCAGAAGCACCAGCGGGCAGTCCCGCACAAACGCCCTGGCCAGGGCCAGCCGCTGCCGCTGCCCGCCGGAAAGGTCCTGCCCGTCTTCACCCAGAATCGTATCATAACCATCCGGCAGCGCTTCGATTTCTTTATCCAGACGCGCCCTGGCCGCGGCTCGTTTCACCTCTTCAACGGTGGCCCGGGCATTGCCGAGCCGGATATTGTCCAACACGCTTTGGCTTAGAAGATGGGGCCTCTGGGGAAGATAGGCGGTCTGTTTCAGCCAGGCGTCATGGCCCAGGTTCATAAGGTCGACGTCGTTGACCGTGATTTTGCCCGCATCCGGCCGAATCAGACCCAGAATCAACCGCAACGCCGTGGTCTTGCCCCGGCCACTTTCCCCCGTCAGGCAGGTCAATCCCGTGGCCGGTGCGGCAAAGCTGAAGTTTTTCAATCCGTCACGACCGGTTTCATAGCAATAGGAAACCTTATCAAATCTGACGGCAACCCGTTCAAAGGAAAGATCATCCGCGCCCGGCGCGCGTTTCATGTCGGCAATGGTTAACAGCTTTTGCATATGTTGCGCCGCCGCGACAGCCGAAATCCGGGAATGAAAATGCGTTCCCAGGCTTCGCAGGGGCAGGTAAAACTCCGGGGCCAGAATCAGAATGAAAAAGCCCGCGCCAAAATCCAGCTCTCCCCAGAGAAGCCGGAATCCCACGATCACCGCCACCATGGCCACGCTGACCGTCGCCATGAATTCAAGGGCCAGGGCGCTTAAAAAAGCCACCCGCAGCACGGACAAGGTGCTCCGGCCGTATTCATCCGAGATTTTGCCGACAACGACAGCCTCCCGCTTTCCGGCGTTAAACATCTTCAGTGTAACAAGCCCCTGGATGGCGTCTAAAAACCGGTGGCTGAGCCGGTTGATTTTTTCCCATTGCTTCCGGTTCAGCTTTTCCGCGCTGCTGCCGATGACGATCATGAAAAATGGAATCAGGGGCGCCGTCACCATCAGGATAAGGCCGGAAATCCAGTCGATGGGAAAGATAAAGGCCAGGATGGCCGGGGGAATCAATACCGCCAGGGCCAGTTGGGGAAGGTAGCCGGAAAAATATCCGTCAAGGGACTCCACGCCGTCCACGCCGAGGTTGACCAGGTCTCCGGCGGAACGGTCCGCCAGGTTGACGGGCCCCACCCGTTCCATCTTTTCAAACAGCCGGCTCCGGATTTCCTCTTTGACCCTGGTCACGGCCAGACCGGAATAATACCTGGATATCCCCATCAGGGCCGACCGGGCAAAAACAAGGCCGAGAATCAGCCACAAACCCGGCATGACCGTCGTCAGGCCATGCCCTTCAAAAATCACCTCATGAATGGTCCGGGCCAGAACGGAAGCCTGAATAATAAGCAGCACGCCCGCGCAAAACCCCAGCCCGATGGACAGGCCAAGGCAGGTCCCGGCGTTTTTACTGAAACTAAACAGCCACTGGATTGACTGGGATTTCAAAAATATATTATCCTGAACCTAAAGCCGATGGTTCCGTAAACGTTGATGCCGTAGAACGTTACCCAACCTCATTGGTGGTTCGAAGCCGAACGTAAAAATAGCCGGTCAGATCGTGGGAACCCACAAACCCGGTTTCCATGTTGACATACCAGGCGGCCTTGGGGGACCGGCGGTCCGCGCTCCAGATCCAGTTCTGGCGGGTGTCGAACACCGGGGCCTGGCAGAAATCCGCGCCGGGCGACAGATTGGAAAGCAGGGTCAGCAATTCGTCCACCGTGGGAAGGCCCCAAGCGTTAAAGCCGCCGAATCGCTCCGCGTTCATGCGTTCGGCATAGGCATGGGCCTGCTCCCAGGTGACGGGATACAGCGAACCGGATTGCTGCCAGGTGAGGCCGCAGACCGGATCGGCAACAATGAGCCCATCAGGTCCGGGGGTAAACGGGATGGCCGCATAAAACTTAGGCCGCCATAGGTCGTCTAAACCGAAGATGGTTTTGGCCCGGCTGCCGGCGATGGTCATGGCCCGGGTCCGGGGCGCAGACGACGCTTTCAAATCACCGGAATTGCCGTCACTTGAACTGGGAACCGTTACCGCTGATTTTGCGTCGCCGCTCAAAGAACCAGGGCCGATATGCTTTTTTGTTCCTGTGATGGGGGGATATTCGGCATTCAGACCAATGGCCGAATCCGCGGGAAAGGAAGCGGAAACTTTGTCCGCGGTCCGGATCTCCCCGCGCTGAAGCCCGTTTAAACGGAAGGATGCCCCCTCGCCCAATGCGCAGGTCCTGGCCTTTTTTTCCTCAAAACGAACCCGCGCGTCTTCAAGGGCTACGGCCATGGCGCCGGCATCCGGATACCGATTGTCCGGCTCCGGAGAAAGGGCCGTCAGGATCAGATCGTCCCAGTCATCATCAAGATCCGGGTTGATTTCACCCGGCCGGGCGGGCGGGGTTGTCGGCAGCCGGCCGGTGAGCATCCGATGCAGGATCACGCCGGTGGAATAAAGATCGGCCCGGCCGTCCACGCCATCCGGGTCAAGGACCTGCTCCGGGGCCGCGTAATATCTGGTGCCGAAAACCAGGTCCCCCGCCCCGGCCGCAAGGGTTTCGCCCCGGGCCCGGGACAGGCCGAAATCCGCGATGACCACCGTATTCTGGTCGGTGAGCATGACATTGGCGGGCTTGAGGTCCCGATGAATGATGCCGGCTTCGTGCAGGCGGGCCAGACCTTCCAAAACGCCTGCCAGGTAGCGGACGGCCCGCTCCGGCCTCAGAATGCGGGTGGGGGCATCGGCCCAGTAGGTTTCGCCGATGAGAGCGCCGAGATCCCGGCAGAAATACGGCATCAGGTAAAACAGCCGGCCGTCGGCTTCTTCCATCCGCCAGACGTCGAGCACATTGGGATGACGGATATGGGCCGTCACGGCCGCTTCGGCCATAAACCGCCGCCGCAGCGCATCATGCCCCATTTTTTCCACCAGGGCCGGACGCGGATCAAAACATTTCAGGGCCGCCGCCAGATCGATTTCCGGCACCATCACCTTATATACCGTGCTCATCCCGCCCCGGCCGAGCACGCCGGTGACGGCATACCGCCCGATTTTTTTCATATATTTCTCTTGATAAAACGCTGGAGACTAAAAAGTAGCCTCGGCCCACTCCATGGCCTCTTTTTCTCTTAGCCCATCCTTTGCCATATCGGCATAAGCCGACTCCAGGTTCGGCCTGACGACATGCGGCCGGACCAGTTCCTGTACAAACTTACTGATTCTGCGCGGACCGATTGTCCGATGAAGCCCTTCGTAGACCTCTTCATCAATGGTTATCGTCAACTTTTTTCGCATAGCGCAGCTCCTTATACGTCTACTATACGTATAAACCGATTGTTACAAATCAAGCACCAGGCGCAGGCCGTCTTCCACTTGATCCATTTCCGACGGTGACAGCCTGCTGATGTGTTTTGCAAGAAATGACTTATCAATGGTAAACACCTGGGAAACATTGGCAACCGAATCCCGGGAAAGTCCGGTGCTCTGCTTTTTAAGAAGCACGTTGCCGGGAGCGGCTTCAAGATGGAGATTGGAGGTCAGGATAACAACAATAACGGTATTGATCCGGCTTTTATTGAAATCATCACTTTGAATGATAACCACGGGACGCCGGTATCCCGGTTCTGAGCCGATCGGCGGTGGAAGTTCCGCCCACCAGATCTCCCCACGCCGCATTACCAGTCTTCCCTGGTAATGGAGTTTGTCTGCGCTTTCAGAAATGCCGGATCAACGGATGAGTTTTGAGAAGCATATACTTTGTCCAGTTGCTCTTTCACTCCGACATGACGACATTCAGCTATATAACGCTCCAAAGCATATCGATAAAATTCACTCCGGGATATATTCATCTGCTTGGCCAGGCGTTCCGCTGACATAAAAATGTCGTCTGGTATGGATATGGCGGTTTTCATACTCATCAAAGTATAACTTTGGTTATACCGCTGTCAATCATTTTTTATGCGACGGACGGCGCTTTCAGCATCACCAGCCTGGAAAAATTGTTTGATCTTGAGGCGTTTCCGCCATCTGGAAACAAACCGATCGCGGCACCCGGGAAAATTCATTGCAAAAAAACCGCCCGGCGGGTATGTATAAAATTTAGTCAATACAATAATCGAAAATAGTTTGGAGGGGACCGTCGGTGTTTAGCAAAGAAAATTGTGATCTGTGCGGCGACTGCCTGACCCGCTGCCAATGGATGGATGTGAATCAGGACCAGGCTGCGGCATGGATGAAGGCCATGATGGCAGGGGAACATGCACCGGCCGTGGATCAGTGCATCACCTGCTATGCCTGCAATGAAATCTGCCCGAAAGACGCCCAACCGTTTTACCTGATCGCCGGGCTCCAGGAAAAATTTCAGCGGGTGGCCCCCGATACCGTGGCCGCCACCGAAGCCCGGTTTGTCTTTGACGGCGACCTTAAAAACCTGCCCCGGGCCGACCGCGTCATGAGCACCTGCGTGTTCGCCAAAACCGACGGTCATCTGATCCAGGGCCAACTCTATGATATGCCCCAGGTGGGCGGAAAGCCCTTTTTCTGCTGGATCCTGCTCAGCCACATGGGGGCCGAAAGCATCCAGCGCAAGCATGCCGAAAAATTCGTGGATCGCCTGGCCGCCACCGGCGCAAAGGAAATCGTCTGTTTTCACGACGACTGCTATGCCATGCTGGCCGGTGTGGCCCCAAAGTATGGCATCCCGGTTCCGTTTAAGCCGATTCATCTATCCGAATACCTGGTGGAATATCTGACCGCCAGAAAAGACCAACTGCGGCTGTTAAACATAAAAGCCGCCTATCAGCGGCCCTGCGCCTCCCGCCTGACCCCGGAGAAGGAACATTTCATCGACAAAGTCTTTGACCTGTGCGGGGTGACCCGGGTGGATCGGGCCTATGACCGTGAAAACGCCTTGTGCTGCGCGGCGGTCAAATGGATGCTCGGCATGGATGACCCGCGGCCCGACCAGGAAAAAAATGTCCGGGACGCAACGGATGCCGGTGCCGAGGCCATGGTATGCCTCTGCCCCATGTGCATGCATTCCCTTGATGGGCCGGCCCGGGAAAAGAATCTGCCCCTGATATTTTTAGGCGACATGGCCCGCATGGCACTGGGTGAAATCGCCCTTCCGGCTGATAAACAAGGAGAAAAACAATGAAAAAAATTATGGCGCCCCGCTATACCGCGGGCCAGGGCTTTTTCGACAAGGCATTTTTCGACTGCTACAAGGGGATCGGCTATCCGGACCGCTGGCTGGAAGAATCCCAGACGTATGCTCCGGAAGATGCCTATGTCATCAGCCACCCCACCTGGTTTTACGAGGCCATTCCCGAGGTACCGGAAATATCGATTTACGAGCTGTTTGCCCGGACCGTTAAGAAATATCCCGATGACGTGGCTGTTATTTTTTTAGACAAGGCCGTCACCTACGGGGAACTGGATCTGATGATCCGCAAATACGCCGCATTTCTCAAGGAAATCGGCATCGGCAAAAACAGCGTGGTGGCCACCATGCTTCCCAACTCCCTGCAGCATATCGTGGCCTTTTATGCGGCCGCTTTTGTCGGCGCCGTCCACACGCCCATCGACGTGATGTTCAAGCCAAAGGAAATCGCCGATCAGCTCAAAGATTCCAGGGCAAGGGTCATCCTGGTCCTGGATCAATGGCACGAGAAGCTGGTGGATCTGAAGGCCGACGGCCTCATCGACCATGAGATCGTCACCCATCTGCAGGACTGGATAGCGCCAAAAGCCGTGGTGCCGTCCACTTTGAAACTGTGCTGGGATATGCCCAAGCGAGCCATTGCCGGAACCTTTGATTTTTTTGCATCCATGGAAAAACACGCACCGCTGACCGAACCGGAGAAAGTTGATCCCCGCAAGGACGCGGCTCTGCTCCTTTATACCGCCGGGACCACCGGAAAAAATAAGGGGGTGCTGGAAACCCATTTCAACCTGGTCTTTAATTCCCTGACCCACACCCATGCCTTTCGGGCCACCAGGGAACGGGAAGTCAATTTTTCCATCATGCCCATGTTTCATACTTCCGGGTACCTGCTGCACCAGTTGCCGGTTTTCTACCAGGGCGGCACCGTGATCCCGATCCCGCTGTTCGACGCGGCCGATGCCTTCCGCATCATTGAAACTTATCGCGTCAATGTGATTTTCGCGCCGCCCACGTTTTTTATCGCCCTGATGAACCAGAATGAACTGATGAAAAAGCATGATCTATCCAGCATCCAGATGACCATCGGCTGCGCCGCTCCCGTTCCCGTGGCGGTCCAGGACCAATGGAAACAGATGACCGGCCTGGAACTGGTCAACGGCTGGGGTATGACCGAAACCAACAGCGGCGGCATCATATCCATTCCAGGCATCAAGGAAAAATTCGATTCCATCGGCATCCCCGTCTATTCGGAAGTCAAGATCACCGATGAGATGGGCAATATCCTCGGCCGGAACCAGGAAGGGGAGATCTGCTACCGGGGCCTTCAGGTGGCCGCCGGTTATTACAACAACCCCCGGGAAACGGAAATGACCTTTCTGCCCGACGGCTGGCTCCGCACCGGCGACAAGGGGTTTGTCGACAAGGAGGATTTCGTCCATTTCGCCGGACGGATCAAGCATCTGATCGTGGTGTCCGGCTACAATGTATCGCCGGTGGAGGTCGAGCACGTTCTCTACCTGCATCCGGGGGTGGAGGAAGCCATGGTAACGGGGCAACACGACCCCTATCAAGGCGAAAAGGTTAAGGCGACCATCTCCCTCAAACTCGATTATATGGACAAAATCTCTGAACAAGACATCATGGATTTCTGCAAGAAACATCTGGCGTCATACAAGGTGCCGAAAATCGTGGACTTCAGGGATATCCTGCCCAAAAGTCCCACGGGAAAGCTGATGCGGCAGGATCATAACAAAGATGATGATCCAATGGGGTTATAAGAGACCCCTACAGGTAAGGGCCAAAGGGTGTAGGGCCGCGGGCAATGACGGCCATCAGGTCTTTGACGCCGCCTCCCTGATTTTATCCACCAGCGCGTCCAACTCGCAGGGTTTCATGAGATAGTCAAACGCGCCGAATTCGATTCCCTGGCGGGCCGCAGTTTCAGAGCCGTGGCCCGTCAGCATGATGACCTGCATGTTCGGGTCCATGCGCTTGACAACTTTAAGCACCTCGATGCCGTCCATGTCTTCCATTTTTAAATCCAGCACCGCCACATCAAATTCCTTGCCGCGCATGGCCTGCAACGCCTGGGTGCCGCTGTAGGTCTTGGTGACCTCAAATCCCCGCCGGCTGAGCCGATTGGCCAGTACATCGACATAGGCTTCTTCATCATCGACAAGCAGCAAGCGGATGGTTTTTTCCGGTTTTTTGCTTGTGGGTACGATTTCAGCCATGACAAATCCCTTTTATCGCCTATAGCATTGATTTATCGATTTATGGATGATCACGCCGTGTGGCGCTTTTTTTCCCACTGCAGGGAATCTATATCCGAGCCCTGCTTTTGTTTCCGATTATTTAAAACTTTCCGTCTTAATTCCGGTTTCCTTAATAAGCCGGTGCAAATACTGGCGCTGGATGCCCGCCTTTTCAGCGGCTTGACTGACATTACCGCTGTTTTCCCGCAGCAGGGATTCGATATAGTTGCGGTGAAACTGTTTGAGCATGACTTCCCTTGCATCTTTAAACGACAGGCGACTGAGTTCATCATCCATCCGACCGCCTTCCGTCTCCGGGTCCGCGGAACAAAAACTGCGACCGTCATCAAGGCAAAGATCCTTTTGCGTTATCACATCCCCCCTGCAGAAAATCACCGCCCGCTCGATGATATTTTCCAGTTCGCGCACATTGCCGGCATAAGCATGATTATTGAGCGCGCTAAGGGCCTCGGGCGCGATTTCCCTGATCCGTTTTGAATTCAAGCGGGAATATTTTTCCAGAAAATGAAAAGCCAGCAAGGGAATATCAGCGGCCCGGGCGGCCAGCGGCGGCAGATCAAAACGGATCACATTGAGCCGGTAATAAAGATCCTCCCGGAACCGCCCGGCCCGTATCGCCGCGTTAAGATCCTGATTGGTGGCCGCGATAAACCGGATATCAGCGGTTTTTGTCGTCACACTGCCCACGGGTTTGTATTCCCCGTGTTGAAGCATCCGGAGCAACCGGGTCTGCAGGCGCGGGTTCAAATCGCCGATTTCATCGAGAAAAAGCGTGCCTTCATGGGCTTCTTCCACCAGCCCTTTTTTATCCTGCCAGGCCCCGGTAAAGGCGCCCTTGACATGCCCGAAAAGCTCGCTTTCAATGATTTCTCCCGGTATGACGGTACAGTTGACGGTCACCATTTTATTGGCGTGCCGCGGGCTGTTCTGGTGAATGGCCCGGGCCACCAGGTCCTTGCCGGTGCCGGTGGGGCCGGTGATGAGTACCGTTCCCATGGTGGGCGCCACCTGGCGGATCCGCTGAAAAATATCGATCATCACCGGGGTTCCGGCAATCAGATCGGCAAAACCGGCGGATGCGTCAAGCGCCTGACGCAGCGCCTTGTTTTCATTGACGACCGCGGCCCATTTCAACGCCTTGTCGATGGTCACCAGGATGCGC